>SLLL01000048.1 GCA_007134085.1 Balneolaceae bacterium
ATTCTCTCTGGTGTTAGACAGTAAGCAATAAATTGTCTAAATAAAATTTTAGTCTTATCTAAATAATGAATACATTTAGCCTAAGCTAAAAATCAATCCAACAATTAAGTGATCGAAATCACATCAAATAGAATCGGAGCACTATTTACCATAGCATTAGCTGTATGTATGGCCTTTGTATATCCGGCGCATGTGGTTATTGATCATTCAGGGCTTTTCGACCACCACGGACATGCACATCATGATCACCATGATCATTCAGAGGATCATCAACACGGTGATGATGAACTGTGCGCTCTATGTTTGTCTCTGAGCTCGATAGAAATATCAGAAAGTGTACAGCTTGTACATATAGTTGCTGATGAACCTTTCTTTCAAAACACCCTTTTTTCCGAGTGCAGAAACTCACTCAATCTCTCCGATGCACGGGCACCTCCTGCTGGCCTCTTGATTTAGCTTATTTAACCAAACAATGAAAAATCAAAAGGTTATTAATTATGAATTTCAATACAACTTTAATAACAGTGGTGTTGCTGTTATTTACTGCCGGTATTTCTGAAGCCGGTGCAATTAACATAGATGAAACCCTAAGGGGTGAAGTGCTTAGTTCAGAATCAGTTGAACCTATTCCTGGAGCTGTTATTCAGATTAGCGAACTAAACAGAGGAACAGTTGCTGATCAATATGGCCGTTTTGAGTTTGCAAATGTAGCATCTGGAAACTACATGCTTACTATATCGTCTATTGGATTTCGTTCTAAAGAGGTATCCATAGATCATCCTGATGATGGTTTTGTACTTGTAGAGCTTGAAACATCAATATTTATGATGGATGATGTGATTGTTACAACATCACCGGTTGGGCGGAATATCCAATACCAGCCTGCGCAGGGTTTCACTATTCAGCAACTACAGGAAAGGCAGGCATCTTCTTTCGGTGAAATGCTGGATGGTGAAGCCGGTATTGCAATGCGGTCTTTCGGGCCGGCACCGGCAAGGCCTGTGATACGAGGTTTTGATGGAGACCGTCTCTTGATTCTTGAAAACGGTGAGCGAATGGGGGATATATCCAATTCAGCGGCTGATCACAACATTGCCCTTGAGCCCCTTGCTGCTGATCGTGTAGAAGTTGTTCGTGGCCCGGCCAGCCTTCTTTATGGATCGAGCGCTCTTGGTGGAGTCGTGAATATCCTTACATCAGATATCCCCAGAGAATGGGAAACTGGTTCATCAGGCTCTGTTGCACTGGAAGGAGCTTCCGTGAACGATGCACTAACAGGCTTTGGGCGGTATCAATACGGTGGCGAAAACTGGGCATCAACAGCCAGGCTGTCGTACAGAAGTGCAGGCGATTTGAGAACCCCGGATGGCAGGCTTCCCGGAACCTCGATTAGTAATCTTGAGGGAAGTGGTGGTTTTAGCTATCGAACACAGGGTTTTACAGGTGGGCTGGCAGTATCAGGATTAAATCACACCTTCGGTTTACCAGAAGAGATAGACGACCCTGATGAAGAGATTGAGATACGAATGAACCAGCAAACCATGCAAGGCAGAGCTGAATGGACTCAGGATCGTTTTTTCAATCGTGTAGATCTCCGGTTTCATGGGTCAAGGCTGTTTCAGCAAGAGATAGAGATAGAATTTGAAGATGATGGGTCTGTTGATGAGGATATTGAACTTGAATTCGAACAGGTTGCTTTTAATAGTACTCTCTCTATAAGGCATAAACCATTTGGTGCATTTGATGATGGAATTATTGGGTTGAATGCTTATGTGCTTGGAAGAGATGTGGGTGGAGATGAAGCGTTCACACCGGGAGTAGACACCCGAACGTTTGCGCTTTTTACATATCAGGAAATTCCACTCAGCTCTGTTACAAGATTACAGTTTGGTATACGTGGGGAATCATCGTACGTAAGTACCCGCACAAATGAATTCTTTCCGAATATCGATGAAACAATATCTAATTCGGCCCTCTCCGGTTCATTAGGAATAAATATCAGACCGGTTGATGGTGTGGAAATCGGTGCTCAGTTGGCCAGAGCTCACCGTTTCCCAATTCTGGAAGAACTTTATGCTGATGGTGTTCACTTTGGTGCTGGTGTGTATGAAGTAGGAGATCCCAATCTGAAAACAGAGTCGAGCCTTGGTACAGATCTTTTCCTAAGGTTTGCTAACAGAAATGTTAGGGCAGAAGTAGCCGGTTTCTATTATCGAATATCAGATTTTGTGGCATTTGAGCCTACGGGTGATATTTTCATAGATGACAGAAACAGAGAATGGGATATATATGAATACAGGGCGAGAGATGCACAGTTGGTAGGTGGAGAAGCACAGCTTACTATACTGTTAACGGATGCCTTTCAGATTGGCGGGATTGTAGACTATGTTCGCGGAAGCCGTGTAGACACTTCCACACCACTACCAACAATGCCGCCTCTGCGATTTCGGTTTAATGCCCGATATGATACCGGTACCTGGTGGATTGGAAGCAGCATCAGATTGGTTGGAGAGCAAAGCCGGGTGGTACAAGAAGAGCTGCCAACTGATGGATATACCCTGATTAATGCCAATGCCGGATACAACTTCAGTGCAAACGGAATGCACCGGATTTCACTACGGGTTGAGAATCTTGCGAATACAACATATAGAGACCATCTCTCAAGAATAGATCGCAGTGAGTTTGGTTTCCCTATGCCGGGCAGAAATGTAAGTCTATCATACAGGTATCTATTTTAAAGAAAATTATTCAACATCCGCATGAGTAATTTTTGAATTGATCTCATTCAATGGAAACGGCTTTCTGGCATTTTTCTAAAAGCCTTAGAGCCGTTTTTTTAGTATAGAACTTAAGCAGTTATATCTTGTAATGGGCAAAATCTTCGAATGGCTTTTCATGTTTTATCATTGCTGATGAAGCAAAACCAGAATGAAGCTCATTCCTAAAAAGCACATCTATTTCCAGTCTGAATGTAAAGCTGAATTGTGCATATTTGAGAAAATGTGTGTAAAAAATTTCGTTTATATTATGAATTAATTGTAACTTAAGCCCACATTCCAAATGAAATAAAATGCTCAGAAGCAAAATAGTCTCCATCTCTTGTTTGGCTGTTTTTTTAGTTGGTCTTATCCAGCCAGTTCTTCCTATGATCGAATATTTTGTGTTCAAAGAGAGTATCATAGAATTTTTGTGCGAAAAGCGAGACGAGCCTGAAAATGATTGCGAAGGATTCTGTTATCTAACCCAACAGATTGAAGCCAACGATGCTAAACAGAACCAGCCTGAGACTATGCTTCAGTTGGATAAACAGCTGATATATCTCTCATTCGCATCAACTGAAAAGCTCATTATCAGGAATAGTTGGTCTGTCAACTCTTTTTATTTGATTTCACACTCACCTCTTTTCTCCAGACCGCACTTTCATCCGCCGGATCTGCTCTCCTGACCATCCGGTTCATCGTCTATTTTTTCAGAAAAACTGTATTCAACTCTAATTTTTTGAGGCTGAATAGGTAGTTCTTGTAACCTTTTCTATTTCTTTAAATAGCAGTATGCATACCGGATAGGTCTTTAGGATTCAACATCAAATCATCACTAAAACTATTCGGTAATGGAAAAAAAATTCTTAAAAACTCTCTTATGCACTGTAATCAGTTGTATGCTTTTATCCTGCACATCAGGCGATAATCACGAACAACACCAATCTCATTCAGACACCATGTCTGAAGAGATGAATGAGGCACATTCGCATCATCATGATAATCATGATCATCATGCATCTCATAGAAGGGATGGTGGAAATGAATCACTAAGCCCGCCAAGAATGGCTATGGCTGATGTAGGGCAGACTCATGTTCACATAGAATACAATGCTCCTTCCGTCAGAGACCGGATAATATGGGGCGGCTTGATAGCCTATGATGCCGTTTGGGTAACGGGTGCACACATGGCTACAACCCTTGAGTTTGACAATGATCTGCGAATCAAAGATCAGGTTGTACCTGCGGGTAAATATGCCTTTTTCACTATGCCTGGCAGAGAAATTTGGACAGTAATCCTGAATAAAAATTGGGATCAACATCTGGCTGATGATTACGACCAGGAATTAGATGTTCTTCGTATCGAAGTTGAACCGGAACAGCATGAATTCACTGAGCAGCTTACCTATAACGTGTTAGGAAACCTTGTTGGCAGAGGTGTAATTGAGCTGATGTGGGAGGAGCTGAAAATTACGATACCAGTTTCTGAAGATTGATTCAGAACACATTTAAAATTTAAACCAATCTTAAATAAAACATAAAATGAATTGTATTAATAAATTTGATAACCGTACAATATCTATGGTTTTGATTACGGGACTCATAAGTTTGTTACTCACAGAAACCATAAACGCACAATGGACTGCCGCAAGGCCCGATGGCCATGCCCCGATTGGCGTACATGCCGAGCACACACATCACAAAGGGGAGTGGATGATCGGCTATAAGTATTTCCTAACCTACTCTGACCGCCATCTCGATGGCAGAACGGAGGTGCCGCTATCCACCATCCTTGATGACTACATTATGGCGGGTAAGG
>SLLL01000036.1 GCA_007134085.1 Balneolaceae bacterium
CCCAGCCAACGCTCAGTATGCAGATCCATAAACTGGAAGATGAGCTGGAGGTGATGATTTTCGACCGCACAAAAACACCGGTTATTCCTACACCTATCGGCGAAAAAATAATCGCGCAAGCCCAGGTTATTCTTAAGGAGGCACGGCAGCTTAAAGATATTGCTAACTTTCAGGAAGAGCAACTTCAGGGTACGTTTAAGGTGGGCATTATCCCTACAATAGCACCCTATCTTGTACCGATCTTCCTGCGAACTTTTCTTGAGACACACCCCAAAGTAGATATTGTAGTTGAAGAGATGCTCACCACAGAACTTCTTGAGCAGCTTGCTGAAGATAAACTTGATGCCGGTATTCTCGCCACGCCTGTAGAGCAGAGCTTCATCTATACAGAAGATCTTTTCGTTGAACCTTTTGTGGGATACCTCTCACATAATTGCCCTCTAATCGGCAAAGAGCTGCTCACCGTTGATGACCTTGACAGAACCAACATCTGGCTTTTAAGTGAAGGGCACTGCTTTCGCGACCAAACCGTAAAGCTGTGTAAAGAGGCCGATAAGAAAAACCGGCCGTCCATTGAATTTAAAAGTGGCAACCTCGAAACATTGAAAAAACTGGTTGAGCAAAATTTTGGGATGACACTTCTACCCTGGCTTGCTGTTCGGGAATTTGACGGAAAATGTGCGAATGCTGTGATAAAAGAGTTTGAAAAACCAGTACCCTCCCGTAAAGTTAGATTGGTTTATGGGCGAAAGCATTTGAAGCCAACCATCATTCAGGCATTTAAACAAATCATCTGCGATATCCTGCCTGAACTTCTCAAAACAGATGAGAAGCGTGTTTTGATTGAGTGATCTGTACAATCCTTCAACCACCATACCTGATTCATTGATGAACACTTTCAGGTAAGTTTAAATAACACCGATTCTATTTCATGGAAAATTTCTCAGCCCAGTGGTTTACTGCATATTACGTTTCACTCGGGGCTCTTTTGTTGAGTTATGGCATTTATCTGCTGTTCAAAACATCATCGATTGATGTGTACCTGAAAACGGCAGCCCAAGAACCTAAACCGCCTAAAATCTGGCGGACGGTTCTGAAATATCTGCTGCTCTTTACCATTCCCGGTTTTATCCTCTCGTTTTTCCCGTTTTCATGGGTTGAATTGCTCTTCTCTATCTGGTCACTGTTTATTATTTACATGGCCGGACAGCTGCTGGTTCTCTGGCCCCATACTTCAAAAGCCATCCTTGCCGGCGGCGAACAGGTAAGCAGAAAAATTCGTTATGTTGCCGCAAACATGATCATCATCGGCCTGATTCTTTTCATGCTCACTTATCTGTTACTCGAGCGTACACAGGCCGCATAACTACAGAGCGGCGGTTTACATGAAATTTCAGAAAACCGGTTATCACGGACTTTACTTCCCCGAACTGGGCATTAGCCTGGATGGCTACCACCCCAAAGCTCAACAGACATTTGTTAGCCACGCCCATGCCGACCATATGCCCCGAAACAGAGCTACCCGAGCATGTGCCACCAAGGCCACGCTCGAGCTTCTAAAACTACGCGGATACAAAGGAAGCGAAACTGTTCTGAATTTCGGTGAAAAACTGGAATTGCCAACATGCACCGTAACACTCTATCCCGCGGGCCACATTCTCGGCTCGGCTATGATCTATATTGAATCGGACGCCGGAACCCTTCTTTACACCGGTGATTACCGTACGCCACCCTCTCCGGCTACGGAGGGATTTGAATCGCCCGATAGTGCCGATTATTTGATTACAGAAGCCACATTTGGCCTGCCGATCTACAAGTGGAAATCGTACGAAGAGCTTACAAAAAAAATTCAAAACTTTGCTCTGGGATCTTTGCAGGCGGGCGAAACGCCCATTTTTCTTGCCTATAATCTGGGAAAAGCACAGGAAATTATGCATCTGCTGGCACCATTGCGCCATCCGGTGATGATACATGGCGCCGGATACAAATTATGCTCGGTTTATGATGCCCACGGAATCGATCTCGGCAACTACTCAGCTTACGACAGAGAAACCTGTGAGGGAAAAATTCTGATTGCACCTGCATCTGCACTATCAAACGGGTTTGCATCAAACGTAAAAAAGACAAAAGTGGCCTACTGCTCCGGCTGGGCAGCAAACGAATCACGCCGTACTCAGTTAACCGTTGACAATCTGATACCTATTTCAGACCACCTTGATTTTTTTGAATTGATTGATTTCTGCAAGAAGCTGAATCCCGGCAAAGTGTACATCACACATACACCCAACCCGGCCGTAGTGCAGTACTATCTTGAGCAGGAGAACATCAGCAGTACATACCTTGAAATGGAAGCAGAGCCGGAGGATTGACCATGACAGCCACATTTCTACAATTCTGCACTGTTGTTCAAAAAATCAGAGAGACAAGGGGAAGCAATGCCAAAATCGGGCTTTTTGCCGATTATCTCTCCGCTCTCGAAACGGCAGATGAACTGAATCTTGCCGCACAATTTATCGGGGAGGGTGCATTTTCTGAGCTATCCGGTAAGCGGGCATCGGTTGGCAGCCGTACCAGTGGCCTTGCCGCTGCTGAGTTTTGCGAAATTGACTACGACAGGGTTTTCAAACCGTGCCGAACGGCAACAGGAAGCAGCTCAGAAACTATTGAACGGCTGATGGAACATATTCCCGCAGCCATCAAAAAAAGATCACCGGCAAATCTGAGACTGGATGACATTCAGGAGATTGCTGTGAACCTGTATAGTGCATCCGGGCGGGATCAGAAAAAAGAGATTCTGCACAATGTCTGGCAAAAAATGGCGCCCATCGAGATCAAATATTTCATCAGAATACTGGGCCAGGGTTCACTTCGAATTGGTTTTGAAACCCGAAGTGTGGTGGCATCCATCGCAAAGGCATTTGGCCGGGATCGGGAAGCTGTTCGCTATGCACACATGATAACCGGCAGCCTCGGCAAAACGGCTGTTTTAGCGAGGGAAAACCGTCTTGACGAAGCGCGATTTACACTTTTTACACCGCTCTCATTTATGCTCGCATCACCCATCGAGAGCAGGGCTGTAGAAAATCTTGCGCAGTACGTAGCCGAGGAAAAATTCGACGGTATGCGGGCACAGCTTCACGTTGAGGGAGATACCATCAAAATTTTCTCGCGTGATTTGAATGATATCACCAATTCGTTTCCCGATATAGTAGAGTTTTTCAGCCAAAGAGAACTGCCTGCAACCGTTTTTGATGGTGAAATCTGTGTGTATAAAGATGACACCATCCTACCATTTCAGCTGCTTCAAAAGCGGATGGGAATTAAAAAGCCCGGTAAAAAGGTGCTGTTCCAATATCCTGTATTGTTCATCGCCTACGACCTTCTTTACGCTAGCGGTAAACCTATTTTTAATCTCAAATTAACAGAACGAAGGATACTGCTTGAAGATCTTGCCGGCACATATAATATCCCGATATCATCGCAAAACAGCCTTCAGAATGAGGATGATGTAGATACGCTTTTTAATCGAGCCCTTGAGCATGGCAACGAAGGCCTCGTGCTGAAACTGAAAGAGAGTGTTTATGAGTATGGGCAACGAAAAAAATCATGGCTAAAAGTAAAGAAACCGGGTGGGTCTTTCGATACCATCATGATGTATGCCCATGCCGGCAGCGGCAAAAGGGGCGGCACCTATTCCGATTTTACACTGGGTATCTCCGTTAAGGATGATGAGCGTTATGAAGAGGAATTCATCCCCATAGGGAAAGCGTACGGCGGTTATAGTGATGACGAACTGAAGAGAATGAATAGCTTGATAAAAGAGATAACCGTTGAACGATATGGCCCCACACTTGGGCTGCTGCCAAAGCTGGTTATTGAAATTGAGTTCGATGAAGTGCAGGTTAACAAACGAACCAAAGCCGGCTATACACTTCGCTTCCCGAGATTCAGAGCCATTCGGTGGGATCTTGGCCCTGATGATGTAGATACCTTAAGCGATGTTGAAGAGTACTACAGGCAATCCATCGAAAAGAAGCGTTTGCCTCAACATCAAAATCCCTCATTTATCTTCGAATAGAAGCGCATCCAGCCTGATTATCCAATTGCGGCTTATAAAAAGTTGGTTTTTTACTTACGGTTATCTATTCTATTGCATACTTCATTACCATATTAGTTCATGCTCAATCAATGGTTTGTTTTTTAAGACTTCCAAAGCCTCAGAGTTTAGAAATTAAGCACTGATAGAAAACAAGCTGTACTGTTCCGTTAATTGTAATTTTGCCGGCACGCTTTTTATGCTCCAATTTGATGATAAAATTTTATTAACCAAGCTCAAATCCGGATCGGATGATGCCTTTGAACTGATTTATCATCACTATCACAAACGCCTTTACAGTTTTGCTTTCAAATATCTGAAGAGTAAAGAGCTCTCTGAAGATGCTGTTCACGATGTTTTTGTAAAGCTTTGGGATAATCGTTTCTCAGTAAAAAGTGATATTAAAAATTATCTTTTCTCTTCCGTACGCAACCATGTTCTGAATATGATCAGAAATAA
>SLLL01000039.1 GCA_007134085.1 Balneolaceae bacterium
ACGGTATAGACTTTAGAATTTAGCTTCACTAATGTTTTCCTAACGAACCAACTTCTAATGAAAGGTACTTCAAAAAAAAGCTCTGTACGAACATGGATAGTAGAAGACAACGACATGTACCGGCAAACGGTGGCAGAGTCGTTTGAAGGCCATCCGCAGATCTCTCTCAGCCAAAATTTTCCGAATTGTGAAGAGCTGTTTGATTTTATAGAAAGTGGTACTGAAAATCCGCCAGATGTTCTTCTGATGGATATAGGCCTGCCGGGGATGTCGGGTATTGAAGGGGTAAAACAATTAAAAGAAGCCCGTCCTGGTATACAGATTATCATGTTTACTGTTTATCAGGATAATGACCGTATTTTCAGGGCTCTATGCAATGGTGCTTCCGGCTATCTGCTTAAGAACTCTACTGCCGAAGAGATTGAAAAAGCCATTTTTGATGCAGTTGAGGGTGCGGCACCAATCAATCCGCAAATCGCAAAAAAAGTGCTGGAAATGTTTTTCACCGTTCAGCCACCCGCGAATGATTACGGGCTCACATCAAGAGAGAAAGAGATCCTTGAACTACTGGTGGAGGGCTTTTCAAAAAAGAAAATCGCCGGCCAACTCTATGTGAGCTTTCATACAGTAGATAGCCACATCAAAAATATCTACACTAAACTACAGGTAAATTCCGGCAATGAAGCCGTAGCCAAAGCCTTGAGAGAAGGGTTAATTTAGCCCAATCATATCAAGAGACTCTTCCATTCTGTCCAAATAAAAACATGTGGGGACACAGGTGCTGCAACAAAATCTAAAGTTACATTAGTATGCTGTGAGATCTGTACACGTAAAATACCGTGATTGCGGGATATACAAATAGGCGGGTGTTTTATAGGTTTTTTAACCGCCGATGTATTCGGTAATTCCTCAACAAAAAAACCAAAGAGATGAAATCTGCAACTATACATCCACTTCATAAATTAATCAAAGAATCGGGTAAAATTGTTTTCACCACCCTGCTGCTGTTCTTCATCACAGCCGGGGTCATTACCGCCCAAACCACCCGCTATGTTGCCCCCGACGGGCAGGGCGATGATACAGATAATGACTGTACCATTGAGGCATCACCCTGTGCTACCATCGTTCATGCCGTTTCTGAGTCAGAACCCGGAGATACCATAAGCCTTCAGGCCGGCACCTATACCAATAACGCAGTGATCTTTGGAGGTGCAGTAACCGGTATAACGGTTGAGGGTGCGGGCATGGGTACCGACCCCGATCTGCATACTATCGTTCAGGGAGATCCCGATGTGACTGGTGCGGATTCTTATGTTTTCAGGTTCACCATGGGTGGCAGCGGGTTTGGCACCATTCGTGATTTAACCATTAGGCGGGCTAATTTTTCCGGCTTGCAAGTGCTGGGAGGAACAAGCATGCTCATTGAACGGGTGTTATTCACTGAAAATCAAGGCTCCTCCAGGGGTGGTGCTATTCATGTTGGTGGCGGTTCAACAGTACTTACAATAAATGATTCAGAAATCTTTGGAAATACCGGCTCCAATCCAGGAAATGCCGGAGGTATAAATATGTCGGGCACTACACTTCATATGACAAACTCGGTGGTCAGAGACAATTCAGGTGAAGATGGAGGTATAAGAAATATGAACTCAGGATCCATAACCGATAGTGAAATTGTTGACAATACAGGCACCTCGACAGGCGGGCTTCGAAAAACAGGTTCGGGAGATGTAACGATAATAAACACCCTTTTTGAAAATAACCAGGCCACCGGCGGGTTAGCTCGTGGTGGTGGAATGAACCTTACAGGTACGGGTACGGTAACTATTGAGGGTTCCCAATTCATAGAAAACAGCTCGAATGTAAATGGAGGCGGGCTTGGTGTTGTTAACTTTCCCGGAACGCTGATCATAAACAATACTCTTTTTGATGATAACACGGCCAATGTCGGCGGTGGGGTGCATCACGAGTGGATATCTGCAACCGGCTCAGGAGGGGGCAGCCACGAATACACGAACGTACTTTTCCGCAATAACAGCGGCGGGGCCATCCATATAGTTGATCAAAATGCCTCTCTTGATGTGTCGTTTTCTGCCTTTGAAGGCAACCAAACTTCGGGAAGCGCCAACCAGGGCATTGTTTCAAACACGGATGTAACGGCAACACTGAATTGGTGGGGCGATGCCAGCGGCCCGGAGCACAACGATAACCCTGGCGGAACAGGCGGTTTGTTAGCAGGCAGTGGTACGTTCGATTTTACCCCCTGGCTGCAACAGGTCAACATAAATGCGCCCTTACAGGTTGAAACCGGGGATGAGCTAACGGTAGAAGCAACGCTTGGCAACAGCCAGGGCAGCCCGGTTACCACCGATGAGGTTGGGCTGTTATTTACCCGTGCAGGAGTAAGCGGCCCGTTTGAAACTACCAACGATTTCGATCCCTCACCATTTACGTACCAGATGACTGGCAATATTGAAGGAGAAGATACTTTTACCGGAATGGCTCTGTTTGCCGGTGAGGAGAGCTCTCTTTTAGGAGATAGAACGGTAGAGTGGGTAGATAAAATTGAATTACCATTTATCACCATCTGGCAAAGTGATAATGATGGACCGTCGGAAGACAATCAAATCACGATACCCACAGCTTCCGGTGAAACATATAATTATGATGTGTACTGGGAAGATGTAAACGATGCTTCCGTATTTGGCAGCGAAACCGATATAAATGGAGATATCACCATAGAGTTTCCCAATCCCGGAACGTACAGGGTAGAGATAAGCGGGGAGTTTCCAAGAATATTTTTCAATGACGCGGGAGATAAGGATAAAATTCTTTCGATAGAGCAGTGGGGTCAGATTGCATGGAGTTCGATGGAGGATGCATTTTATGGAGCTTCTAACCTTGAAATAAATGCTTTAGATGCACCTGACTTGAGCCAGGTATCTTCTACTGTACGAATGTTTCGGGATGCTGCTTCCCTAAATAGTGATTTGAATCACTGGGATATGGGCAACGTAGAAAATATGAGCGAGATGTTCAACTCAGCAGAAATGTTTAATGGCAATATAACAGGATGGGATGTGAGTTCTGCCACAGCCATGGCGGGGATGTTTTCTGGTGCCGTTAATTTCAATCAAAACATTAGTAATTGGAACGTAGAATCAGTAGTGGTTTTTGCAGGCATCTTTAGCAATGCAAGCAGCTTTGATCAATCGCTCGGGGATTGGGCCATTGTAACAACCACGGGAACCGGAATGGTAGGATTCTTCGATAACAGCGGGATGTCTATTGAGAATTACGATCAAACACTTATAGGATGGGCCGCACTTGCCCAGGATCCCGAAGGTGGCGTAAATAATAGTGTGGGGTTTAGTGCTGAAGGGTTATTATACTGCGATGGAGCTGATGCAAGGCAACTACTTATAGATGAATTCAACTGGTTTATTACCGGCGATGAGCTTGCCCTCGAATGTCAGCCCGCACCATTCATCACCATCTGGCAAAGTGATAACGAAGGGCTCTCGGAAGATAACCAGATTACGATACCCACCGCTTCCGGCGAAACCTACAATTACAATGTGTACTGGGAGGATGTAAACGATGCTTCTGTAAACGGACTCGAAACGGGCATAGACGATGATATTACTATTGAGTTTCCAGAGCCAGGAACGTATCGGGTGGAGATCCGTGGTGAATTCCCAAGAATATTATTTGATAATTCTGGTGACAAAGACAAAATCCTTTCAATTGAGCAGTGGGGTGAAATCACCTGGAGTTCGATGGGATCGGCATTTGATGGATGTTCCAATCTTGAGCTAAATGCTTCAGATGTACCAGATTTAAGTGAGGTAACAGAGTTATTTCGAATGTTTCGGGGCGCCTCAACAATGACGGGTGCCGATGCCAATTGGGAATGGGATGTTTCAGAAATACTAAACATGAATCAAATGTTTTTAGGAGCATCAAACTTCGATGGAAATATCGGAACCTGGACCCCGGAGAGTGCTACTGGAATGGCTGCCATGTTTTTCGAAGCGTCTTCGTTTAATCAAGACATTGGCGGGTGGGATGTTTCTGAGGTGGAAATTATGGGGCAAATGTTCACAAGTGCGAGCTCATTCAATCAGAACATCGGCGGCTGGGTTGTCTCAGGTGTAGAAGACATGGCCCAAATGTTTTCAGGTGCAATCTCTTTTAACCAGGATATAAGCAGTTGGGATGTATCTAATGTTGAAAGCATGGCACAAATGTTTTTAGGAGCAGCGGACTTCAACCAGGATATAGGAGGATGGACTCCTGTAAATGTATCCGACATGAGAAACATGTTCCAAAATGCCACATCCTTCAACCAAAACCTCGGCGCTTGGAATATTGGCTCAGTTACCATGATGAACAATATGCTCGATAACTCAGGCCTTTCCACAGAAAACTACGATGCCACACTGGCGGGCTGGGCTGAATTTGTTGAAACCAACGAAGGCCCGGCTGGAATTGAGCTGGGAGCTGATGCTTTGTTCTATTGCAACGCCACTCCTGACAGAGAAGCGCTAATTAATGAATTTGGTTGGATAATTTCGGGCGATGAACTCGTGCCCGATTGCGGCCCAGCACCATTCATCACCATCTGGCAAAGTGATAACGAAGGGCCGTCAGAAGATAACCAAATAAGGATACCCACCGCTTCCGGTGAAACCTACAATTACAATGTGTACTGGGAGGATGTGAACGATGCTTCTGTAAACGGACTCGAAACGGGCATAGATGGTGATATTACTATTGAGTTTCCAGAGCCAGGAACGTATCGGGTGGAGATCACCGGTGAATTTCCACGTATTTTCTTCCGTAATGTTAGTGACAGACGGAAAATACTCTTAATTGAACAATGGGGCGATATCATTTGGAGTTCCATGCAAGAAGCTTTTAGGAGAGCGGAAAACCTTGATGTAACGGCAGAAGATACACCGGATCTTACGAATGTAAATAGTTTGGCTTTGATGTTTGGAGGTGCTGCTGCATTAACCGGCGAATCAGCCAATTGGAACTGGAATACTTCGTCTGTTACAAATATGGGAGGGATGTTTTTAAATGCAAGTTCCTTTAATCAGGATATCAATAGTTGGAATACGAGTTCAGTAACCGATATGTGGGAAATGTTTACTGGTGCTGAATCATTTAACCAGGATCTGGATAATTGGGATGTTAGAAATGTGGAAACTATGGAATATATGTTTGCCGGTGCGACTTCCTTTAATGGAGATATAACAAATTGGGATGTAAGCTCTGTAACAGAAATGTTTACGATGTTTGAAGAAGCTGAGTCTTTTAACCGCGATATCAGCCAGTGGGATGTCTCAACTGTTAATACTATGGAAGAGATGTTTAAAGGAGCGGTTTCATTCAACCAGGACATCAGCCAATGGGATGTTTCTTCTGTATCCGATATGAGGAGAATGTTTGAGAATGCCACCTCCTTCAATCAAAACCTCGGCAACTGGGATATTGGTTCTGTAACCTTGATGAACAGAATGCTCGATAACTCCGGCCTCTCATCTGCCAACTACGATGCCACCCTGTCCGGCTGGGCTGCTTTTGTTGAAGCCAACGAAGGCCCGGCTGGAATTACGCTGGGGGCGGAAGGTTTGTACTATTGCACTGCCGCTCCTGACAGGGATGCACTGATGAATGAATTTGGTTGGACAATTTCTGGCGATGAACTTTTTGAAACTTGCGGACAGCCAGTGGGTGAGGACAGGCGGATACTGGCATCGAATCAAACAACCTACGACTTCACCTCCGCTGATTTTGGGATTGATGAAGGCCAGTCTGTCAAATTTGAAACGCTGCCCGGGCAGGGGATTATTCTTGGCTGGGGTGGAACACTCCCGGAAGGGGCACTGGCCAGCTATGATTTACTTAACAGCAATCCATACCTGTATCAGCCAACTGACCCTTCAGGATATGGCTATAGTTTCGACTCTTTCGAGTTTCGTGTTGTAAGTGATCAGGGAATTGAAAGTGAAGATACGTACACCCTGACCATCGACATGAGTGCCGCTGCCATCGAGCTGACTCATGACGGTGAGGGATGGCGCTTCATGGGCTCCCCGGTTATCGGTGAAACCTATGCAAATTTTCTGGCACCCATCTGGACACAGGGCATACCGGGATCGAACAATCCTGCCTCTATTAATCCGAATATTTATCTTTTGGATCAGCCGGCCTACCAGTGGGATGCAGAGTTTGATATGGAAGATGAAATAGGCCCGGGTAATGCATTTATAGTCTTTGTTTTTGATGATGATAACAATGACGGAACACCGGATGGATTTCCAAAAACTCTGGCCTCAGAAGGTGACTGGCTGCCACTTGACGGAACGTTTGAGTTTTCCGGCCTTGGCTTTGATCCGGATGAACCCACATCAGACAATTTCTATCTGCTGGCAAATCCACATCCTATTGCGCTGGACTACTGTGAATTTGAGGTAGCAGCCATGGGAACATTCGTTACCATTTGGGACCCCAATACAAATGATGGTGATTACATAACCCTAAGCTGCGCCGCCGATGATGTGCATATTGCCCCTTACCAGGCATTCTGGGTGCAGACAACCGGCGCTAGCCCGCAGTTGAGTATCCCTCAGGATGCATACCTTATTAGCGAAGCAGAGGGTTTCTTTAAAGAGAAGGTTGCCCCGTCAGAAGGCATTTCAGTTTTATCTATAACAGTTCAGAGTGAGGATAACAAGCAGAACAAGCAGCCATTTGTCAACACTACCCGTTTACTTATTAGTGATGACGGGGATATAAATCCTGAGCTCTATAATGCCCCCCACCTGAGCCCGCAAGGCCTGGCATCACGCTGGCTCTCATTCCATCTGCTGGATGATGCAGGAAAGCCCTATGCCCTTCGCGGGTATACCTTTGGCGGGAAGGCGAATACTGCTGAAGAGCCATTGACTATTCCGCTGGACATTCGCACCACACAGCCCGGAAGCTATGAACTCACCTGGTCGCTTCCGGAGTCAGGCGGATTTAGTGGGTTGGCCTATATCAGGGATCACCATACAGGTGTACTTGCCGAACTGAGCTACGGTAACAGCTATCGTTTTAAAGTTGATGCATCTCATGCTACCTCACATAGCGAACGCCTGAAGCCAACAGGGGAGTCGTTTACCGAAGTTGTTAACTATACCGCAAGTTGGAAACAAATAGGAGAAGCAGATAATCGGTTTGAGCTGATTCTTTCCAACAGCCCTATTGATGAGCAGCTAAGCTTGCCATCCACAATAGCGCTGAATCAGAATTATCCAAACCCGTTCAATCCAACCACGGTTATCAGCTATGAGCTTCCTCAAACTGAGCAAGTTCGCCTGGATGTATTTGATATCACTGGACGCCACATTATCACACTAGTTGACGGCCAGATTTCGGCAGGCAGCCACCAGGTAACATTTGATGCATCAAGGCTTTCGAGTGGGGTATATATTTACCGCTTGCAGGCAGGTGGACAGTTATTCACCCGGCAGTTAACACTAATTAAGTAAAAAATCAGGGTTCAAGGTGCAGGGTGCATGCTACAAAACTTTCTACATCCTGAACCATCAAACGTATAATTCGAATCAACAGATCCATGAAAATCGTAAAAGATCAGAAAGAATTAGAAACGAAAAGATCGGGAAAATCAGGCTGGATATCCCCTAAAATCCGGGAAATATCAGTTCTGAAGAGTACCCACCAGCTGCCCCCGCCCGATCAACCTATACAGTCATAAAAGATGGCTTGAAAGTTTGATGTTGTAGTGGTTTAGGCCATAAAACCGTTTATAATCCAAGAAGAGTGTGGACTAAAATTCTAATAGCTATGATGCTAATATCATTCTCTTACCCAGACAATAGTGGTGCCAAGGAAAAGCAAGTACAATCAGCAACTATCCATGATGCTGCAGCAGGTTTTTCGCTCGAAATTCCGGATGGCTGGGTATACCAGGTTGGTGCCGAGGCAATTATGGTCGGGCATAATACCATGCCGGGCTTCATTTTAATCAGCCCTGTTTCAGCAAATAACGTAGACGAACTAAGCAACGAGATTCAAGTGAGCCTGATGCAGGCCGGCAATGGCCTCTCACTGTACCCCGAAAGCATACAAGCGAGAGATGAACGAACTGTTGAAGTAATAGTACAGGGCCAGTCCGGTTTTCAATTGATAAGAGGATATTCATTGAATATTATTTCACTATGGGGCGGTGGGCTTTCTATCATTGCGTTGGTTACCGCTGAATTGTTCAGTGACGCCTATCCAGCCTTGGTTGAACAAATTGCGGGTTCCGTTCAATTTTTTGAGCCTGAGCAGGCCAAGGAAGTACAATACTGGCAGAACCGGCTTGCCGGCAACAGACTGACCTACAGTTCCAGTCACTACGATACCAGCGGTGGCTGGTCGGAACGCAGCGAATTTCATCTGTGCCCGGATGGTTCGGTGCATGGAAGCAGCAGTTCGGGTGTGTCTGTAGATAGGGGAGGGGCTTTTGGGGGCTCGCATGGAGGCAGCGGGCAAATGCAGGGACAGTGGCGAATAAAATCATTTTCGGGCCATGCTGCAATACAAGCTAAATTCAACGACGGCACTATATACAGGCTGCCTTTGTCTGAGCAGAACGGTAATATTTATCTTGGTGGGCAGCGCTGGTTTGTGACAAAAGACGCACAGTGCATGTAGTATTTGTCAAGCGCTTTGGGTTAGTACGATCTGATAGTTTAATTCAGTTCCTTATCCCAAAATCATCACAGGCTTTTTTGCAAGTAACAAATAGCCAGCTACTCCAAAATCAACCGCTTTAAAAACCCTTCTCGCTGAAGTGGCTTGTCGAGTTTTTCGTCGGGGTGATCGGTATCGATATGGCTGAGGGGGATCGGCACTTCTTCAATCAGTTCGAGGCCAAAACTGTTGAGGCCTATGCGTTTTACAGGGTTATTGGTAAGCAGCCGAAGCTTGCGAATGCCGAGGGTGTGCAGTATTTGCGCACCAACCCCATAATCTCGTGCATCCATCTTGGCGCCAAGGCGGGCACGGATCTCTTTTTTTGAAAGCCCGTCTTCCTGAAGCCTGATGGCAGTAATTTGGTCTGTTATGCTGTATTCCCGGCTCTCTTGGTCCATGTAAAGCACAACGCCTTTCCCTGATTTATCCACCATTCGAAGGCACTGCTGGAGTATGCCGGTTTTATTACTGCGTTTGCTCCCAAAAATATCTGCGAGGGGATTTGCGGAGTGTACCCGAACGAGTACTTCATCATCCGCACTCCATTCACCTTTTGTAAATGCAAGGTGTTGTTCGCCTGTTAGTTTCTCTTCAAACACATGAAGCTTAAAATCACCAAATATGGTTGGCATGTCCACGCTCATGATATTTTTCACGAGCGATTCATGCTTCATGCGGTAAGCAATGAGGTCTTTTATTGTAATGAGCTTCATATCAAGCTTTTTCGAAAGCTTAATGAGCTCCGGCAGGCGGGCCATTTCGCCATCATCATGCATAATTTCGCAGATGATACCGGCTGGTGCACAACCTGCAAGCCGTGCAAGGTCGATAGCTGCTTCGGTATGGCCGGCACGGCGAAGAACGCCGCCATCAACACCGGTAAGGGGAAACACATGGCCGGGGCGGCGAAAATCGTACGGTTTGGCATCAGGGTTTATCAGCTCCCGAATGGTATTCGAGCGGTCAGGTGCAGAAATGCCGGTTGTGGTAAGTTTTTTGTGATCTACGGAAATGGTAAATGCGGCTTCATCTGGGTCGGCGCCTTCGGTAACCATGTAATCAAGCTCGAGCTCCTTTGCGCGGGAAGTGGTGATTGGCACACAAACAAGCCCTCGCCCATGAATAACCATGGTGTTGATCGCCTCAGGGGTAACCTTCTCAGCCGCCATCAGAAAGTCTCCTTCATTTTCTCGATCCTCATCATCCACCACGATAATCATTTTACCGGCACAGATATCTTCGATGGCCTCGGGGATAGTATTGAAGGAGAAGTTGGGCATTAATTTTATAGCTGACCGTTAGCGATTAAATAAAACTTGATGTTAAAATAAAAAAGTTGACAGCAGGCAATTTACAGTTAACAACTCTTTTGCCAGTATTCTGCCTTGAAAAGTTTTAGAAGTTGTCAACTGCATACTGTCAATTGTCAACTTGTAATGGGCTACTTTTTCCCTGGATTCACATCTGTGATAGACCCTTTTTGGAAACGTGCTTTCACGCCACTGTCAATTTCAAGGAGTACTGTGTCTTCATCAATGGTATTCACAACACCGATCATTCCACCACCGGTTACCACTTTATCGCCCTTTTTCATTTCGCTTACTTTTTTCTGAATTTCTTTTTGGCGTTTGGTTTGTGGACGAATGATGAAAAAGTAAAAGACAAAAAATATCGCTCCAAGAAACAGCAGGTTAATCATTGCACCGCCGCCATCACCATCGGGTGGAGCCATAAGGAAAAATGTTGTCAGAAATGTCATAAATAAGGTTTTGTGGGTTATAAATTCAACTGATTAAGATAGCGTATTATAACAGTTAGGGCAATTGAATTTAAACCTGAAGAGTAGGGTGCAGAATGGAAGATTGAGCTTAATTCTGCTTACGTTTCAAATGAAAATAGCTCTTCATTTTCCTCAAAATGTGAAGTATCGCACACCATCTTTCATCATATACGCAGCCACTTCAGGCGGGCTAGCCACAGTAATTCCCTCTATCAGATCGCCTTCGGCGAGTTCTCTGTTGGGAAGAAATATTCCGCAAACTTCAACAGTTGCACCTCTCTGCATAAGCCCAGACAGCAACTCTTTTGGAGATCTTCCTGCCGGCTCAAACTGCCTTGATTCGGTGCCATCAATTGCCAGATAGCCTGCATCGCTGCACAGCAAAATACGTACCGGCACATCTTGGTTGGCTGTTTGTGTAGCAATAACCATTGCCATCATTTGGGTTTCCTGATCGGCGGATGTAAGTACAACGAAAAGTTCTTTTTCTGATTCTGTATTAGTGGCGGGATTAATCATCATCAATGAGAGTAAAAATAAAATGAAATACATGAGTGCTGTTTATGATTTGAAAACGGGGGTGAATTCTTTGAGCGGCATTTTGTCGCCGGGACCACTATCTGCTGAGCGTTCAAGGGTCATTTCATAGATCACCTTGTCGTTGCGATAGTAACGTTTCTGGTAGTAGAGTGGCTTGCTGCCAATGGTGTATGTAATTCGGTCGATAAGAAACAGGGGAGAGCCCGGCTGAACGTTAAGCTCTTCGGCAAGATGTTCATCAGCTGCTTCGGCCGACATTCTGTAGCAACCTTTAATTACAGAGATATCATAATCCTGCTCGAGCAGATCGTAAATTGTAGAGTCTTGCAGTTTTTTCTCATCAAGCAGCTGCCCGTAAAAAATAGGCATCCAGGTACTGTCGAAAGCTATTGGCTCACCATCTCCCTTTCGAAGGCGGTCAACCTGAAGCACTTTATTTCCTGGTTCAATCTGAAGAAGCTCTGCAAGCCAATCGGGCGCATCAACCGTAGTAAAAAGCTTCACTTCTGATGACGCAATTAAACCCGCCTGCGACATATCCTCATTAAAATCTGTAAGCTTCACGAGATTTTGTGAAACACGGCTATCACTAACAAACGAGCCAAGCCCCTGGCAACGATAGATGATCGATTCACTTTCAAGCGATTGGAGCGCACGGCGTACCGTAACACGGCTCACATCAAACTTTGTGGCAAGTTCATTTTCTGAGGGAAGCTTTTCCTCAGGTTTAAATGTGCCGCCATCTATCTGTTGGCGAAGCCATTGTGAGATCTGAATGTGGCGTGGTATTCCTTCTTTTAAAACCATGGAGTCTTAATTTTTTGTTTGAATCTACAAAGAATATTACAAAACAACAATACTTGTATTTACATGTAGAGCTATTTATCTTAGGTAAATAACAATTAAGTAGCCAATAAAAAATCATGAAGACATTACATACAGTATCGGGAAAAGATGTTGATGAGAAGAAAGCAGTGCCATTTACAACTCATCACCAAATTGTGATTGTGGGCGGTGGATCAGCGGGAATTACCGTAGCTGCTCAGTTAAAGAAGAAATTAGCCAACCACGATATAGCCATTATTGAGCCCTCTGAGGTTCACTACTACCAGCCAATGTGGACGTTCAACGCCGCCGGTGTTTTCAAAAAAGAGAAGTCGAAAAAGCTGATGGAAGAGGTGATGCCCAAAGATGTTGCCTGGATAAAAGATAGTGTTGTGTCTTTTGATCCGGATGCCAACACGGTTTCAACTGCTGGCGGCAGGATGATTTCGTACGAGTACCTTGTGGTTGCGCCCGGCATCCAGATAGACTGGGATAAAGTTGAGGGGCTTGCAGAAAGCATCGGTTCCAATGGAATTTGCAGCATCTATTCCTACAGAAGCCTCGACTATACTGAAGAGTGTATTAAAAATTTAAAGAGTGGAACGGCACTATTTACCCAGCCAAATACAAAGTTCAAGTGTGGTGGTGCCCCCCAGAAAATTATGTATCTCGCAAGCGATAAGTGGAAAAAGCGTGGCGACTTGGATAAGATTAGTGTGCAGTTCACTACCGGCGGATCGGTAATATTTGGAGTGAAAGAAGTAGCTGAAGCACTTGCCCCTGTGGTTGAACGATATGGTGTAGAGCCAAAATTCTTCCACAACCTAAAGGCGGTAAAAGCTGAGGAGAAAATTGCAGTTTATGATGTTTATAAAGATGGAAAAGTTGTAGATCAAACAGAGATCAAGTTTGATATGCTGCATGTGACACCGCCGCAAAGTTCGCCCGACTTTATCAAAAACAGCCCGCTCGCCGATGCAGAAGGCTGGGTTGATGTTGATAAACACTCAATGCAGCACAACAAATATCCAAACATCTTTTCTCTTGGTGATGCAGGAAGCACACCGAATGCCAAAACCGGCGCTGCAGTACGCAAGCAATCAAGAGTGGTTACCGGGAATATTGTATCACTGCTGAAGAATGGTAGTATTGATGCAGGCCTGTCTTACGATGGGTACGGTTCATGCCCGCTGATTACCGGTTTCGGTAAGCTGATTCTCGCAGAGTTTGATTATAACAACAAGATCACACCCTCATTTCCTATCAATCAGATGAAAGAAAGACGATCTATGTATCATATGAAGAAAGATCTTTTGCCTGCAATGTATTGGCAGGGAATGCTTAAGGGGAGAGCATAATAAAATCGCTCTACTTGTATTGACAAGTTAAAACAAGTGTCGTATATTTATCTCAGAAACAATAACACAAAATTCAAAACATCATGTTTGACATTTTATATCAACCCTGGCCCTGGTATGTGGCCGGCCCTATTATCGGGTTAACAGTTCCGCTCTTATTATTACTTGGCGGTAAAATGTTCGGCGTATCAGCCAACCTTCGCCACGCATGCGCAGCTTGCAACTTTGGTAACGTAGAGTTTTTTAATTACGACTGGAAGAAAGCCGGTAAGTGGAACCTAACCTTTTTGGTGGGCTCAATTTTGGGCGGATTTTTAGGCGGATATGTTTTTGCCAATCCCGAGCCGATCGCGCTTGCACAGTCTACAATTGCGGATTTGCAGGCCATGGGTATTCAAGACTTCAACGGATTAGTGCCTGATGACCTCTTTGCATGGGGTGCGCTTGGTACCGTGCCGGGCTTAATCGTACTGATACTTGGAGGCTTTTTGGTAGGCTTTGGTGCACGATATGCAGGTGGCTGTACATCCGGCCATGCTATTTCGGGCTTATCTGACCTTCAGCTTGCATCACTTATCGCGGTAATCGGTTTCTTTATCGGTGGCCTGCTGATGACCTGGTTCATCTACCCAATCATTTTATCCTAAACAGTAGTCAGTTATGAAATTTTCAGAATATCTAAAGTATTTATTGATCGGTACAGCATTTGGCTTTGTACTGATGAAATCAGAAGTGGTATCCTGGTTCAGAATCCAGGAGATGTTTCGGTTTGATGCATTCCACATGTATGGAATTATTGGCCTTGCGGTAATCGTGGGGATTATATCAGTGCAGATCATCAAGCGAAACAATATGAAAGATGCCAATGGAAACCTAATAACCATCCCTCCGAAGGATGCGTCGCAGGTAAAAAGATACCTGATTGGCGGATCCATGTTTGGCCTTGGCTGGGCACTGCTTGGCGCTTGTCCCGGCCCGATGTTTGCGCTGCTTGGAAGCGGCCTTACCATTATGGTTATCCCCATACTCGCCGCACTTGCAGGTACCTATACCTATGGAGTGCTCAGAGATAAATTACCTCACTAATTTTCACGAATATCAAAAAACAAAACAAACACTAAGGAGAAATAATCATGTATTTCAAACAATTCTTTGATGAAAAACTAGCACAATACGCATACCTCATCGGCTGCCAGGCCAATGGTACAGCAGTAGTAATTGATCCGATGAGAGACATCGATCAGTATATTGACCACGCAGCAAAACAAAATCTTACCATTGTTGCAGCAGCTGATACTCATATCCATGCCGACTATATCTCAGGCCTCCGTGAATTCGCGGAAAGAGGTGTTAAGGTATATGCATCTGACGAAGGTGATGCAGACTGGAAGTACGAGTGGCTGATTGGCAGCGATTATGACTATGAACTGATGCACGATGGCGATGAATTCAAAATTGGAAACATCACTGTTAAGGCATGGCACACACCGGGCCATACACCTGAGCATTTAACCTTCCTGGTAACAGACGGTGCAGCCGCAAATGAACCAATGGGAATGGCTACCGGCGATTTTGTATTTGTTGGCGATGTTGGCCGTCCTGATTTGCTTGAGTCAGCAGCCGGTATGGCAGATGTTATGGAACCATCAGCCCGAACACTCTACAAAACAGTAGAAGCATTCAAAAACATGCCTGAGTACATGCAGATCTGGCCGGGACATGGCGCTGGTAGTGCATGTGGTAAAGCACTTGGTGCAATACCAAAAACTACGGTTGGTTATGAGCTAAAGTATAACAACTCATTGAAATCAGCTTCATCAGAAGATAATTTTGTGAAGTTTATTCTTGAAGGCCAGCCTGAACCGCCACTCTATTTCGCAAGAATGAAGCGCGATAACAAGATTGGCCCTGCGTTGATTGGTGGATTGCCACAGCCAAAAAGGCTTACCATCAAAGAGCTGAAAGGCCTTGCTGGAAAAGAGAACACTGTACTTCTTGATACACGCGAAAGAAATGAGTTTGCAGCCGGCCATATCCCAGGTTCACTGCTCTCTCCGCTCAACAAGCAGTTCAATACAGTAGCTGGTTCATATATCACAGAAGATGAAGAGATCTATCTGATTTTAGACGAACATCAGGTAAGAGAAGCCGTTCTCGACCTATATAACATCGGCCTCGATAAAGTAGCCGGATATGTAACCCCGAGAGATCTACAGCTTTACAAAGATCAGGGTGGTGCATTCGAAAAACTGGAGACAGTAACATTCGAAGATATTACCGATCTGAAAGATGGCGAAGCCGTTCTCGACGTACGAAAAGGTTCTGAATTTGAAGAAGCACACGTAGAAGG
The DNA here is from genome assembly GCA_007134085.1 of Balneolaceae bacterium. GTDB lineage: Bacteria > Bacteroidota > Rhodothermia > Balneolales > Balneolaceae > Rhodohalobacter. The sequence goes on from SLLL01000039.1 coordinate 15,611, forward strand.
CGCGTTGAACTACGCTCATACAAGGCTTCTCCCAAGAAAAGAGGAGCTTTCAAGAGACAAGAAGTTCTACGTTCATTGCCAGTCAGGCGGCCGTTCAGCTGTTGCTGCTGCCCTGTTGAAGAGAGACGGATTCAACGTAGCTTTGGTTGAAGATGAATTCGCAAACTACCAAAAGCTTCAAACAGCATAATCCCGATTAGTTAAAACAATAGTGCCGGCAATGTGAAGGTTGCCGGTTACTTTATCCGGAAATGAGAATAATCCTCTTTCCATCTTTTTTGATTCATAACCCCGCTTTTATGGATATGAATTGCTCTCATCTTTCCACACATACAGAAAAGAGAAGAAACATTAACTGCCCGCAATAAAGCATTGAACTCAATAAAATATCATATCAACCAAACATTTCCCCTTTTGCAGGATATTGCTGCATACAGCGGAGAGAAGTTTAAAGGTGATTTGAGTGCTGGCTTGACCGTTGGTGTGATGTTAATCCCGCAGGGAATGGCATACGCATTAATTGCAGGGCTGCCG
>SLLL01000071.1 GCA_007134085.1 Balneolaceae bacterium
ATGATTATGGTAACTATCCACTCAGAAACTGAAACTTGCTCCGATTCTCCTGTTTGCAAGCCATTCATCATTCACAAAAATCTTGTTACAATTTCACAAGATCAGAGAGCCTTAAACCAATCCTGGAAATATTGGCCAACCACAGGTGTCAGCTTTTTCTCACCATTAAGGGAGCCAATAAGGCTTAGAATCCATAGTACAACTCCAAGTATCCATGCAATCAGGTTAACTATTGGGATTAATCCCAGTACAAAAACCAGCAAAAACAGGCCAAGCATTTGCCTTATGTAGAATGATGCCAGTTCCGTTTTATTTTCTCCCTGGTTTAATACCAATGCTACAATCCAACCGATCAGTGTAATGTGAGAGACGATTGCTTTTGTTTTATCATCCATAATATCCCCTTGTTAGGTTATGTGTTATTTTTTTGGTGTAAGTTAATGTTCTATAATCGATAATCAGGAATCAATAGCTTAAATTCAACTATTTAACAGAATGAATGTTATTTTTACAAAACTCATTTAAACACATGTAAATACTGAACTTTCTAACATCGTCTACATCTGATAACCGCGATAAGAAAAATTGATTTATCCATGGACACTAAAAAACTTGCAGCGAACCTTTTTGAAGAGGTATTAAAGGGTGTAAGCCCCCGCACATTCCTCCCGGAAAAGGTACGATTCGACAGGAAAAACGGCCTGCTTACGATTGAAGATTATGCCATTCAACTAAAAGAGAGCCAACCTGTTTATGTTATTGGTACTGGCAAAGCTTCGCCCACTATGGCAAGGGCTGTTGAAGAAATTTTAGGAGAGCGCCTGCATTCTGGGATGATTATTGCCCCACCTGATTCAAAGGAAAATCTCAGCACAATTCAGATGTTAATCGGGTCTCATCCCCTGCCCGATCATCGCAGTTTTTCATCCTCAGTTGCATTACTCAATTTTATCAAGACAATACCAGAGGGTGCACTTGTGCTCAATCTTGTGTCAGGCGGTACATCATCGCTCTTCGCCGTTCCGCAGGATGGCATTTCTGAAGATCACCTTAGCCGGGTTTATGGGTTGTTGCTTAAGTCAGGCGCTTCCATTCAGGAGATTAACACCGTTCGAAGAGCACTCTCTAAAGTTAAAGGCGGGCAACTGCTTGAGTATCTAAATCATACTACGCTGATGGATATTATCATCTCTGATGTGCCGGATGATGACCTTCGTTTTATCGGGAGCGGGCCAACTATCTCGCAGGTTATTTCCTATGAGGAGGCCCTTTCAATCATCAAAAAATATTCACTTGATGATTCTATTCCTGCACCTGTGCGTACCTGGCTTGAAGATCAGGCCAGCATCAAACCGAATCATAAAACAAAAGACTTCGATTCCCACCGAAGTTTTATTGTTTCTTCAGCCTCTATCGTTGCCGGCAAGTTTGCTGAATTGGTGCGAAATCAAGGCTATAATACTCATTTAATAGAACCGGCATGGGCGGGGTTAATCGATGACTTTGAAGAGCATATTTTATCTTATCTCAACAAAACAGTGAAAAAAAATGGCACCCGTGAAGCGTACATCTTTTTTGGTGAATGTACTGTTGAGGTATCCGGCAGTGGGCTCGGCGGACGAAACCAGGAATTGGCACTCCGAATGGCGAAGCACCTGAGCGGTATTCAACGGAGCGTAACATTTTTAAGCGCCGGTACAGATGGAATTGACGGGCCAACTGATGCAGCCGGGGCCGTGGTTGATGAGAAAAGCTACAGAAAGGCTGTTGAAGATGGCCTTAGCCCTGAAAACTATCTCCGGGAAAATAACAGTTATCCTTTTTTTAGAGAGTCAGGCGGCCACATAATAACTGGCCCAACCGGCAACAACGTTATGGACCTGCAGCTGCTGTTGATTGATTAACCCTCTTTGCAAACAGCTTTAAAGCCTTTTTTACGAACAGTGCGGATATACTCAAAATCTGTGTGTGCACGCATTTTCTTCCTGATGTAGCTCACATACACATTTATGTAGTTTGTTTGAGTATTAAACCCAATCCCCCATACATTTTTGGCAAGCTCGTCAAGCGATATTGTTCTGCCAACATTCTTTATCAAATATACCAGTAGGTTAAACTCTGAATTTGTAAGATCCACCTCTTTGCCTTTCAACGTCATAACCCGCTGTATCAGGTCCATTTTAATATCTCCACACTCAAGCTCACTCTCCTCATTTGCAGCACTGCGCCTCAGAATAGCTTCAATTCGGGCAAGCAGTTCGTCGATGCTAAATGGCTTGGTAAGGTAATCATCAGCGCCTGCACTCAGGTTTTTCACTTTTACATCTGTTTTATGATCGGCTGAGAGAATAAGAATCGGGGTATTATTTCCATCTTTTCTGATTTTTTCACATACCTCATATCCATTTCCATCCGGCAGGCGTAAATCAAGAACAATTAAATCCAGGTCATTATTACTTACTGATTTTAATCCCCCCTTTGCCGTATCTGCTTCTGATACAGAACCACCATGATGCTCAAGTGCCTTTTTTACAAGTAAGCGAATCGTTGGGTCGTCTTCAACGATCAAAAAGTTTAGATTTTCGAGTCTTGCCATAGGTTATATCATTTTTAAACAACTATTTATAATTCTTTTGATGAATTTAGTATTTGAAATTTGTTCATCTCTATTGGTAACTATTCTCTTTCAACCAGCTTAGTGTAGTGGTTAAATATTTTTCACTCAACTTGTGCTCTTCTTCCAGAAGCATGATATCTGCTTGCACGCCATGCGTTTTGAGTGTTTCTATTTCTTGTTCTTGCCTTTTATGGCTCACATTATCATCATTTTTTCCGTGTATGGCAAGAAAATTTAAGTGGCTTAAATTAGGCCAACTATCACTATGAACCACCTCGGTTTTTATTCTGGCGCCAATTACTACCACATCTTTTACATGCTTCCATCTTGTGAGGCCAAAATAACCGGCGAGATAGCCACCCATAGAGTACCCAATTACACAGATACGCGATACGTTTATGAATTTAATGAGGTTATCTACAATATCCTGAACAAACTCAGAAGTAATTTCGAGTGATTTAATGAATTGCTTGCGTTTGCCATCGTACAAATACCATGCCCTGCCCCATTTAGAAACCGTTTTACTCCCTTTTTTGTCATATATAGGGTATGGCCCCTGGATAAAGAGGTGGTAAGCATTGAGAGCTAATAATGGCTCCATAGTTTCTTCGAAACCTTTCAGATTATCACCAAATCCATGGAAATAGAGAATCAAAGGTTTTTGAACCCCTTTTTGGCCCGTCTCGATTAGTTTATAAGGAACTTCGATTTTAAACGATGTTTTCCCGGAAACCAATACATCTTTCGAAATAACTGATTCTTGCATAAATGCTCTGAGATTGACAAATGCTCATGCTAATAAAGCTATAGCATGAAAATATTTTAATATTAATCAATCTACAAACAATAAACATGGCTTTTTCAACAATTTCTTGTTGATAGTGCATCAGGTTTATGGAGCAGTTTTCTGCTAAACCTGATGCACAAATCTAAGAGTCAGCTGTTAATGGTTTGCTGTGCGCCACCCACAGTAGCGCCGGGCCTTATTTTAATACGGTAAGGCGTCTCGAAAGTACAGTACTGCCCGCTGTTAAACGGTACAGATACACTCCGCTCGACAAGCCCGCCGCATCGAACGTTACCTGGTGGGTACCCCCTTGAAGAGGCCCGTTCACCAATGTTGCCACCTGACGCCCAACCATATCGAATACCTCAAGTGTAACGGTGTTGCTTTCCGGCAGCTCAAAGCTAATAACCGTGGTTGGGTTAAACGGGTTTGGGTAGTTTTGGTTGAGCGTTATTTGCGATGGTAATGTATTATCAATTTCATCTAACGGCCGGGCAGATATTGCAAATCTGTGATTATCACTACTCTTGGCAATTTGCGGTTTTGCCCGGATAGCCTCAAATGGATCATTTACGGATTTTGCTGTTCGATTTAATTCAAATTCGTACTGAAATTTTCCGTCTATTTGCGCAGTAAAATCTCTTTCATAGTCTATAAAGTAGAGTGTATAGTGCGAGGGAAGATTGGCAAGATCTGCTTCGATTTTGTAATTGCCGGATTTTGAACTCTCTACAAATAATGGAATGTATAGATTCTCATCAGGAAGCGGAAAGTGCCCCACATGATAAAGATTTCCATCTTCTTTTTGAGCTGAGAACATAGTGTAATTTTCGCTCAAAGGCATAAGCTGTAAAGCATCAGACGAAACTTGCTTATTTCCGCCCCTATCCGAAAATCGAAGCCATACATTGTTTCTCATTCCACTACCTATAACAGAAAACTTTACAAAGTCTGGCTGTAGCTCTTTACCGAAGTAAGCACCCCCTGGTTTTTTCGAATTATTGGTGAAAGTAACGGATGGAGAAGAACCTGATGTTTGAACAAAGAAACCCTGGAATGGCCGGATTCTACCATCGAATTCACCAAGG
>SLLL01000142.1 GCA_007134085.1 Balneolaceae bacterium
CCGCCTTTAAGCGTTTGGTAAACCACACAGTACCGCTCAGTTAATTTCAGAAGCGCTGCGATAGCCTCTTCATTAGCATCGGTATTCAGATCGTAATGCAGCCTGATCTCTTTAAAGCCAACCGGCACCTCTTTGGATACGCCAAGAGTCCCTTTAAAATCGAGAACACCTTCTGCGGTAAGTGTTGCATCCTCGAGGTTTACTTCAATTGCAGTGGCTACTGTGTTTAGCGTAACGCCGGCACATGCAACCAGGGCTTCGAGAAGCATATCTCCCGAGCAGGCCTGCAGGCCGGAGCCTCCCGTTGCGGGATGCAGGCCGGCTTCTACCATTGCTTTGCCGGTATCTACTTTACAAGATAGATTTTCGCCAATTTTACCGGTGGCATTGAGTGTTATTACGGCGGCATCTGGATTTTCTTTGTAACTGTTTTTTAGCGGAGCCTGAAGCTCTCGTAGTTTTTCGGAGTTCATAGCTATAGTTCTTTGATCTTAAGATCAGATTGATTCTTCAATTTCTTCATCATCATCATGATTGGTGTAGAGCCCTGCCAGTAAGAGCGCACCACCTGCAAGTGAGGTATCTTTCAAGAGGTTGAAAAGAGCATTGGGTGTTTCGGCCATAACTCCCGGCACATGTACGGTTCCAACAAAAATAAGGAGGAGCAAAGCCAATAAAAGAGCCGCTTCCCTAACCCACCTCTGGGTTACAAAACAAAAACACGCTCCAAGAAGCGCCGCTCCAATCAAATAGACCCACACAATGCCACCCGGAATAAAATCGGGAACAACACCTGCCATATCCCGGCCCATCATAAAATGTATAATTCCAAAGATTCCAAATGGCAGTGCAAACAAGAGCCTGCCTACGCGGTATGTGAGAAAATCGATCATGGTGAGGTTAATTTGGTTGAAATGTTCTCACAGAAAATAGGCATTCGGCGGGTTCAACACGAATGAGAACATGTAAGAATTCTTAATATGTTTCTGAAGTAAGCCCTACTTGATCAATATCATTTTTCTTGACAATACATTGGTACCGGCCGTGAGGCGATAGAGATATACACCACTGGCAAGGTTGGAAGCATCAAAATTTACGGAATGCATACCAGCCGGTTGTTGTGAATTGACCAGTGTTGCCACACGCTGCCCTTCAATGGAGTAGACCTCAAGCGTTACACTACTTTCAGACGGCAGTTCATAGCGGATTATTGTGGATGGGTTGAAGGGGTTTGGGTAGTTTTGTGCTAGTGCTATCTGATCCGGTTTAATTGTATCAAATGGCTCTTCTGTGACATATGGATATATTATTAACGTAAATCTGCCTTCATTATCTACGAGATTAGAACTTGCTAAAAGTGTATTATCATTGAAATTGTGCCCAAGACTTTTTTTTGCTGAATGTGCAATTTCAAATCTGTATGAAGTTTCCCTTTGCATGTTGATCATTCTGCCATTCAAATTATCTCTTAGGGATAAAGTCCAATTTGAAGGTGCATGCTTTATAGTCGGCCATTTAATTTTTGCAAAACCATGTTTTTGCATATACATATTCTCACTACTGTTATTATCAATTTGCCATCCCTCAATGTGTATTGGAATTTGTATCTCTTCATCAAACTCAGTGGGCAAATTCTTTATTGAATAGGGTATTTTGCCAGCCTCAGAATAAAGGCTTAAAAAAGGGCGATAATCAAGAGGGTAGAGATATGGGGCATCAAATTGGTTGCGCTCAAGAGAGCCTTCATCTGAAAAACTAAACCATGTTTCAGCAGATAGCCTGTCATTCAGGCTGGCTACCAATTGAATTAGAGGATAATTTTCCCGGCCTTTATAAAAATCGGTTTCAATATCCGTTTTAGCCGTTTCAGGAATTGTAATTGATGGATTTGAGCCTGTAGAAAAAACAAAAAAACCCTGAAAAGGCGCAATTCTGCCACCTTCAAGGCTGCCGGCGCCAATGCCATTCCATGCACGAAAACAACCACCGGAGTCACCCCCATCTTCATCAAGTTGCTCCTGAATCGTACAAGCATGGTCATAAACATAAACTACGCCCCCAATGTCAGATGAAATAAAACCATCAAATGAAATTGCTGAATTAAACGGATTTCCCAAAATTGAATAAATACCATCCCCAGGGTTTAAGCCATTTGATGTTCCAATATGGAATGGGCTAATACCTTCCAAACCGGAAAGTGCAAGGGATTTTGGCCAGTTTGGAATACTATCAAGGTTATCATCATTATAAAGAAAAACAGCAACACCAGACCCATGAGGCATTGTTGTGTTTAGATCTAATGGTGAGGAATAAGAGGTGCCATCAAACAAAAGTACGTTAGGAGATACTTGAGAAGATGGGAAATTTGAGTTAAGTGGCCCTTGTGTCCAAACGGGTTCTAACAGTTCAAGATAGGTTGCTGAAGTAGGTGAGCTCAAGAATCGCCAACCTTCGCCATCGCTTTCTTCAATTTCCAGAGTAAAAACATCCACCTCGTTGCCTGTTACAATTAAAGAAAAATTTTGAGGCCCGGGAGTAAGTGTGCCACTAGCAGTATCGAAACTTTTTAATTCGTCTTTATGAGTAATTCTGAGGGTGTAAATTTCTCCCGTAGAAGGGCTGTCAATGTGCACCATTTCCACATTATCCCGGAAATTATCCCCCGTTGAGGCAGTATTTGAAGGGTTTTCAGGATCGAGAATAAAGGGTGAATATACAGTGCTTCCATTCAAAATTCGTAAATCAAGATCATTTACAAGCATTGAAGTATCATCATTCAATTTGCCGTACTCTACAATACCTGATTCATTAATAGGAGGGTCTGTCCAGGCTATTGTGGCACGTAATGGCTCGCCACCTTTTGCCCTTACGTTAATAAATATCTCTTCTCCTTCTTGAATTGTTAGCTCATGGATGTGAATACCATGTTCTGCATTATCCGTCATTACTTTAGCTGCATCTTTAGCGTTCATTAAACCCCACCCAAACTCATAATTAGGGCCGGGATTGCCTAAATCTTCGGCAGTATGGATGATTAAACTCCTTATTGTTGATGAGTGTAAATATTGCCCCGGATTAAGATTTTCCTGAAGTTCAAGCAGCAATGCAATGGAGCCTGAAATCATAGGTGCAGAAAAAGAAGTGCCACTTGCGGTATTATAACTGTCGATATTGCCACCTGATGAAGAAAATACACTTTCACCTTTAGCAACGATATCAGGCTTGATTCTCCCATCATCTGTTGGCCCCCAGCTGCTATTGGAAGACATGTTTTTATCACTATCTACAGAACCAACCGTGATTATATTTTTTGCGAGATTAAAACTGGAAATAGAATTATATCCATCAATTCCTCCATCTGCACCGGGTATTTCAAATCCAAGTTCTACTGTTCTGATATCAGTTACTGACTCCCAGTTCGAAACACCGTCACCATTAAGATCGTAGAAAATGAATAGCATATCTTCCGAGGTTCCATCCGGATATATTTCACCTCTCTGATTTCCGGCTGAGACTACAATAGAATACTCAGGCGCCAAATAAGCCAACTCATCCCAATTTCTCGCTGTTTCATCATAATAGCCGAAGAAAAAGCTTTCATCATCATTTTGGTCGCCATACCAGTACCATCCCAATCCCTTATCAAGGTTAAAATTGCCAAAACTCCAACCAACGTTTATCTGATAAGGGTGAACAGAGTTTCGCAGAGCGTTTGAGGCGTCCGCAGCGGCACTCGCCATTGTTGATAAATCCCCAATCCAGTTGTAACTCTTAACCATTCCACCAGGGGCCATCCCTTTTGCATCAAGGTTAGATCCGGAGGCAATCAGCGTGCCTGTTACTCTTGAGGCATGATTAATGACATTTGAAGACCAGTTATTATGCACAGACACTCTTCCCGCGTACTCCTGATGATCCAACCTGGGAATACCCGCATCCCAAAGCCCAATGACCTGATTGCTTCCGCTTAAATGTAAACCCGAACTTCCTCCCGTGTGTAGCTCATTCGTTTCTAAAAGAGCAGCGCCATCTGCATTTGCAGTACTGTAGTACATTGGCATTCCATTATAGAATCGAATAAGCTCAAAGATAGTGCCGTCTTCAAGCTCGGTTCTAATCGGAATTCCTTCTCTGTTAGCTACTGCAATTACATCTGCACGTTGAAGTTTTACCTCTTTGCTCAATCGTTCCGACAGCTGCTGCAACTGCATTTCTTGAGTTTGTGTTTGTGATTGCGCAAGCCCTGCGAAAAAAAGTGATAGTATGAGTGAGAGGGTTATTCTATTGAGAAATGACATAAAAATGGACAATTGTAACGTTGCTCTTCTGTTAGGCCTGTTCATTTATATAAAGCATATTATGCATTATTTCCAACTAACTATTCCTCACTGTTTTTTTAATATAACTACTCTTGATCCAATAAAAACTGCCTCAAAATTGTAATACTC
>SLLL01000220.1 GCA_007134085.1 Balneolaceae bacterium
AAGATGCGGGGGCATCAGCTATTGTGATGTACTCCCTTTTCGAAGAACAGATTAATGTGGAAAATGAAGCTCTTGACCACTTTTTAACCTATCCACAGGATAGTTTCGCAGAGGCATTGAGCTATTTCCCGGAACCGGATGAATATCATAACCTTCATGCAGAAGATTATCTTGAGCAGATAGCAGCACTTAAAAGCGCGGTTGATATTCCTGTGATTGCGAGTATTAACGGGGTTTCAGAAGGAGGGTGGAGGTCGTACGCTAAACGCATGGAAGAAGCTGGAGCTGATGCCATCGAACTCAATGTCTACTACATAGCAGGCGACCCTTCCCACTCTTCAACTGATGTGGAGCAGATGTACATTAACGACCTGAAAGCCGTGAAAGAAGCTGTAACTATTCCTGTGTCAGTAAAGTTGGGGCCATACTTCAGCTCATTTGGTAACATGGCTGTTAAACTTGAAGAAGCCGGTGCCGATGGGCTGGTTCTGTTCAACCGATTCTATCAGCCCGATATTGATCTCGAAAATCTCGATGTTCAGCCCAGCCTGGAGCTTAGCAGTTCATTCGAAAAGCGGCTGCCACTGCGCTGGATAGCCATGCTGAGGCCACACCTTAAGGGAAGCATCGCAGCTACAACCGGTATTCATTCAGCCAAAGATGTGATTAAAATGATGCTTGTTGGCGCTGATGTTGCCATGATGGCTTCAGTTCTGCTTTACAGCGGCCCCGGAATTCTCGAGCAGATCCAAAAAGAGATGATCGAATGGATGGAAGAGAAGGAGTATAACTCACTGGAAGAGATGAAGGGAGCTATGAGTTCGGCTTCTGTTGCAGATCCAAGCGCTTTTGAACGAGCAAATTATATCAAGATTCTGCAGGGATTTAAACTCGATAATTTCAGGTAATCTATACTGATTCTAAATTAAAGAGGTTGATGTCCATTTTGTTGGAGGCAGCAGTTCTTTTTAGTACTTTTAATTAGAGTTTCTTGTCCAATTATCTAATAAGGGCAACTTGTTACTCGATTATCAATACTAATCATTAAAAAGAAAGAAAAATGGCTGTATTAATTACCGATACCTGTATTAACTGTGGAGCTTGCGAGCCGGAGTGCCCAAACCAGGCAATTTATGAGCCCGGTGCAGAGTGGTCTATGGCAGACGGTACATCACTATCTGGAACGGTTACCTTGCTGAATGGAACTGAGGTGGATGCCAATGACATGCAGGAGCCTTTATCAGACGATTTCTACTTCATCGTAACAGACAAATGCACAGAGTGTAAAGGTTTCCATGATGAAGAGCAGTGTATCGTTTTTTGTCCGGTACCAGATTGTATTATACCCGACCCGGACCATGAAGAGACTGAAGATGTGCTGCTGGAAAGAAAGGAGCTGCTGCACGGATAAGTAGGTTCGGTTTACCCATAACATGAGATGAGAGAAATTTATGGCTGAAAAGGTTCTTACCCCAGAGATGAGGAAGGCTGTGGTGCGATTTTCCGGTGATTCGGGAGATGGCATGCAGCTAACCGGAGATATGTTTTCGCAAACATCGGGGTGGGCAGGTAACGATCTTACCACCACCCCCGATTTCCCTGCAGAGATACGCGCCCCTCAGGGAAGTGTTGGTGGCGTCTCGAGTTTTCAAATCCAGATAGGTGGCACTGAAATTTACACACCGGGCGATCAGGTTGATGTGCTTGTTGTGATGAATCCAGCCGCCCTGAAAGCAAATATTGGCATTTTGAAAGCCGGCGGTACAATCATTGCTGATTCTGACAGTTTCAGTCCCCGAAACCTCAAAAAGGCAGATTACGAATCGAATCCACTTGAGGATGGCTCTCTCTCTGACTATCACGTAATCGAGGCACCGGCCACATCACTCACAAAAGAGGCGTTGAAAGATTTAGGGCTTGAGAATGCCGCGATGATTCGAAGCAAAAACATGTTTGCGCTTGGGGTGGTGTCATTTCTGTTTAGCCGCCCGCTCAAAAACACCATCAATCTTCTTGAGAGAAAATTCAGCAAAAAACCGCTCTTGTTAGAGGCGAACAAACTTGCATTGAATGCGGGGTTTAGTTTTGCGGAGAGTACGGAAGTTTTCGGCGCTTCCATCGTAATTCCACCCGCAAAACTTCCCAAAGGCACCTATCGAAATATAGATGGAAATACAGCTGCAGCATGGGGCTTACTGGCAGCCGCAGAAAACAGCGGCAGGAAATTATCTCTCTGTTCCTACCCAATCACCCCTGCATCAGAAATACTTCATGAACTATCTGCAAGAAAAGATCTTGGAGCGATTGTTTTTCAGGCGGAGGATGAAATTGCCGCGGTTTGTGCAGCAATTGGAGCAGCTTTCAGCGGTAATTTATCTGTAACCACAACCTCTGGGCCGGGCGCTTCACTCAAATCAGAAGCGATGGGGCTGGCGGTTATTTCTGAAATTCCGCTCTTGTTGATTAACGTGCAGAGGGCAGGGCCATCCACCGGATTACCAACAAAAACGGAGCAAAGTGACCTGAATCAGGCACTCTACGGCAGGCATGGGGAAGCACCACTTGTTGTAATTGCAGCAAGCTCTCCGGATGATTGTTTCTTCTACAGCTACGAAGCTTCAAGAATTGCCATGGAGCACTCAACACCGGTTGTGATGCTGTCTGATTCGTACCTGGCAAGCGGTACCAGCCCCTGGAGAATTCCGGAAGTTGGAGAACTGCCCGAAATTACCATTCCAAATTTTGTTAAGCCCGCTGAAGAGTGGCAGGCGTATCTGCGCGATCCCCAATACCTAAACCGCTTCTGGAAAAGTCCGGGTGATGCAGGTTTTGAGCATCGAATTGGCGGCTTAGAGAAAAAAGAAAATACTGGTAATCTCACGTATGACCCTGAGAATCACGAAAAAATGACCAAAATTCGTGAAGAGAAAATTGCCAGGATTGCAAAGAAATTACCTCAGCAGACTGTAGTTGGAGCTCAGGAAGGTAAGCTTCTGATTGTAGGATGGGGCAGCTCTCACGGAGCCATAAGTACAGCGGTTTCAGAACTGCTTGAGTCAGGCGAGGAGAGTATTGGGTTTACTCACTTTAATTATATCAATCCGCTTCCATCAAACACAGGAGAGATTTTTTCTAAGTTTGATGAGATTCTTGTATGCGAGCTGAACAACGGGCAGTTTGCAAATTATCTGAGGACAAAACTCCCCCAATTCACCTACAAGCAGTTTAACAAGATAAAGGGGCAGCCGTTTTTTACATCCGAAATTAAAGCAGAAATCATAAACACGCTTACGAGGTAACTATGGAAACGGACGTAAAAAACAGAGCGGAAAAACTTACCCGTAAAGATTTTGTTAGCGATCAAGCTGTGCGGTGGTGCCCCGGTTGCGGCGATTTTATGATTCTTGCCAACATGCAGAAAGCGTTCGCGCAGATGGATCATAAAAAAGAGCACTTTCTCAGTGTATCCGGTATTGGGTGTTCATCTCGTATCACCTACTACTTAGATACGTACGGCATTCACTCAATCCACGGCCGCGCCATTGCTGTGGCTACGGGAGCAAAACTTGCCAAGCCCGAGCTTAACGTATGGGTGTTTACAGGTGATGGAGACTGTATGGCTATTGGTGGCAATCACTTTATCCACGCATGCCGGCGCAATGTAGACCTTAATATCATTGTGTTTAACAACAGGATTTATGGGATGACCAAGGGGCAGTCATCACCAACAACCCCCACCGGGCTTAAAACTAAAACTGCTCCTGAAGGAAGCTACGAAACACCGTTTAATATTGGTGAGGTAGCAATTGGAGCAGGTGCAACCTTCTTTGCGAGAGTGCCGGATAACAACCATGCCCTCATGGAAGATGTGATGATGCAGGCGTATCATCACAAAGGCACATCGGTGATAGAAGTGCTTCAAAACTGTGTGATTTTTACGGATGGAATTCACGAACAAATTACCGGTAAGGATACGAAAGACGATAGCCAGGTGGTTCTTGAACACGGTAAGCCAATGATTTTTGGAAAAGAGAAAGAAAAAGGCTTACGGGTAAACGGATTTAGGCTTGAAGCCGGAAGAATAAAAAATGGCTCGGATGATGTGTTGGTACATGATGCCGGTGAACATGACTCTTTAATGCATCTTGCACTTGCAAAAATGCAACTGCCACACCATCCGGTTGCGATGGGTGTAATCCGAAAAACAGAGTCTGAAAGCTATGAGAAGAGTGTGCACAATGCCATTGAGCGAGAGAAAAAACGCACATCATTCAAGAGTACCTCAGATCTGTTTAGAAGTGGAAATACCTGGGAAATTTAACGATTGTTTATGATTAAGTTTGGGTTCCGTTTGAAAAGGCGGGGCTCATTTTTTTTTTGTGCATCTCACGATTAAAATCTCTTCATACATCCGCTTAGGATAAATTGAACCACTCGGATATTGTATAAAAGGTTTCCCTCTAACCGAATTCGAAGAGATAAACTTTCCTTTAATAACCAACCATTTATTTGAATTTTCCTCTCTAATGTTTTTATTGCCTCTTTAATCAACCCAAAAAAGAAGAGAGGGAATAAGACAATGGCAGAAACGCATACACTAATCATCCATGGCTGGAGCGACTGTTCGGGCTCATTCGTGGAGATGAAAAAGAGATTTGAAGAGAACGGTATTGGCACAGTTGATACCATACTTTATGCCGATTACGAATCACGCGAAGATAACATCACGTTTAATGATGTGATTGACGGCCTCCACAGGCGTCTGATCGAAAAAGAGCTGATTAACCCGGATGGCTCAGCAAAATTTGATCTCAATATTGTAATCCATTCAACCGGTGGATTGGTTGTTCGCCACTGGATCTGGAGATATTATGCAGACAGGATTGATGAGTGTCCCGTAAAGCGCATTGTGATGCTGGCACCGGCAAATTTCGGCTCACCGCTGGCGCACAGGGGAAAATCGTTTCTCGGCCGCCTGGTAAAAGGAAGGTGGAAAATTGGTGATTTTCTTGAAGTAGGGAGAAGGCTGCTGGATGGGCTTGAGCTTGCCAGCCCGTATCAGTGGGAGCTTGCCCATCGGGATCTTTTCTCGAAAGAGGTTTCGTACTACAACAAAGATCAGATTCAGCTCACCATTTTAACCGGTATTGAAGACTACTCCGGTATTCGCGGATGGGTAAATAAACCGGGTACGGATGGCACCATTGTGATTGCGGGTTCGTCTATAGATTCGATAAAGTTGAAACTCGATTTTTCTGATGCAAACACGCCTTGCGAGTGGACACAAACCAGCACTGCTCACGACTATGCTTTTGGCGTGCTTGCCGGCCTCGATCACGGTAGTATAGTAAGTGAATTTGAAAAAGAGAGCGGAAAACTAATTGATTTAACTATAGAGGCTCTGAAAATTGATACTCCTGAAAAATTTGAATCTTATAAGGCAAAAATCCACAACATTACCGATCTGACGTACAGAGAATATGCCGGTAGAACCAACAACAAGTACAGCCGCTATCAACAGTTTATTATTCATGCGATTGATGATCACGGTGCACCCGTGGATGATTTTACCATAGAGTTTTATGTCTATAAAGCATCGAAAGCGGATAAGAATCTGGTAGATGAACGAAGATACTTCAACAGAAAGGAAGAGGAGCTGTCAACCCGAATACACCGGGAGTTGATGCGCGAAGTACATACCCATAGTAAAGAGAAGAGTTACCGGCGCCTGCTTGTGAATCTTGAAAATCTGAATGCGCTGCTGGCAAAAGCCAAAGAAGAACTCGGTGAGTTTGTGATCAGCATGAAAATCTATGTTCCCGAAATTGATAAGGGCATCTACTATGACCTTGATTCCCTGCAGAATATTGTGATTTATCGCTCTGATGGTGGAGATGGAGATGCGCCAAGCCTCTTTTTTGGCAACACAACTACATTGATTGAGCTCGAGGTAGATCGCAGAACAAGCTATGTGCGTATTGGGAGGGATCCGAAATAAGGAGCATCTACCTCAAATCAGGTCAAATAAAATAGACAATCGCAAAGACGAGGAAGCTCAGTATAATAAAGCTCATCACCACTTCCATGGATGGGCTGTAGCGGGAAGCCTCGTTTTTCTTATCTGTAAAAGGATTGAGCCACAGCATCGGGTTTTTGAATTTCTTTGATAGAAAACGGGCTGTGGCAAGAATTGCATCTTCCACATTGTCGTAGAATTTATCTACCTTGAAAACAAACACTCTTCGGACTGCAGGCGCAGCTTTTCTATAGAACCAGTCGAGATCAAGTACGGTGGTGAGCTCCGGTGCCAGTTTCTTTCTGAGAAACCAGAAAGCCACAAACGTAAGCAATACAATTTGTAGAATTTCAACGATGTGGTACACTGTGTATGGCTCGTAGCCTGTTTCGAACGGCAGGAACGTGTAGAGAGCATTTGGGAAAACACCATAGAAAATACACGCAAAGGCGAGAATACCCATTGCGATGTACATATTTACAGGTATCGGCTTTAGCTCGCCGGTATAATCTTCCTTATCGAACCAGGTAAAGTATGGCAGCTTAAGGCCAACACTAAGCCATGTACCAACGGATGCCACCAGGAGCACCAGCATAATGGTTTCGTAGCCGCCATAACCGGCTGCATCAATCACCATTCCCTTGCTGATAAACCCAGCAAATAGTGGAATTCCCGAGATGGAGAGTCCGCCAACAACATACAGCCCAAGTACCCACGGCAACTTTTTGTACAGCCCGCCAAGATGAAACATTTTGCTCGATCCCGCTGAGTACATCACCGCGGTAACAGCCATGAACATCAGTGATTTGTATAAAATATTGTTATATGCGTGGGCGGCTGCACCATTTAGTGCAAGGTCTGTTCCAATACCTACGGCACATACCATATAACCTACCTGGCTGATAATGTGATAGGAGAGGATTTCGCGCATGTCTTTACAGATAACCGCATAATAAATCCCATAAACAGCCATCGCTGCGCCAAGAAAGATGAGAAGCTCCCAACCGGCAAACATCCGAATAAGTACATAGACGGCTGTTTTGGTAGTGAATATACTCATGAAAATGGTTCCGGTCTGCGTAGCCTTTGGATAGGCATCGGAAAGCCAGGTATGCAGCGGTATGATGGCAGTATTAACCGCAACACCAAGCAGCATCAGAATATTTGCCGGGGTGTATTCCATCGGGATGGATTCCACAGCGATTGAACCTTCTACAACCGAGTGCCATAGAATACCGGCAAAAAGCAATCCACCGCCAAGTATATGATAAATCAGGTAACGCATACCCGAAGCATCGGTTTCCGGAGTGCGGCGCGCCCAGATCAGCCATGTGGATGCCAGGGCCATAATTTCCCAGTAAATAATGAGTGTGAGAAGATCGCCAGCATAAACTACACCAAGAGCACCTCCGGCATAGGTAAGAGCGCTAATTTGCTGCCCGAGCTCTTTCATGTGGAAAGCATAAATACCGGCCAGAAGGGCGCCAAGGGCAAATACAATTCCAAACAGGTTGCTGAGTGCATCGGTTTGCATTAGCACCAGATCGTAGTTTAAAAGAGAGCCTGTTACGGTATATCCTTCGGGACGAGTGAGGATAACAACTGCGGCAATAACCGGAAATACTAAAAATAGTGCAGGACGTATCTTCTCAGAGAAGAACGAAATGACAGCCGCTCCAAGAATTAAAAGTACACCCGGTATGGTGATAAACTCAATCATAGTAGTTGATGTCGCGGTTTACAATTTTTTTGGCAATAAACTTGGCTGAGTAAACCAGAGCGTAACAAATCACAAAGCCAAAAATGGCGTAAAAAGCGGGGATGGCATTCCACCAGTGGCTGTCGTAACCGGCAAGTACCGTAAACTCCAGTACGAGAGTGATGACGAAAATTATACCCAGTATGATCCAGTGAATTGTTTTCATGGTGCAGCCGAGTTAAAAAGTGATAAGCTGATATCAACAGCGAGATCGTAGAAACCGAAAAAGAGGTTCGGGAACAGTCCAAAGAGAACTGATAGAATCGCAGTTACCATAATTGGAACGACCATGAGCGGCGATGCTTCACCATATTTTTCGAGGCCTTTACCCGGTTTAAAATAAGCACGATAAATGATAGGGAAGAAGTACCCCACGTTTAAAATACCGCTCACAACAAGTATGATAACCGGGAATATCATATCGCCTTCAAGTGAGCCGAGTGCCAGTGTCCATTTACTGAAAAACCCATTGATTGGAGGTATCCCTGCCAGGCCCATTGAGCCGATAACAAACGCGCCCATGGTCCAGGGCATCACTTTTGCGATTCCATCGAGATTGCTGATTTCCGTTCTGTGAAGGTTCACATAAATAGCACCTGCACAGAAGAAGAGGGTAATTTTCATGGTGGCATGTGCGGCAATATGCATGATTCCGCCGGTCATCCCGGTTGGTGTAAGCAGAGCAACACCAAGCACAATGTAGGATAGATGGCCAACGGTTGAATAAGCAAGCCGGCGCTTCAGGTTATCCTGAGCAAAGGCTATGAGTGAAGCTACTATAATAGTAAACCCTGCCAGTACAATGAGAATATCGTTCAGCCCGTAATCACCCATCACATCCACGCCAAAAACGTAGCCTACAACCCGTGTTATTGCGAACACACCGGACTTTACAACTGCTACTGCATGAAGAAGGGCACTAACCGGAGTTGGTGCAGCCATGGCGGCAGGGAGCCATCCGTGTATCGGCATGATACCGGCTTTTACACCAACCGCACCTAAAAAGAGAATAAAGAGCAGCAACATGGCTGTGTGTGGCAAATCTGCATCAGAAAGAATACCGCCGGGAGTAAAATCGAGCGTGCCTGTATAGTGATAGACCAGTGCAGATGCAGCCACAAGCAACAAACCTGCAGTGAGTGTGAAGGCAATATATTTTCGGCCGGCATCAATCGCTTCTTTCTTCTCATTATGGATGACAAGTGGGTATGTAGCCACTGTTAACATCTCATAAAAGAGGAGGAAGGTGATGAGATTTGCTGAAAATGCGATACCAATAGTTGCAGAGAGACATACGGCAAAACTTGCGAAATATCGGGTTTGTTTGATTTCGCCTGCGCCGCGAACGTAGCCAATAGAGTAGAAAGAGGTAAAAATCCACAATCCTGAAGCAATAACGGCAAAATAGACACCAAATGGATCGGCATTTAGAGCAAGTGGTATGCCAGGTGCGAGGTCCACAAGATGCAGCTGTACGGATTCACCCCGCATGGCACCCGGTAATAGGGTAAGTACCAGTCCAAACTTTATAACAGCTGCCAGAATGGTCCAAAACTCACGCAGGTTTGGTTTTGCCGAGCTTAACATAATCGGCACTACCACTACCAGCGATACCAAAATGGCTAATAAAGGTACGAGGGAAAGATCCATCGGTTATTATTCAGTGTTTATTTAAAATTTCTTCTATTCAAAGCCTATGTCATTACATTGGGAAAATGTTTAGCAATATCCCCACGATGATGGCATTGGCAAATCCAATCACAATTAAACTAACAGCGAGAATCCCGGTTGGCCAGAGCATGCTTGCTGATGCTTCATTTCGCTCGGCAACAGCAGGTTCTTTTTGTCCCTTTTCGGGATTCATCATATACACTTTTTCGAGCACTCTGAAGAAATAAACGGCATTCAGCAAAGAACTTAACAAAATAACACCGAGGAACAGCCAGTTGCTGTTATCGATGGTTCCGAGTGCCAGATACCACTTGCTGAAAAAACCGGCAAGCGGGGGTAGCCCAATCATTGAGATGGCAGCAATACTGAATGATGCCATTGTCCACGGGTATTTAATACGGTAGCTGTCATCAAACCGGCTGATATCTGAATGCCCCTCCTTCAGCCTTAATTGGCCGCTAATCATAAATAAGCATGCTTTCATAATAGCATGATTTAAAACGTGCAGCAGTGCACCTGCAAAACCCCACGGATTGGCAAGGCTTAGCCCCATAATGATATAACCTATCTGAGAGATAGAGCTGTAAGCCAGCATTCGCTTCATTTCTGTCTGGGCAATTGCCATGATAGAACCGTAAAGGATGCCAATACAGGCAAGAACTCCCACAATATATGAGAGTGGAGCAATGGCATCAGTTATCTCGATGCCAAACATCCAGAGAATAATTCTGAAAAGAATATATGCTGCTACTTTGGTGCCAATTGGCGCAATAAGCGCTGTTGATGTTGACGCAGCGTAGGTATATGAATCGGGTAGCCAGCCATGCATCGGGAAGAGAGCCGCCTTAACGCCAATACCCACTATCATTAATATTAGTGCTGCAAATGTTGCGTTGCTTTCAAAAAGCATTGGCAGCATGGCCGCCATATCGATTATGTTCAGTGTACCGGTTATGGTGTACATAAAGCCAACACCAAGCAGGTAGAGTGTACCACCCGCTGTACCAATAATCAGGTATCTGAAGGCTGCATAAGGTGCCTGCTTTTCACCGATTGCAATCAATGCATAGCCTGAGAGTGAGGCGATTTCAAGGAATACATAGAGGTTAAAAAGATCACCCGTGAGAATCATACCGTTGAAACCAAGCATCATCAGCATGGCGAGAGCGTAGTACGGCATCTCTTTGCCGGGGAACTCTACCTTTTGCAGGTTATGTGAGTGGATCATCACAAAAAATGCAACCACATTGATTACAAGCACAAAGAATCCGGATAGCCCATCATACACAAACTCAATACCAACGGGTGGTTCCCATCCGCCAAAGAAGTAACGAATACTCCCTTCATTCAGGTAGTTGATGAAGCCATAGATAGAGAACCCGGCTGCAATACCCGAACCAAGCACGGCAAGTGGCTGCGACAGCTCTTTTCTCCACAACCCAAAGGCTGGGATAACTACCGAGAACAGTACAAACGTTAAAGCGATATATGCCGGAAGATGCGACTCAATCATTGAAGTTTTTCTATCAGTTCTTCTTCGTCCAGTGTTTCGTATCTATTATAGATAGCGAGCAGCAGTGTAAATGCAACTCCGAGAGTGGCCACACCAACAACGATAGCGGTAAGCATCAATGTATGGGGCAGCGGGTTGAGGTAGTTAGCAACTTGGTCAACTGGTATGTTGGGATCTAAAACAGGTACGGTTGCATCCCATTTTGAGGCGATGGAGACAAAATAGAGTACTACAGAAATTTGCAGTATGGCAAGGCCAATGGTCTTTTTTATCAGGTTCTTTTTGAACAAAATTCCATATACACCGATGCATAACAGGATAATGGTGAACCAGTATGCGTAGTGTCCCAAAAAGAAATCAAGCATAATCTTCCCCCTTTACCATGTTGTCGTATATCATCACCAAAATTGCCATAACAGCAAGCCCAATACCAACTTCAATAATTAAAATACCGGTGTATCTAAGCCAGTCGGGATCCATTCCCGGTATGGGCAGTGCACCATAATCAAGAAAATAGCCGCCCATTGCCATTGCCACCAAACCTGTTGCGAAATAAATCACCACACCGATTACGGCAAGGGGAGTGGTAGCAAATTCCTGTATTTGCAGTCGCGCAATTCTGCGCCCACCTGCAACACGGATCAATAGAACGGATGCAGCAAGAAGAGCACCTCCCTGAAAACCTCCACCTGGGCTGTAGTGGCCATGAATAATCACATACCAACCAAAAACCATGATGTACGGGCTGAGGAGCCTTGCACCAAGCAGAACAATAGGGCTGTGGAACTGACGCCTCATCCTCTCCTCCGTCTTGTTTTTCTGAGAACCAGCAGGGTAATTAACCCGGCTGTGTAGATTACAACCTGCTCGCCAAACGTATCAATACTTCTGTAATCGCCAAGAACAACGGTTACCATGTTTGGCGTGCGGGCATCTCGGTAAGCATTTTGGATAAAGTAACTACCTTTTACAGTTGTGCCTGTTATGCTCTGTTCAGCATGCATAAGGTTGTCTGGATCGCCACGGAAGGGCAGATCAGATGCAGCGAATATCAAAATTCCCGCAAATAAAACTAATATGAGTACTTTAAGTGCTTTCAATCTTTTGATTTTCTTGAAGTTTGATAGACAACAACAACAAATAAAATTCCTGTAACACCCGCACCAATTACAGCTTCGGTGAATCCCACATCGATAGCGCCCATAGCTACAAAGAGAAGAGCCATAAGAAAGCTGAAGATGGTCATCATCACAACGGCAACCAGCAGGTCTTTCACTTCGAGAGCCACAATGGCTGAGAGTGCAAGAAAAATGTAGATTACAAGTTCAAGTTCCCAGATCATTTGTGCTCCTCCTCGTCAATTTCATCATCCGTGTAAAATGGGTTGAGCCCACGTTTGTATGCTGCCCTTGCCAGAGCATGGGTACCAACCGGGTTTGCGAGGAAAATAAACAGGATTATTAGAACCAGCTTAAACGAGCTTTGTGTTACTCCTTCGTAAATCACCAGGCCAAGAATCACAAAAATGATTCCGAGTGTATCACTTTTGCTTACAGAGTGGGTTCTTGCATAGAAATCCGGCAGACGGATAATGCCAATACTGCCAACCAGCATGAATATGATGCCGATAACCACAAAAACTATGCTGATTATGTTTTGAATTTCTGTCATTTCTCCTCAAATCTTGGTGAAGAAACATATTTAGCGATAACAAGCGAGCCAATGAACCCAAGAATTGCATATGCCAGGGTGATATCGATAAACATGTCGATCCTGTCAAAAAGAAATCCGATTAATGCAATGAGCACAATCGTTTTTGTTGCAATTGCATTGGTGGCAAGAAGCCTATCGTAGAGTGTAGGCCCATTAAGAACCCGAATAAGGGGAACAGCAATAATTATTGTGAGAATAACGGCACTGTATAGAAAAAATGAGTCCATTATTTATTCTCCTTTTTATCGGTTCTCGTGATGATCTGCAGATCTTCAATAACCTGCCGCTCCTCTTTCTGAAATAATTTCAATACTTCTCGTGGCATTTTATCTGACGTGATACCTTCATAAGACTTGTCGTCAATAGCGTGAACAATAAAAAGGTCGCCTTCGATATCTATTGTAAGTGTGCCCGGTGTTAATGATATAGAGTTCCCAAGAATCATTTTAGCATGGGCGCTTGGCAGGTTCGCACGAAATGTGATCATGGTAGTGTGAAGCGGCATTTTACGGCGGATGATTATACCAACCACATGGAAACCGGCAACTACAATCTGGAGTATCATCCAAAACAGGTAATATATAGCCCTGCCGAACCTTACCTCGCTGAGATCATCCATATCATCATCAAAAAAGCGGTGCATTTTAAGCTGGTAGTTAACATACATCACACCGGCTACAGTAAGTACACCCAGCCCGAGATGGATAAAATCAAAGAACCCACTCATTATAACCCAAAAGGCCATCAGAGAGATGAACGACATTGTAAGGCTGAAAAAAGATAACTTATTCATTAGTTAGCTCTATAAACTGTTTGCCCACTTTTATTTAATCCATCAAACATATTGAAAAAAGTACATTCTCTGCAATTAAAGTTGTCCGGTTTTACACGGTTTATTCAAAAAAACGCTTTCTGTAGAATTGTGGCATTTATAAAGTATAGCTTAAGTTAAACGGCTGTTAAATACCTCTTAAAAATATTTTGATGATGGGCAGATTTACACTCTTTTGAGTTTATCTTGGAATAGATTTTTGTATCTTTGGCTCCTGAAATTAAGGCTGCATTGAACAGCTGAACCAAAAAGCATCAAACTAATTAACCTGTTGATGGAATCACCCACAGTGCTCGTAGGCCTGATTATTGGATTGCCACTACTTGGTTTTCTCATAAACGGTATCTCCGGCCTTTTTTGGAAGAGTTTTCGGTCAAAAAAGAGTTTTATCGGTACTATTGCCAATTTTGCAGTTTTTATCCCTTTTCTGATAACTGTTTATCTGTTTTTGAATTTTAATGCAGAAGCGGGCGCTATTCACGCAAAACTGTTCACCTGGATTGATACGGGTGGCCTCACTGTAGATATTGCTTATCAGATTGATCAGCTCTCTTTGATCATGGCTCTGGTGGTAACAGGTGTGGGCTCGTTGATACACCTCTACTCAATCGGTTACATGTCGCACGATCCCGGTTTCTGGAAGTTCTTTGCTTACCTGAACCTGTTCATCTTTGCGATGCTCAACCTGATTCTTGCTGATAACCTGTTGCTGCTGTTTTTAGGATGGGAAGGGGTTGGCCTCTGCTCGTATCTTCTTATCGGCTTCTGGTATACCGACATGCTAAAGTCGGATGCTGCAAAAAAAGCATTTCTTTACAACAGGGTTGGTGATTTTGCATTTCTCGTTGCAATCTTTATGATTTTTGAGGCAGTTGGCAGCCTGAACTTTGATGTAGTTCTTGCCAACCTGGATGCTTTTACAGGCGATGCTGTATTCTGGATTGCATTCCTGATGTTTATTGGCGCAACCGGAAAGAGTGCTCAGATTCCACTTTTCGTATGGTTACCAGATGCGATGGCCGGCCCAACATCAGTATCAGCACTTATCCACGCGGCTACAATGGTTACCTCGGGTATTTATCTGATTACCAGAATGTCTCCAATGTATGTACTTACCCCGGAGGTGATGATGATTGTTGCAGTGATTGGTGCTTTAACGGCTATTGTAGCAGCAACTATTGCCATTACGCAATATGATATTAAAGGGGTACTTGCTTACTCAACGGTTTCCCAGCTCGGTTTCATGTTTCTTGCGCTTGGAGCGGGAGCTTATACCGCGGCACTCTTCCACGTGATTACGCATGCGTTTTTCAAGGCGTGTCTCTTCCTTGGCTCCGGATCTGTTATTCACACAATGGAGCATGTGGAGCACAAACTTCATGATAAAGGCAAAGACGTGCATTTCGACCCGCAGGATATTCGCAACATGGGCGGGCTCAGAAAATATATGCCGTCCACGTATAAAACATTTTTGATAGCCACCATTGCCATCGCGGGTATACCACCGCTGGCAGGTTTCTTCTCTAAAGATGAAATTCTGATGCACACCATGAACATGGGCTTTGGTGAGTTTGCCGGTGCTATGTACTTCCTGCTTTGGGGGGTTGCAACGGTAACAGCATTCCTTACCGCTTTCTATATGTTCCGCCTCACACTAACTACGTTCCACGGAAGCTTTAAGCTGCCTAAGAACGTAAAAGGTGCAGAAAATGCCGAGGAGTATCTGCACGAAAGCCCGTCCACAATGACAATCCCTCTCTGGACACTTGCAGGCCTTTCCATAGTTGGCGGTTTTATCGGTATCCCCAATTTTATAGCTAAAACTTTTGGCGGAGAGGGTACCATTAACTGGCTGGGAAGCTGGATGAGCCCCATAGCGGCAGACATTCCCCTTACACTTTCCATCCCGGCAGAGTGGGCATTAATGATATTTGCCACGCTGGTAGCAGTAGCCGGGGTATACACTGCATTTAAAATGTACGGAAACGACAATCAGGAAGAGTCTGATGCCAAAATCTCAACTCGTTTTGGCGGGTTGTATCAGGTTTGGAAAGAGAAATACAATCTCGATGAACTCTATGAGGGCACGGTTGTACACCCAACGGTTCGATTCTCCGACAGGGTGCTTGCTGTTTTTGATTTGAAGATTATTGACGGATTTGTGAATGCTGTTGCCGGTATTGTTCGCCTTACCGGTAGCTTATTGCGATACATCCAAACCGGTGTAACAAGCAACTATGCATTCTTCCTTATACTTGGTGTAATTCTGGTTCTCTCACTATTACTGTTTTAAGATACTTAGCTGATAAACATGGAGTTTTTACTTAACCTTACCATCTACTTTCCGCTTCTTGGAGTACTGGCGTTTCTTTTTCTGAAAGGAGACAACGCCGTAAAATGGGCCAGTCT
>SLLL01000170.1 GCA_007134085.1 Balneolaceae bacterium
CATAAGGGTGCACACTGGTAACCGTGCTCGCAGAATAAGCCCCTCCCCTTTTGCCCGGTTTTATGGCGGCATCAATCCAGTTATTATCGAAAAATTTGGCGGCTGTTTCAGCCATTTGTGGGTGAAACTCCCCGAACGATTCGAGAACAATATCTTTCGCCTCTAACCAGGTAATGGTTTTACTTGTTTTTGCGAGAGGTGCATAGCGGTCGTAATCGAACAACTCATCATACCCCAACAGTTTCTTTTTGAGATTGTAATACCGCTGAACCAGATGGTACTTACCGGTTACAGCATCGATGAGCGCATTTACGGATTGCCTGTCTGTTTGATTGGCAAGATTTCTGGAATCAATCCAGTTTTCATACTTCCGAAGGCGGTCGTTCGTGTATTTATCGGCAAGAATTGTATTAAAAATGAAGGTTAGCGATCGGGCGTGATTTTTGAAACCCTCGGTTAACGAAGCATGAGCTTTTTTTCGAATTTCGCGGTCTGCACTGTGCAGTTTGCTGAGGACCTCCTGCTCAGGCAACTTTTCGCCTTTAAACTCGAAACGTGCAGCACCGATAGTTTCATCAAAGTACCGGTTCCATGCAGATCTGCCGGTAACTGATTTTGCGCTCATCACCTTTTCAGCATCCTCAGAGAGTGTGTGCTCCTTATATCTGCGAGATGTTTCCAGATAATGCTTCCATTTTTTAAGTTCTTCTGAGTTGATTAATTCGAAAGCCTGCTCTTCCTCGATTTTTAACCACTCTACATCAAAGAATACCAGCATTTGGCTAACTTCTGAACCCAGCTCGCTTGCCTCTTGAAGCAATTTTCCAAGTGCCGGATCCTCTGTATTTACCGACCAAGCCAAATGCGAATATGCGCCAATTTTATGCGCCTGCTCTATCATATTCTGATAAGCAGTCATCGCATCAAAAAATTCGGCAGCTCCTAACTTTGCTACCCGCCCTCTATAAGTTTCACTGAAAGTTTTAGCGTTCTCAAGTAAAGCTTTTTTATCTTTTTTTAGTTGTCCGTCTTCGGGAGATTTGTAAAGGTCAGTTAAATCCCAAACTATATGCTCGGCACCGCTTTTTTCTTTTTCTTTGTTTTTTGAATTCATAAATCTTGTTGACTGAAACTTTTTGCCCGGAATTTTTTATCGTTTTCTTTAGCTGTTTGCATCAAAAAAATGGGACTGAAAATATAACCATTGCATCAGCCGGGATAAACTTTAATTTGATGAGTTTTATCACTTAGAGTTACGTATTCACATCGAAATATTTAACAAGATTGATTCGGTTAAAAGCAGGTTTATTGCCTGAAAAAGTGATATTTTTAAAAGATGTTTACCATATTTACAGAGCAATGCCTGTTTCATAATTAACTGATCATCTTAATTCACACAAAATACTGTTTTGAAATCACTTGAATCCGTTTTTGGACCCAACTCAGCATTAGTAGAAGAACTTTACAAACAATATCAAGAAAACCCTGAGACTGTTCCCAATCATTGGAGAAAATACTTTGATGAACTGAACGGCAAAGAAACTGCACCTGATGAGAGCAGGCCGGTTGTTCAGGAGCAGAAGCCTGCTAAGCCCGAGCCCAAACCAGCTACCGAGAAGAAAGAAAAAGATGAGATTTCAATACCCGATGGCGCAGAGCTGCAAAAAATAAAAGGTGTTGCTTCAAAAATTGTTGAGAACATGGATGAAAGCATCTATGTGCCAACCGCAACATCGCTGCGAGTGCTACCTGTAAAAATGATGACGGAAGATCGTGCCATTATCAACACGCACCTGCTTCGAAGTGGCCAGCCAAAAGCATCATTCACTCACCTTATCGCATGGGCTGTAATCAAAGCGCTTAAAGATTTCCCGAGTATCAACTCGTATTACGTAAACCAGGATAATACACCCTACAAAGTGGTGCCCGGTGATGTGAATCTTGGAATAGCCGTTGATCTTGAGAGCCGCGACGGTTCAAGAAACCTTGTTGTCCCCAATATCAAGGGCGTTGATAAAATGAACTTCAGAGAGTTCCTGCATGCATACGCAGAGTTGATCAACAAAGCGCGAACAGGCAAGCTTGAGCTTTCAGATTTTCAGAATACCACTATCAGCATCACCAACCCGGGTACAATTGGTACTGTATCATCTGTGCCACGCCTGATGAAGGGACAGGGAGCTATTATTGCAACCGGTGCCATCAACTACCCGGCTGAATTTCAGTCTATGGCACAAGATGTATTGAATCAACTCGGTGTCAGCAAGGTGATGACGGTGACCTGCACCTACGACCACAGAATTATACAAGGTGCTGAATCAGGCATGTTTCTTCAAAAGATTAATTCTCTTTTAAATGGAGAGGAAGATTTTTATCACCAAATTTTTGCCGATCTCGATATCCCTTATGAGCCTTTCCCGTATGGCGATGATAAGTACGAGAGCCTCCTAAGCGGCCGTGGAAATACACTTGAGCAAGACCGAAGGGCAATTGCAGTGTGGCGGCTCATCAACATGTATAGAATGCGTGGCCATATTATGGCTAACCTCGATCCGCTTGGCAGTGAACCGGGAAGAAGCCCTGAGCTTGACCTTGAATATTACGGCCTCACCCTTTGGGATCTCGATCGCGAATTCTTCTGTGATGGGTTGGGCGGCAAAAAAACAGCCAAACTGCGAGACATCATTCAGCTGCTTAGAAATACTTATTGTGGTAAAATTGGGGCTGAATTTAAACATCTGCTAGATCTTGAAGAGAGAAAGTGGCTTCGCGAAACAATGGAGGCCACAACCAACACGCCGGATCTTAATAAAGAAGACAGAAAAGACATTCTGCACAAGCTGAATCAGGCTATGGCTTTCGAGCAGTTCTTGCATAAAAAATACATCGGCCACAAACGTTTCTCCCTTGAAGGTGCTGAAACACTAATACCGATGATGCACTTTTTAATTGAGCGTGCAGGAAAAAGCGAAGCTGAGAAGTTTTTCCTGGGCATGGCACACCGCGGCCGGCTTAATATTCTTGTGAATATTATGAATAAGCCTTATCGGAAAGTTTTTGCTGACTTTGAAGGAAATATCGATCCGGAAACCATTCAAGGATCGGGTGATGTGAAATACCATCTTGGTTCAAAAGGATTTTACAAAACCAGATCCGGCAGAGAGATTGAGCTCGAATTGCTTCCTAATCCAAGCCACCTCGAAGCCGTAAATCCGGTAGTGGAAGGGGCAGCACGTGCCAGCCAGGATCATTACGAAGGCGAGGGTTCTAAGAAAAAAATTGTACCTGTGCTTATGCATGGTGATGCCGCGTTTGCAGGCCAGGGTGTTGTTGCAGAAACGCTGAACCTTTCACAACTGAGAGGTTATGAAACCGGTGGTACAATTCATGTGATCATCAACAATCAGATTGGCTTTACCACACTGCCGATTGATGCACGTTCCACTGAATATGCATCAGATCTTGCAAAAATGATATTGGCACCTATTTTCCACGTAAATGGTGATGACCCTGAAGCCGCAGTTCATGCAATGAATCTTGCGATTGATTATCGTCAAAAATTTGGAAAAGATGTTGTAATTGATTTGATCTGCTACAGAAAGCATGGCCACAACGAAGGTGATGAACCTGCATTCACACAGCCGGGCATGTATAAAGAGATCGATAACCACCCCACAGTTCGGGATATTTATCTAAAAGAGCTCCTTCGCAAAGGTGAATTTACCGAAGAAGAGACCCAAGCCATATTCGATGAGTTTGAAGAATTGTTACAACAGGCTTTTGAAGATGCTAAAAGCTCTCCGGCTTTGGAAATCACCGATAAAATGCTCAACAGAACCGAAGAGAAGCAAAAAGAGCGTGCAGAATTTCCTGATACCACCTACCCTGTTAAAGAGCTCAACGATATCGCAATTAAACTGAATACCGTACCAAAGGATTTTGATGCCAATCCAAAACTGTTGAGGCAGCTTGCAAAACGAGCTGAGATCGTTGAGAAAAATGAGAGCCGAATTGACTGGGGCTTTGCAGAAGCTCTGGCGTTTGGTTCATTACTTAAAAGCGGAAAAACGGTACGACTGACCGGGCAAGATGTGGAGCGGGGTACTTTCTCGCACAGGCATGCTGTACTGCATGGTACAGAAACAAGCCAGCGATTTGTACCCTTGAATAATCTACAGGAGAACCAAGGTGCGTTCTATCCATACAACAGCCATTTGAGTGAATTTGCTTGTCTTGGATTTGAGTTTGGTTATTCCGCAGCAAAACTTGATGCTCTTGTAATCTGGGAAGCTCAATTTGGTGATTTCGCTAATGGAGCACAGATAATTATAGACCAATTTATATCATCGTCTGAAGCAAAATGGGGCCAAAAGTCTGCTATTGTGATGACA
>SLLL01000251.1 GCA_007134085.1 Balneolaceae bacterium
TATCTTTTAGCCCGAGGTTTCGCCATTTCATTCCCCGTTTATTCACCAGAACATCCAGGCCAATTCTGTGTGCAAACTCTTCGAGCTCTTCGCGTGAGAGAGGTTCTTTTTTGAGATCGTAGAAGGTGTATTCAACTTCTTTCTCTTCGAGCCACTTGCGCGTGTCTCGAATTTTGTTGCAATTTTTGATTCCGTAAACTTGTATCATTGCCTAGTAAATAGAATTTTAATTAATCCTTAAAGTACAAACTTTTAAAGGCTCTTTCTTCCTTTAACCGTTAAAAATGTTAAACACCTTACGGATTTCAACATGCACAATCTTAAACTCTTACATATAGTTCTTGTTGTTTGTTTCATCGCGGCTGGTTGCAGCCAGAATGACAGCCAGCGCGAGTTTGAAAATGATGCATTCGCATTACCTGATGGAATCACTAAAACAAACGATCTTGGAGAGGTAATAAATGAACAGATTGATCCAGATGATTGGAGAGTAGCACCTTTTTTTCAAGGTCTGGTCATTGTTGATCCTGCTTTCCCTAATCCGGTTCTTACTAATGGAAGGGTCAGAATCAATATACAGATAACCGTGGTTGATGCTGTTTCTGGCCTCCGTGTTTTTGTTATACACGATTTCAATACATTTAAGCAGGTTTATCCGGATGATCCGCGCGCTCCACTACCTCCGGGCCTCAAATCCATCAACCTCAATCCTCTCGATATTGCCCGGATTCCAGAGAATCCTCAAGGCATCTACAGGCTTATTATCACGGATGGAAGGGATAATGTGATTACCTACGGCGATATAGAGATAGAGTAACCAAATTGCATTTGAATCTTTGTATCTTCAATACCGACTTGGATTCAGATTTAATCATGGCGCGCGAAAAGTTAACATCATCAGAAAAACAGATACTCAGAGAGCTTATTTTTCCTGAGACATTCCAGCACATTCAGGCAGAAACCCAGCTTAGTTATGGTGCCATTCGGGATGACCTTATAAAGCTGATTAACCACGGTTATATCGAAGTAAGCAGTGATACAGTTTCGGCACCATCTGCATTTTACGATTCCGACCATATTGAGGATTTCTCCTTCAAAGCAACAAAAATAGGGCTGAAACAGATACAATCATGAAATTTGAAAGTACAATTGGCAATGAACAGTACCAGATAGAACTGGATGAGAACCTAACGCAGGCTCAGATAAATCAAGCCGAAATTTCTTTTGAGGTTGTTCATCAACACACCAAAAAATTAATTCTGCGTGTTGGAACCAAAGTGTATAAAGTGGATAACATCTCTGTGAACGGTAACGAGGTTAACTTTTCCGTTAATGGCACTTTCTACTCGGCAAATGTGAAAGATGAAGATGAACTATTGCTTGAAAAACTCGGATTTTCATCAAATAACCAAAGCTCGGCAGGCACTCTTGCAGCGCCAATGCCGGGGAAAGTTCTTGAACTGCTTGTTTCTGAAAATGATGAGGTAGAAGCCGGGCAGCCTGTATTAATCCTTGAAGCGATGAAAATGGAAAATGAGCTAAAGGCACCTGCTGCAGGTATTGTGGAAAAAATCCTGGTATCCGAAAACGATAACGTAGAGAAAAAACAACCCCTCTTAGAAATTACAGCTCGTGGATAAATTTATTATTGAAGGCCCTACCCCGCTCAAGGGAACCATTCCCATCAGCGGCTCAAAAAATGCAGCTATGCCACTTATGGCTGCATCACTTCTTGCAAGCTCCCCCACAAAACTCAACCTTATACCCCGCCTTAATGATATTTACACCTTTAAAAAGGTAATTGAGGAGACCGGAACCTCAGTTGTGTTTGATGGGGGATCGAATTCCATGGTTTTAAACCCTGCAAACCTTCATAATACTGAAGCTCCATACGAACTGGTTCGGCGTATGCGTGCCTCTTTTTATATGCTCGGCGCACTGATTGGCAATGCAGGTGAGGCGAAAGTTTCTCTTCCCGGTGGCTGTGCCTGGGGCCCGCGCCCGGTTGACCTGCACCTGAAAGGCTTCGAAGCAATGGGTGTTAAGATTAAACTCGGCCAGGGTTATGTTTTTGCATCAATCGATAACGCTTCAGTTGAAGGCGGTGAGTTTACGCTGAATCCAAGCAGTGTTGGTGCTACAATAAATCTTGTTCTTGGCGCGGTTAAGCGTGCCAAGAAGTTTGTCATCAAAAATGCAGCAAAAGAGCCCGATGTTGTTCTGCTCTGCAGAATGCTTGTTGAGATGGGCGCCGATATTGAGGGAATTGGGACAGATACACTTACCATCCAAAAAGTTGATGAACTAAAAGGGGTTGAATATTCCAACGATCCCGACAGAATTGAAGCAGGCACTTTTATGATTGCCGCTGCCATGCACCCCGAATCTGACGTTACCTTAACCGGCTGCCGCCCCGAACAGCTGGGTAAATTTCCGGAATCGTTCAATAAGCTTGGTGTTGAATGCACGATTGACGGCTCTGTTATCCGTATCAAGTCCACTGATAATCTTCAGCCTGTATCGGTAACCACAAAAATCTACCCCGGTTTCCCTACAGACTTACAGGCACAATGGGCTACACTTATGACTCAGGCTGGTGGCACCAGCATGGTAACCGATACCGTTTACTTCGACCGCTTCAGTTACGTACCCGAACTCAACCGCCTTGGTGGCAACCTAAAAGTTGAGAAAAACAGAGTTACCATTGTGGGCAAAACCCAGCTTAGCGGAGCTTCTGTAATGAGCACAGACCTTAGGGCAAGTGTAAGCCTGGTGATGGCAGCGATGGTTGCAAAAGGCACCTCCGAAATTTTGCGCGTGTACCATCTTGACCGAGGCTACGAGCAGCTTGAGGAAAAGTTGAACCGGGTAGGTGCGTCCATTAAACGGGTGCCACAATAGAGTCCTGATTTTATTATAGTATTTACTACATTCAATATTTAATTATTAGATAACTTTACACTATATTTAAATTGTGAATTATACGTGTGATAAATATTCTCTAATGAGACTGATAATTAATATTATCAATACCATATACTTTTTTACTACCCATTTCTTGTATACCCTGAATGCGATCTTTCGCCATGGGCAATGCTACGATTTTTACGCAGCTGAGGGTATTCACACTGCCCCTGCTTCCACTAACGAGAATTATAATAATAAAGCCGTTCGCTCCTCTTACACGTTGCGATGTAACAGGTTGAGTACTATCTCATACACTACTATCCAATTTTATGAGATTGAGGAAAAACTGTGCGAGCTGCTGAAGAAATTGCTTTCCATACATGAAAAACCAAATTATTATTCACTCATCGGGCAAACAGACCCGTGTTGCGCTTTTAGAGAACGGAGAATTAGCTCAACTATTTATAGAATCTGAAGAGAACCAGCGAACCGTTGGCGATATCTATTTAGCCAGGGTCCATAAAGTAATGAGTGGAATCCGTGCCGCTTTTATCGATGTGGGCATGGAGAAAGACGCTTTTCTGCACTTTTCTGATGCCGGTGATCATCTCGGCCAATACCTGCAAATGCTCAATGGCGAGCGAAGCATTCCCTCTTCCGCTAAAGAAGAACTGAGCCGCTTCAACAAGCTTTCGAATAATGAGAAGCAAATTCTTGCAGGCAAGATGCTCAAAAACAATCAGAATATTCTGGTTCAGGTTGTAAAAGAGCCAATCGGTTCAAAAGGGCCAAGAGTCTCAACAGACATTACTATTGCAGGCCGGTTTCTTGTGCTTATACCGATGGGCGAATACATTGCCATCTCAAAAAAAATTACCAACAACCGTGAGAGAAAGAGGCTTAAGAGTACGGTTGGATCCATGCTGCCCGATGGGTTTGGCGTGATTGTACGTACCGTTACCCAAAACCAGGATAAAGAAGCTATTGAAGAAGATATGCGCACCATCTTGAAAAAATGGGAGCGTATTCTCAACAAACTCGAATCTTCTAAAGCCCCCACACTCCTCTATAAAGACCTGGACATCACCGAAAGCCTGATTCGCGACCTGTTCGCCAAACAGTACGACAGGGTTCTGATTGATGATTATCAGCTCTACAAATCGATAAAAAGTTATGTTTCGCAGATAGCACCAAAAATGCTGCCGGCAGTACAGCTATATAAAGGAAAAGATCATGTTTTTGATCACGTGAATATCGGGCAGGATGTTAACTCTATTTTCAGCCCGAGGGTACGGATGCCATCAGGTGGTTACCTGATTTTTGAACAGACCGAAGCGATGTATGTGGTTGATGTAAACTCCGGGCCATATGCAGCCAAAGAGAAACAGGAAGATAACTCATTGAAAACCAACCTCGAGGCAGCACGTGAAATCGCAAAACAGTTGAGGCTGCGGGATATTGGTGGTATTATTGTTGTTGATTTTATTGACCTGAGAGACAGTAAAAACAGAAAGAAAATTTATGATGAGCTCAAAAAAGAGTTCAAAAAAGATCAGGCAAAAACCAATGTAATTGGTATGAGCGATTTTGGCCTCATCCAGATTACGCGCCAAAGAATACGGCCAAGTGTGGTAAACTCTGTATCGAAAGTCTGCCCGATGTGTGGCGGGGCGGGCAGTGTGGTAAGCCAGGATACTATCGTTACCGACGTAGAAAGCTGGATCAGCAAATTTAAATATAGCACCGACTATCGCGCAGTAGATATATATGTGAACCCATACCTGCGTTCTTTCCTTTGTAAAGGGTTTTTTAGCCAGCGATGGCGATGGATGTTTAAATACAGAATGAGAATTACATTCGTGGCCGATCAAACCATCTCACTTAACGAGTTTAAGGCAACACTTTCCGGCTCAGAAGTAGAAATTACAGACATCGTATTGCAAGGGAAGCCGCTTGAAGAGATACTCGAAACTCATGAAAAAAATCTGAGCAGTATTGAAGAGGGCAACAACGACCGCACTAAAACTCTCGATTTCTATTCGAACGACCAACGAAACAATTCGAATAACAAGCGTAAAAGTACTAGGCCACCACGGCCCAAGCGCCCTGCGCAACAAAATTAATTACGAGCAAAAGCTTTACTAAACCAATTTGCAATGACAAATCTTAAGAATTTTCATGCAACTACCGTGCTTGGTGTTATTCACAACGGTGAAGTTGCATTAGGTGGCGACGGACAAGCCACACTCGATAAAGTAGTAATGAAGTCCACAGTGAAAAAAGTACGCAAACTGCAAAATGGCAATGTTCTTGCAGGTTTTGCAGGATCAACAGCAGACGCTTTCTCACTGTTTGAAAAGTTTGAAGAAAAACTGAACAGTTATAACGGCAATCTTCAGCGTGCAGCTGTAGAAATGGCCAAAGATTGGCGAAAAGACAAGTATCTGCAAAAACTTGAAGCCCTTCTTGTGGTGATGGACAAATCAACGCTTCTGCTAATATCTGGCCAGGGTGATGTTATTGAACCTGACGATCAGATCCTGGCAATTGGCAGCGGCGGCTCTTATGCCCTTGCTGCGGCACGGGCACTCAAAGAGAATGCTCCAAACTTATCAGCCAAAGAGATTGTTGAGAAATCATTAAACATAGCAGCCGATATCTGCATTTATACCAATCATAATCTTACCATTTTAGACATTTAGGTTACCCATGAGTACCATTAAAGAACAAAATTTAACGCCCCGGCAAATTGTTGCCGAACTGGACAAATACATTGTCGGGCAGAAAGAAGCAAAGCGGTCTGTTTCCATCGCATTACGAAACCGATGGAGACGCCTTAAGTCAAGCCCAGAAATACGCGAAGAGATCATCCCCAATAACATTTTGATGATAGGCCCAACCGGCGTTGGTAAAACCGAGATAGCCAGAAGGCTTGCCAAATTGGCCGGCGCACCTTTTGTGAAAGTAGAAGCATCCAAATTCACAGAAGTTGGCTATGTTGGCCGCGATGTAGAATCGATGATTCGGGACCTCACCGATCTGGCCGTTAATATGGTGAAGATGGAGATGCAGGAACGGGTTAAAGAGAAAGCAGCAGAAATTGTTGAAGAGAAAATTCTCGATATCCTCATCCCACCTGTACGGAAGAAAACTCCTGCAACATCAACAGCAGCATCAGGCGAAGTGGGCTTCAACCCCGATTCTGCCTCTGATGAAGAACTCAATGAGCGCACACGCGAACGGTTCCGTGAAAAACTTAAAAATGGCGATCTCGAAGAACGAAAAATCGAGATAGAAGTTGCCAACAAGAAGACCCCGATGATGCAGGTGTTTGGCCCGCAAGGTATGGAAGAGATGGGGGTAAACCTTCAGGATATGCTTGGGAATCTCACCAGAGGCGCGAGAAAGAACAAACGCACACTCCCCATTAATGAAGCGCGTGAGATTATGATTGAGCAGGAGTCTGAGAGGCTCATTGATCATGAAGCTGCTGTACAAGAAGCTCTTGACCGCGTACAAAATCAAGGTATTGTATTTATTGATGAGATCGATAAGGTTGCAAACGATTCAAGCGGGCATAAAGGCGGCGGTGCTGATGTGAGCCGGCAAGGAGTTCAGCGAGACCTGCTGCCAATTGTGGAAGGAAGTACCGTGAATACAAAGCACGGTATTGTAAAAACTGACCACATTCTGTTTGTTGCTTCCGGTGCGTTTCATGTATCGAAGCCATCAGACTTGATTCCGGAACTGCAGGGACGATTCCCAATCCGGGTTGAATTAAATTCACTCACAGAAGAGGACTTCTTCAATATCCTTACACAGCCAAAAAATGCCCTCACCAAGCAGTATCAGGCTATGCTGGAATCAGAAGGGGTGAAAATTGATTTTACCGAAGGCGCCGTACGTGAAATTGCACGAATTGCAGCGAGTGTAAACCAGCAGGTTGAAAATATTGGAGCTCGAAGGTTACATACTATATTATCGTCTCTGCTTGAAGAACTTCTTTTTGTTGTACCGGATGATATCTCAAGTGGTGAGATCAAAATTGATGAAGCATATGTACACAAACAGCTCGATGGAATTGTAACAAACAAAGACCTGAGCCATTACATTTTATAAAGTAACTTCGGAGCTCCTGCTCCGAAGATTTTACATGTAATAATGAACTTGAAGGTTCTTTTATGACAATACATTTTCATTCTTTAACAGTAAAATTTCAGTTATAAGAAACGTTTCAACATACTTTGCGTTGTAATAAAAGTTATTGGCTTAATTAATTATCAATAGCTATAATCTTTGATGCCAACCTCGCGTTGTTCAGTAATTAGTTTCAATTAAAAAAACGATGTCAGTGAAAAAATTTATTGCCCCTCAAATCGCACTTTTATTAATTCTTTCTGCCGTTTGGGTTGCAGGAATCGACAATGTAGTAGTTAAAAGTGGCTACCATCAGGACAATCTGCACAAATATCTGCAGGTTCAAAGAAGGGTAATAGATAATTATTTTGGTGAAACATCTATCAATGAACTCTATAAGCAGAGTATTATCGGCATTTTAAATCATCTTGATGATGATTCTATTGATATAGAAGGCACCCCGCTCGACATCAGCGGAGATATTTCCATTCAAAACCTTCGCGATTCATACAACAAATTTGAAGAAGCTTACCTTTTTGTAGCAAACAACTTCCCGGATACAGATCTTACCCAAATGGTAGAATCCTCAATTCGTGCAATGCTTAGCACACTTGACCCACACTCTGTTTATATAGAGCCGGAGGAGAGTGACAGAATTCAGGAGCAGTTTGCCGGACGATTCCAGGGAATTGGCATTCAGTTTAACATCATTCAGGACACCATTACAGTTATTACCCCAATCTCAGGCGGGCCGAGTGATCAGCTTGGAATCATGTCAGGCGATCGAATTATCGCAATTGATGACACAAGTGCTATTGGTTTCAGCAACGAAGATGTGCTTAGGAAACTTCGTGGTGAGAAAGGTACCACAGTTGATGTGAGAATCATGCGCCCAAGAAATACGCGCCCGCTCAACTTTACCATTACACGAGACGATATACCCATCACCACAATTGATTCACATTACATGATGGATGAACGCACCGGTTACATAAAAGTAAACCGTTTTGCAGCTACTACACATGATGAATTTCTTGCCTCAATTGATGATTTGAAAGAACAGGGAATGGAGCGGTTGGTATTAGACCTCCGCAACAATCCAGGTGGATATCTTAGCCAGGCCATTGCCATTTCTGAAGAGTTTTTTCCGCGCGGAACCAAAATTGTATCTACACAGAGCCGCCATTCACGTTTTAACCAGGAAGTTCAATCAAGAAGAAATGGCGCCTTGCAGGACATGCCTGTAATAGTTCTTGTTAATGAAGGTTCTGCTTCAGCCAGTGAAATTGTGAGCGGCGCCATTCAAGATCATGATCGCGGATTGGTTGTTGGCCGCCGAACATTTGGTAAAGGGCTTGTACAGCAACAATATGAACTGGTTGATAACAGTAACATTCGTGTAACAATATCAAGATATTATACACCATCCGGCCGATTGATCCAGAAGCCATTTGACGGAAGCAGTGAAAATTACGCGTTTGAAATACGCCATCGTTCAACAGATGCAACTATGGATGCCTCCGAGTTTATCGATATGGTTCCGGATTCCCTGCGATTCAAAACTGCCGGTGGGCGCGATGTGTTTGGCGGCGGAGGTATTGTGCCGGATATTATAGTACAGGAAGACACCACATCATCCCCATATCTCTTTAACCTGATGAGAATTGAGCGTGTTGAATTCAACTTTGTAAGAGAGTTTCTCGATAATTACGGCGATGAATTCAGAGCAGAATGGGAAGATAATTTTAACGAATTCCGGTCAGACTTCAGCTGGAGCGCCAGTAATGAGCAGATTTTCCTGGATATGATGAAAGATGTGGGCCTTAAAATTACAGAAGGTATTGACGAGCCAACCATCAACGATGATAACCTGCTTCTCACGCAGGAGATGTATGATGAGCTAAAATGGATGAATTTCGGCTTTATGAAGGCAGAACTGGCACGCCAGGTATGGGGAAGTGAATTCTTCTATCCTGTAGTGAATGATTACATGAATGAAACACTAACCGAGGCTATGAAGCTTTGGGAGACAGCAGAAAATCTCGAAATGCTCGTTCAAACCCCTACCGGTTCTGTAATACAACGGTAGAAAAGATTCGAAAACCACATTGAAGATTGCTCTCAGAAATGGGGCAACCTTTTTTTGTTTAGCGCGGCTGTTTAATTCTGTCTACCATAACCATGGCTGCGGTTTCTGCTCTCAGCCTCCTCTCGCCCAGTGAGTATCGTATTGATTGAATAGAATCCAGAAATCCCCTCTCTTTTGCTGAAAAACCACCCTCCGGGCCAATAACTAACAGGTATTTCCGGCTATCAGGTATTTCTGCAGGGTTGATTGTCTCTTCGAACTGCTCATCGGCGGTAACAACTGTGATATCATTCCCCGCTTGTTGAACAGCATCCTTTAGGGAGTTTGCAAGTTTAACCTCAGGCAGCCAAAAGCCTTTCGATTGTTTCATGGCAGAGAGTGCAACTCCTTGCACCCTGTCTAACCTCACCTTTTCCCGTTCACTATTGTCTCCGGAAAAAAGTACAATTTCATCCGCGCCAAGCTCCACAGCTTTCTCGATGGCAAATTCCAGACGGGCTCTCTTTTTTATAATGCCTAAACATAAAGTTATGTGGGGCAGCTTTCGCTCTTTTTTCTCTGAACTTTGAATATCAGCAGTTAAGAGGCCTTTATCTACTCGTTCTATTATGCAACTATACAGATTGCCCTCGCCATCGGTTACATGAATGGTATCTCCCATACCAAATCTCAGAACCCTTGTGATATGTTTCGCTTCTTGCCCGTGTATGGTGATACTATTCCCCAAAATTTCAGAAGGCGATGCGTAGAACAGATTCATTTATCTTCGCTAAAAAATCTTGGCTTAAATGATGTTTGTCCGGTTTTTAACATCTCCCGAACATACGGTAAACAGAGCTTACAGCTGGTTGAGCTGATTTTTTCTTCCTGAAGCTCCTCCAAGGTGGTGATTCCACGTTCATCAGCTATTCGTTTAATCTCCCTAAAAAGTATATTGTGGCAAATGCAGCGGTCAACGGACATAGTTACCCCTGCTTGAAGTGTTTACCCAGCTTTAAACCCTGCCCCTGATAATTACTTTTTATATCCTTTCCGTAAACAAAATCAGGTATTTCGGTATTTGGTTCAAAGGTCATACTGCAGAAGGTTTGTCCGTGTTCAATCAAAAAAGGCACATCATGCGAGCGTACTTCGAGAACGGCTCGTGCACCTTTATCCTCAACTTCTCCACCGAA
This sequence comes from Balneolaceae bacterium, assembly GCA_007134085.1. Classification (GTDB taxonomy): domain Bacteria; phylum Bacteroidota; class Rhodothermia; order Balneolales; family Balneolaceae; genus Rhodohalobacter. The sequence goes on from SLLL01000251.1 coordinate 10,309, forward strand.
TCCGCTGTCAAAAAATCCGGCATAATGAGTGCGTAATTCACCCGATCCTGTATCGTAAGCAATCATCTCTGCGGCAAGGTGCTTGGGTATACGGCAGCGCTCGCTGGATGCGAAAATATAAAACGCTTCGGGTTCGAGAATCAGATGATCTTCATTGCTACCGAGAATCGGTTCCCAAAAGTCGGAGATTTCGTAATGATTGATGTTATCAAGGTCAATCAGATCACGATGTTTTTTTGCCTTATAACCAATAATGTCATTCTCATCACCCTTGAGGTTCACCCGCAAAAACAGTCCGTTATTTACGTAAAGCTGATCAAGCGGAAGAGGCACACCGTTTTCATCAAAAAGAAGTGGGTCACTGCCATGAGTTCGCAGTAAATCCTGATCAGACAGTACTGTATGGCCATGGCGAATTCGAAGCTGATTCAACCTCTGCCCTGTTCGCACTTTTATGGGGAATGATTTAGGAACTACCTCAAGATACAAACGCCCCTGAAAGCCAGCTTCTATCTCTTCAAACCGGTTTGAGTAGTCGGTGATTACGCGGGTAAAAATATCGAGCCGGCCGGTAGTACTTTTGGGATTTGCTTTTGCCCTGAGATTCTCTTCTGCGATCAGTTTAACACTACCGTTCTCTGTAGGTTCAGAATCTTTCTTATTTGGTGAATAATGAGAAGCCGGCATATTAAGCTGCTCCAAAAGTGGGATGATGTAAACACAATTTGGCTCAAGCACAGCACCATCTTCAATTGAAAAGTTGTACTGATGGAGTTTATCGATCTTCTGCTGAACCGTTTCATTTTCGGGCAGAAAACTGCTGCGTACACGGTACGCTTTTTCACCCAGTCTTAGATCAATTGAGTTGGGCTGGAATTGATTATCCTGAAGTGGATATCCCTCAATACCACTGATAACACCTGCCTGCGCTAATACTTTTAGCTTTTGAACCGGCAAAATTCCTTTGGTGCGTAACGTTACTTCGCTGATGATTTTCGACATAAATAATTTGTTCTTTTCTGCAGGTCGAAGTTAACAAAATCTTCCGTGTTATGAAGAAGAACTTAAGCCGAAAATTGGCCGCTAAACCAATTTGCTATCCATCCGTTTCAGATTGCTGAGAAAAGTTTCTGATGATTCACGAATGGCTTTCTTCTCCTCTTCAGACTTTTTCTTGTCGAACATGTTTACCATAAAATTTACACGCCCACTATTGTTAAATGTATCGCGCTGCCTGTCCACAAAATTCCAGTATAGATAATTGAAGGGACATGCTTTTTCACCCGTTTTTTTGGTAACACTGTACGCACAGTTTTTGCAATAATCGCTCATCTTGTTGATGTAGTTTCCTCCCGCCACATACGGTTTTGATGCAAGAACGCCGCCATCAGCAAACGTGCTCATGCCCAATACGTTTGGCAGTTCAACCCATTCATAGGCATCGGCATAGGCAAACCAAAACCAGCGGTTCAGTTCGCGGGGATCCGTTTCGGTAAGATTGCTGAAATTGCTGAGTATCATCAACCTCTGTATGTGGTGCGAATAGCCCTCTTCAATAACCGGGCGTAAACTCTCTTCCATGCACTTCAGCTTTGTTTTTCCACTCCAGTACATTTCCGGCAGATTCTTGTCAAACTCAAAATGGTTTACATTCCGCACGTCCGGCATCATCGCTTCGTAGTAAATTCGTATATACTCCCTCCACCCGATAATCTGGCGGATAAACCCCTCAACTGAATTGAGCCGTGCAACTCCGTTTTCATAAGCATCAGCTGCTCTGTCGCAAACCTCTTTCGGCAACAATAATCCATTATTCATATAAACGGACAGCTGAGAATGGAAAAGTTTATGATCGCCGGTTTTGAGTGCATCTTCATACGGGCCAAATTCATCAAGGCGTTCATCAATGAACTCATCAAGCAATTCCAGTGCCTGTTTACGCGTAACGGCGTAGTGGAAATTGTTGAGCTTGCCAAAGCTATCCGGGAAATACGATTCTACCATTTCCATCACTTCAAGTGTGATTTCATCCGGCTCAAATGTTGTAATTTCCGGTACAGAATGGCCCTTTGGCAGTGATTCTCTGTTTTGATCATCATAGTTCCAGTCACCGCCTTCCGGTTTTTCACCATTCATCAGATAACCGGTCTGCTTTCTCATCTCCCGGTAGAAGTACTCCATTCGGTAACCCGGCTCAATTTTTTCTTTCCACTGATCAACATCAGCAAGAAAAAAACTGTTTTCAATCTCATGGACTCTATCTGAATGACTCTTGGCAAGCTTTCTGAACCGTTCCCTGCTATCCCATTCTAATGGAGTCATAAACCACAACTCACCATCAAACTCATTCATTAAATCAGAGAGGCCGTCTTCGAAGTGCCCATTTGTTGAATGATACAAAACAGGGTAGCCACCATCTGCACACTCAAGTGCAAAATGACGCATACTGCTGAGAACATACACCGCCTTCATTTTATGATGCGGAATCTCCTCCCCTTTCTTTTTGCTCTCCATGAAAATCAGCAGTGGCTTCTCTTCCCTTACCCATTCGGGCCAAGGCTCCAAATTGAGCTGATCGTGCAGAATAAATATCGCTTTCTTGTGATATTTTAGGTCAGGTTTTTCGAGCTTTTTGTCAATATGTTTTAAAAATGGCCTGGGCATGTGTAGATTATTTGTAAGTTTGTTTGATACAATCAATCCTTAAAGAAATCACCGCGTTCCTTCCATGAAAGCAAACAGAAAGCCAGTTATAGGAATAATGGGTCCAGCCTCCCCTTCTGATACAGCCGTATTGAGACAGGCTGAATTTTTGGGGCAGTTAATTGCTTCAAAAGGCTGGCTTTTGCTCACCGGTGGACGAAACAGCGGAGTGATGGATGCGGCATCAAAAGGGGCGAAAAATGCTGGCGGTGAGGTGATTGGCATACTGCCGGGTTTCGATAAAAATCAGCTTTCAGAGCATATAACCATCCCTATTGTTACCGGAATTGGCAGCGCCCGAAACGTAATCAATATTCTTTCGAGCGATGTGGTAATTGTTTGCGGGATGGGGCCGGGAACAGCTTCTGAAGCTGCACTTGCCATCAAGCATAATAAACCGATCTATTTTACAAGAATCAGCCGGGAAGATGCCGCCTTTTTCTCTCGGTTGAGTGGCAACTCTTATACTATTTGGGATGATCCTGTAGAACTCATCAGCGAAATAAGCCGCTTACTTGGCTGAATGTAAAGAAAAAAGCCTGTTTTTGAGTCAGCTAAAAAAACTGTTGCATTTGATTATATTTACTATTTAATTAGTACTAAGAATTTAATCAACCAAAAATACCTATGAGAAAACCACTTAATCCGCTCGGCGAAACAGAAATGGAAATACTGAACATTGTTTGGGAGCTTGGCGAAGCATCCGTTTCTGAAGTTCGTGAAAAAATGCTGGAATACCGCGATGTAGCGTACACCACAGTTATGACGATCCTGAAAAATCTTGCCGACAAAGAGGTTCTAAAATATCGTGAGGAGGGGCGCAGTTACATCTATTTTGCCGCCGTAAAACCGGAGGAAGTCCGCCTTAGCCTGATTGACCGCCTTGTGGACAAAGTGTTTAAAGGTTCACCAAAAGAGCTTGTTCAAACTCTGGTTCAAAGCGAAAATCTATCCGAGGAGGAGCGCCGGGAAATCAAAAAAATGATTGATAAACTTGGTGATACATAATGGAAAATCTCATAATCTATCTATCAGAATATTTTGAACAGACAGTCTCCTTGTTATGGCTGCCTCTTTTGGTTTGGACTGCAATAAGCGCTCTGGTCTGGATTGTTTTAAACAGGTTTGAATCAATCCATCCGGTGTATCATTATCATACGCGGCTTGCCCTTTTACTATCACTGCCGGCCGGTTTTCTTTTTCTCGCAGGGATTCATGCGGCTGAGGTTTACATGCTCTCCCAGCAAGCTACGGAAACCAGTTTGCGCATCATCAGCGTGATGTCTCCTGTAGAGATGACTATTATACCGGCTGATACTGAATCTACCATTACGCTTCTTCAAGCAGGGTATGCAGCCATTGTTTTTCTTTTTATAGCAGGAGTTTTACTCTCTGTGGTTCGGTTTTTTACTCAATGGGTGCGATTACACCACCTACGAAAAAATTGTGCCTGCACAGAAACTCCTCATATTGAGCATCTTGATGAGAAGAACAGGACACTAATCAGCTCAATCAGGAAGCGAGTGAAGATAGCTTTTGTTGATGCGGATATCATCCCGGTTACATTCGGTTATCGAAACCCAATAATTCTGCTTCCCCAATCAATCCGCAACCATCCAGAGAATATGAATCTGGCGCTGCGCCACGAGCTCTCTCACATCACACAAAACGATTTTTTGTCGCAAGTGATGGCAGCCTTCACACAAGCTCTCTTCTGGTTCCACCCGTTGGTGCACCGCCTAAAGCGTGAGATTATAGAATACCGTGAATTGCGCTGCGATATGCTGGTCCTAGCAGAAGCATCGGTTTCCAGGAAAAAGTATGCTTCCCTACTGCTGGAGCTGCTCCCAAAACCCAATCTGCAACAAGAACTTTCCGTAAATATGGCTCAGGAATCATCCAACCTAAAAAAGAGGATTCGCATGATCACTCAACACAAATCAACCATAACCATACCCAAACGATCGAGCCTGGCCATATTTGGTGCGCTTTTTCTCAGCACAGTGATAGTAATGGCGTGTACCGATATGCAAACGCATGATGTGTATGACAATGAGGAATTAGACCTTATGACCGATGTGGACCAAACCGGTGAGCGGGGCTACCATCAGATTATCATCTTTTTGAGCGAAGAAGAGCAGGCAGCACGCCACGAAAGGAGACTTTCACAGCTTAGCAACCTGCAACCAGAAGCCATAACATCGATTGAAATCTTGAGAGATCAGGCTGCTATCGACAGATTTGGTGAACGCGGAGAAAGAGGAGTAATCATTGTGAATACAAATCTTTCACCTGAATCGTACAACACTGTTTTGCAAACTATGGGCCTTGAATCACAAGATATCACTGTAGATAATTTTGAAGACCCTGAAGACTATTTTGTAGTAGTTGAAGAAATGCCAGAACTGATTGGCGGCCTTGCCTCACTGCAACAGCAGATTCGTTACCCTGAAATGGCTCGCAGAGCCGGTATTGAAGGACGTGTATTCGTGCAATTCATCATTAACGAACAGGGAGAAGTTGAGCGGCCGCGAGTAATTCGGGGAATTGGTGCTGGCGCTGATGAAGAGGCTCTACGGGTAGTGAGCCAGGCACGATTTACACCGGGAATGCAACGTGGACAGCCGGTGAGGGTGCAGTATTCGTTGCCGATATTTTTCCGACTGGCGGGAAGTGATTCTACGCCGGAACAGACCAGTATTGAACCTATAGAAAATATGTTCAATGAAATCAATGTGGTTGGTTATGGTGGCACAGAAAATGAAGTTCGTAGCA
>SLLL01000222.1 GCA_007134085.1 Balneolaceae bacterium
AAATGGCGAACAGTAAGTATTTCGATTGATTCTTGATTGACCTCATAAATGACTCCATAATTCTTGTGGACTACGATCTCCCGAATATTATAATTATTCGCTTCCGGTAAAGTTCTGCCTGCCTCAGGATTTTCTCTCAGCGCTTCAACTTTCGATTCGAATTGGCCAACTAAAGATAGTGCAGCTTTAGGGTTATCTTTAGAAATGTACTCTAAAATTTTTGATACATTTTTTCTGGCGGTTGGCGACCAAACAATGTTCATGATGAATATTTGGCTCGTAGTTCTCTAAAAAAATCTTCCTGTGAGATACCCTCCCCCCTATCTAATTCTTTTCGGGCAGCTGACAACTCTTCCAGAAGCTGAACCTTATCTAAAAGTTTTTGATAATCTTCAACATCAATCAATACCGCTGAACTTTTACCATGTTGAGTTAAAACAAGAGGGCGGCGTTCTTTTTTTACTCGCTCAATATAAGAAGCTGCATTAGCCCGAAAATCTGAAAGAGAACGTATATCCTGATCAAGTTGAATTTGTGCCATGATAAACCGGGTTTGATTTTTTATTATTTGTACTAAATATAGTGCAAAATTATGTGTCGTTCATAGACTTTCTTCGTGATTCAATTTCAAGGTTGAGCTAAGAAGTCAATTTGTCTATCAGTTAGAGAGTTAATAAACCAATCGAGTTCCACATCCTCTAACACACACTTGCCCTCCTCATATAAGATTCTTTACTTCAATTAGTTAAATAGTAAACTAACAGAATCTAAATTTAGCATACGATGAGAGCTTTTTCAGCCGGGATAACCTTAATCTTTACTGCATTTCTTTTTTTCAGCAGCAGCCACGCTTCAAACGAAATCAATCCAACCGATTCATTTTCTGCGGAATTGGATAAACTCGTACCTGCTCAATCCGATACGCTTGAGTGGTACCGGCCCCGCAGTAGTGAAAGGGAGCGGGAGCGCCATCGCCTCGTTGAGACTGGAATCATCGGGCAGGGAATTACCAACCCGGCTGTGATCGAAGCGATGCGTAATGTGCCCAGACACCTTTTTGTACCGGAAGCCATCAGGGCTCAGGCGTATCAAAACAACCCACTGCCAATCGGGTACGGGCAAACCATCTCGCAGCCATACATTGTAGCACTTATGGCAGAAATGCTGGAAATTGAACCCGGCGATAAAGTACTCGAAATCGGCACGGGCAGCGGCTACCACGCTGCTGTTCTCTCAGAATTGACCCCGTATGTGTACTCCATCGAAATTGTACAGCCACTTGGCGAGCGTACTACAAAGCTTTATGAAGAACTGGGGTACGAAACCATCCAAACCAAAATCGCTGATGGTTACTACGGCTGGGAAGAGCACGCACCGTTCGATAAAATTATTGTAACCGCAGCAGCGGGCCATGTGCCTCCACCGCTTATCGAGCAACTTAGCCCCGGTGGTATTATTGCCATACCTGTTGGCAGCCCATACCAGACACAGATTTTAATGCGCGTTCTAAAAGATGAAGAGGGTAATATTCGCACCGAACGATTGTTGCCCGTACGGTTTGTGCCTATGACCGGAGCTGCAGAGGGGCAATAGTCCATGGTGCCCGCTAAAACATTCACCCCAATGCGCTACAACCGTTGGAGTGCAGCTGCAATTTTCTTTATCTCGATAGCCGTTATTGCACTCCAGCTTATGCTGATGCGGGCTCTCGCCGTAAGCCACTACTACCATTTTTCCTATCTGGTAATCAGCACGGCGTTGCTTGGCTTTGGTGCAAGCGGCACCTTTCTCGCACTCTTTTTCAGCCGGCTCAAGCAGCATTTTCCTTTTTGGAACCTGCTGTTTCACCTGCTCTTTCTGTTATCGATTCCCTTTTCATATTCCATTGCCCAATCCCTCCCGCTCGATACCCAGTACGTGCTATACAGCAGCGCACAACTGTGGCTGTTGATTGGCTACAACCTGCTTATTTTCATCCCGTTTTTCTTCGGTGGCACGGTGATTGGATTTATGCTTTCGTACTTCAAAAAAGAGGTGCCTGAGCTTTATGGCGCCAACCTGATTGGGAGCGGGCTTGGCGGCATTGTGGCGCTCGGGCTTATGTTCCTTGTTCCGCCCTTTAAACTGCCCGTAGTGATAGCGCCGATTATTTTTATCGCGATGGTTCTTTTTTTCATTTCATCCGGCAGCCGGACAAAACCAGCGGTAGCATTATTACTACTCGGCTTTGCAGGCTCCGTTTTCTCTCTCTTTTTTGATCCGCCCCGGCAGATCGACCCGTACAAAAGTCTCGCACACTTTCAGCAACTTGAACGTCAGGGGGATGCAAACCATATCGATCAGCGTTTTGGGCCTCGTGGCCAGATCGACCTCTACTCATCCCCAACATTTCATTTTACGCTCTTCGCGAGTCCGCTTGCTACAACATTGCCACCCCGCCAGCTTGCCCTCTTGGTTGATGGTGAAATACGGGGATCACTATTCTCTATCGATCATCAGGATGCCGCTGCTATCATGGATTTCACCCCTCAATCGCTTCCATACCGGCTGCTTCCTGATCAACCCCGCGTGCTTTTACTTGGCGAAACAGGAGGTGCTAACATCTGGCTCGCCAAGCGGATGGGTGCCGAATCCATTACCGTTGTTCAGAACAACCCCCAACTGCAACAGCTCTATAAAGATCTGGAGCAGGAAGAAGGAGGCTCCGTTTTTTTTGACGAACGCGTTGAGCTGATTATGGAAGATCTGCGGCTTTTTCTTGACCGGACAGAAGAGCAATTTGACCTAATCCACATCGTAGCCGGCGAAACAACTGCAACCGGATCGGGTGGGTTGCAGGGATTGAACGAAGATTATCTCCTCACCACTGAGGGTATGGCACGAGCTCGTTCACTGCTGACCGATACCGGAATTATCTCCATCACCCGCGGCATTCAGTCGCCGCCACGGGATAATATCAAGATTACAGCGCTTTTTGCTGATGCGGTTTCAACCCACAGCAGTGATTCCCCGAAGAATCATCTGCTTGTCAGCCGAAATTACCTTGCCGCAAACAGCATCCTCACCAATCGTGAAATATCAGAAGCGTTGATTGAGCAGTTCAAAACCGAAGCTATGAACCTTCAGATGGATGTGGAATATTACCCGGGTATCCGTACAGAAGATATCTATCAGATGAACCTGATTGAAGGGCCGGATGGCGAACCATTTTCCTATCTGCATCAGGCAATTATGGAAATTTTAACGGGTGATGCTGATCATTTTTTCGATCAATGGGCGTACAATGTGCGTGCCCCAACGGACGATATACCCTATTTCCAGGATTATTTTAAATGGGCATCCCTGGGGCTGTTTCTTGAAACTTATGGTGAGCAGTGGTTCCAGCGGCTTGAACTTGGGTATATCATTCTGCTGATCACCTTTATGCAGTTATCCATTGCTGCATTGTTTCTCATCATAGCACCGCTCCTGCTGCGCCTGAAAACATATCGGGAAGCGAATAACAAAATGCCAACGTTCACCTATTTCTTTGCCATCGGTACCGGGTTTATGTTTGTTGAGATCACCTTTATCCAAATGTTCATCCGCTTTTTGGGTGATCCGATTGTAAGTGTTTCGGCTATTTTCACCTCCATCCTGATTTTTTCAGGGCTTGGCAGTATATCCCAGAAGTGGCTGGGATTAATTGCTCAACACAGAATCAGAATTGCTGTAGCCGGTATTTTATTTACTACGGCATTGTTACTACTTTTTTCCAATTCCATTCTTATCCACTTTATTGGATCGGGAATTGCTGTGCGCTATGCTGTTACCGTTCTACTTCTTATGCCAGTTTCATTTTTCATGGGCTGGATGTTCCCCAGCGGAATGGAAATTCTGGAGAGAAGTAAATCAGGGCTTATACCCTGGGCATGGGGAATTAACGGATTTGCATCGGTCACCTCTGCACCCCTCGCTATTATGCTCTCGATGTCTATTGGTTTTGGGCAGGTAATTCTTCTCGGCCTGGCTTGCTACATTCTGGCAATGCTAACCAGCTTCTTCTGGAAAGGCACGGTTGCCACCGTGTAACCGTACATCGAAGCTCCCGCTTCGAAAATCCACAACTCAAATCCGAACCCAATCCCTACCGGACGGGGACGTCCGGTACTACTGTAGATCGAAGCTCCCGCTTCGAAAAACCACAAGCCAATTCCGAACCCAATCCCTACCGGACGAGGACGTCCGGTGCTACGTAGATCGAAGCTCCCGCTTCGAAAAACCACAACTCAAATCCTAACCCTATCCCTACCGGACGGGGACGTCCGGCACTACGTAGATCGAAGCTCCCGCTTCGAAAAACCAAAACCC
>SLLL01000047.1 GCA_007134085.1 Balneolaceae bacterium
AGGTTCAGTTTATGCACAAGCCAACGGAGCTCTGTTTCTTCTTCAATGCTCAAAATATGATCTTCAAAAGCCTGCTCAAGTGCCTGTGAAAGTATCGCCCGTTTAATCTGATTTTTAACATCTGAAGATAGCGGAATGACTTTTTCAACCGTATTAAAAACAATGATGTGCTCTTCATCAGTTTGTTCAACAGATATCTGGAGAAGAATGGTGTAGAGATCACTTAAATAGTGTTCAACGTGGTTATTTGGAGCATTTTCAGCATACTGTTCGATCTGCTCAGCATCCACAGATTTTGGTGAGTGTTCGAAAAGATCAGAGGCCGCTTCAACAAGATTTTTACCCTGTTTTTCCCAGCGGTAATCCCTTATCCATAACCCCAAAACAATTGCGAGCAGAATCATCACAACTCCCCAGAGATAAATGGAGTTTAGAATAACGCCAACTGCAGCAATCACCAGTAAAAGAAGAAAGATGATTGGATGCGTAAACCAATGTCTCTTTTTCTGAAGATCAGGGAAGGGGTACGACTTTAATCCGCTAAAAAGAGGTGTGAATGTTGTACCTGTATCGGTGAAAAGATCTACAGTACCATATTGATTTTGCCCTGCTTGCCGCCTCTGTGGATGTGCATCAGAAGATCTTTTTCGGGATTTAGAGCCAAGCTGCTTTCTGTAGTAAAGGCCGTGCCTGCCGCCATAAACGTACGCACCGCGCCTGTTTAGCCCCAGCCGGGCACCGGTTATCCCAACAGATACCCCGAGCCCGCCTTTTGATAAATTAAGCCGGACTGGGCCTGATCTGAACGCTTTTCTGATAAAAAATGCCATCACACAAGCTGTAAAAGTTCAGATAAATCAGCAAATAAGAATGAATTGAAGATTTGGTCAGATCGAGGCCTGAATTCCGCCCATAATCCATCTGCCTGGCATGGGTGCGCCAAGAATCTCCTGGTATTGTGTATCTGTGAGGTTGATGATTCTGCTGTAGAACTGAATACCTTCTCCAAAAGGGGATATAGAGAACCTCAGGTGTGTCATAAAATAGGATGATGGCACATTTCCATCCACAAGGGCTTCCGATTCGGGAGAGCGAACATTGTAGTTCGACTGGCTTTGAATTGCAAACAATCTCGTTCTGTAATCAACCGAAAAACTTATCTGGTGTGATGGATGGTTTGCGATATATCTCGAAACCGTTTCCTGATCACTCGTAGTTTTGATGTATGTATAACCGGTTGATGTTGAAACGGTTCGGTTTCCCGGAACCCTGAAGTTTCCATTCAAGAACATCTCTACTCCCCGAGCACTGCTTTCAGATATGTTGGATGCATAGAAATACTGTTCACCGGGTAACAGATTTGTGGCATTGCTGATTTGATCAGCATTCGTGAGTGCATAATCAATCAGATTACTTGATGATCTGTAGAAAAAGGTGGGCGAAAAGGTGATTTGAGGCAGTGGTGACCAATCAAAACCGGCGTCAATTGTAAGTGATTTTTCAGGTTTTAGATCAGGATTGCCAATGTTCCTCAGCGGGGTAAGGTTTGGCAGGGCAGATGAGATATAGCGTTCGGTAAAATCACCCGTGCGAACTGCCTGCCCAATTGAACTTCTTAATGTAATCGTCTCAAAATTATAGGCTGCACTTAGTTGAGGTAGAAAATCGGCAGATCCGGTTGCATCGAGCTGAAGGCGCAAACTGGATGTGATGCTCAACCCGCTGTTCCATCTCGCTGAACCAATCAGATAAAAGCCACCCATCGCCTCCTGATGGTTACCACGATCGGTACTTTCAATGCTTTTATCGAGATATTGAGCGCCTGTCATCAGGCGAAACCGGTTCAACCCGCTGCCGAGAAACCGAAATTGTGCGGGGTCAAATTCATATTGATGGGATAGGTTTAAGAACAGCAAACCGGTGGTGTGTTCATTGGCGGGGGCAACTGCGGGATTAAAATCAAAAATATCATCAACAACTCTGTAGGATGCATTAAACTCCATTCTGTGGCTGCCTCGGTTGTAATTGAGGGAGGTTAATGCCCAGCGGTTTGTGATCTCTTCCACAGATTCATCGAAAATGCTTCGCGTGTAGAAGTAACGGGCATCAAAATCGCGGTAATCGTAACCGGCACGCGCATACCATGCCCAGTTTTCACCGAACCTGCGGGAAACAGCTGCACTTGTGTTAAACAATGAGAAGTAGCTGTTGTAGTTTTGCTGATCGGAAACTCCCTCCCTAAATCCAGGGTTGTCGAAGCGTTCACCATCAGAGCTGCTTGCCCGGATGGAGGCACTGAACCGCCAGTCATTGGCCTGAAATTCTGCGGCACTGTCAAGCATCTGAAGCCCGTTTTGTCCGGCGCCAACATCGGTATGAGCGTAGCGCAGAAACCCGCCCTGCGTTCGCACTTCACGTTCCAGGTACATTTTGGTTTTGATGTGAACCACACCGCCTACGGCGTCGGCACCGAATGATGTGCTTGCCGGCCCTCTGATCAGCTCCACCTGCCCAATTTCAGATAGAGATACCGGAATATTCGTGTTGAAATGTGCGGTGAGTGGGTCATTGAGCGGAACATTATCCAGCATAAAAAGCACTTGCGAAAAGGTACTGCCACGAATGCCCACATCGGCTTGTACACCAAATCCTTGCCTCGCGTTGATGTTTACACCGGGGAGAGACCGAAGCAATTCATCAACCGAAGTAACTGCCATCGTGCGGATATCTTCTTGTGTAATGACCGATACACTCTTGCCGCTTTCTGATATGGTAGAGGTAATTCTTGATGCAGTTACCGTGATGCTGTCGAGCTCTGCACTGATCTGTGCGAGTACAGCAGGTGAAATAAAAAAAAATGTCAATAGAGTGAGGATACTTTTTTTCATCCTTCGTGGATTGTGATTGAAACGGGACATTGAAATTTTCTAATCAAAGATAAGAGATCGGGGAGTCTTAATCCTGCCTGATAGGTAATCTATTGATTGAATCTGGTAGCCACTTTTTATCTCACGCAAATCTAATGACATCAAAAATTTGCTAAAAACGAAGTAGTGATTGAATGTGTTGAGATGGCATGAACAAATTAAAAAGACCGGAAATCAGCCGTATTATTGAGATGGCTTGGGAAGACCGCACGCCGTTTGAAGCGATAGAACAGCAATTTGGGCTGGATGAGAAATCAGTAATAAAATTGATGAGAGCCGAAATGCAGCCCTCGTCTTTTAGGATGTGGAGAAAACGAATGGGCGGGCGAAAAACCAAACACCGAGATCTTCGAAAAGGTGAGATTGATCGATTTAGCAGTCCCAAGAAGTATTGAGCATTCGATTCTTTTCTATTTTTGGCTAAGAAACAAGTGATATTAATTTACAGTCTATATTGACTAACCGGGATTTGCGAACACACCCTCAATCCCCATTAAACAGGCTGTAAAGTATTGCCACGGAGGCGCGGAAATTCACTGAATATTCCGTGCTCATCCGTGTTTTCGTGACAATAAAGTATGTTTTTTAATCTACGATTGTTTATTGATAAGTAGTATTTACACAGCCTACAAAGAGATGTGGTGTTACTTACTTCTGATGCTATTTTGTCGAAGTTTAAGATTTATTTGAAGCTCGAATTCGCCGTTTATCTCAAATTCACCTTATCCAAAGATTCGGTATCTTTAGCTGCATAATCTTTCAGGAAAATCATCAATGACCTATCTCTCTACAGACTCTCTCTCCAAAAGTTTTGGTATTAAACCGTTATTTCAGAATATCACATTTGGTATATCCAAAGGCGAAAAAACGGCGCTGATCGCCGAAAACGGTACCGGGAAATCAACACTGCTTAAGATACTGGCAGGTAAGGAGACAACCGATTCCGGTGAAGTAATGATTAGAAATGGCATTCAAATCGGGTATTTGGCGCAGGAACCGGAACTTGATGAGAATCTCTCCATTCATCAGTTTATTTCGCAGGGTAATTCGGAAATGGGCAGAATCGTAAAAGCCTACGAAGAAGCTGCAAATGCTCAGGCTGAAAATTATAATGACGAAACAGCTGCCGCATTTGAAAAAGCAGTGGCTAAAATGGACGCTGCAGATGCCTGGGGATATGAACAGAGAATGGAGCAGATTCTTGGGGTGCTGAATATTCACAATCTCGATCAGCCAATTTCCACACTTTCCGGTGGTGAGCGGAAACGAGTAGCACTGGCTTTTGTACTACTTGATGATCCCGACCTCTTAATTCTTGATGAACCTACCAACCATTTGGATGTTGAGATGATTGAATGGCTGGAAGCCTATCTCGAAAAATCCACAACAACTCTTTTGATGGTAACACACGACAGGTATTTCCTCGACAGGGTGTGTACACACATCATTGAGATGAGCGATGGCGAGCTTTTTCATCACAAGGGCAACTACCAGTATTTTTTGGAAAAAAGGGCGGAAAGAGAAGCCATTCGGCAGACAGAACTCGCCAAAGCAGGCCAGCTTTTTAAGCAGGAGCTGGAGTGGATGCGCAGAGGCCCAAAGGCGAGGACAACAAAATCAAAAAGCCGAATCAAAGCGTTTTATGAGACGAAAAAGAAAGTTCAGGATGTAACCCAGGATAGTGAACTTCGCCTTGAAACCTCCATGAGCCGAATGGGTAAGCAGGTCTTACAGGTAAAAAATCTGCAAAAAAGGTTTGATGATTTAGTAATACTGGATGATTTCAGCTACTCGTTCAACCGCGGGGAGAGAATCGGAATAATCGGTAAAAACGGTGCGGGAAAAAGTACGTTTTTGAACATCCTTACAGGTGAAGAGCCTGTAGATTCTGGGGAGGTCATCACGGGAGAAACCATTGTATTTGGCCATTATCGCCAGCAAGGAATTTCCATTGATGAGGGCATGAGGGTAATTGACATCATCAAAGAGATTGCCCTCGTTATTGAATTGGCAGACGGCAGTAAAATATCTGCATCACAATTTCTTGAGCATTTCATGTTTACCCCTGAGATGCAGTACACACCGGCAGAGAAGTTGAGCGGAGGTGAAAAAAGACGGCTCGGGTTGATGATGACCCTCATGAAAAATCCAAATTTTATGATACTGGATGAGCCTACCAACGATCTCGACCTGCTAACACTTCAAAAACTGGAAGTATTTCTTGAAGGTTTTGGGGGGTGCCTGATCATTGTATCACACGACCGTTTCTTTATGGATAAGCTTGTTGATCACTACTTTGTGTTTGAAGGTGAGGGCAGGATACTAGATCATCACGGTACCTACACAGAATATCGAGAAATGAAAATTGAGCAGGAACAGCAGGTAAAGAGGGAGCAAAAAGCAGAGGCTACTACTTCAAAAACTAAACCTGTGGTAAATAGAGAAGAACCGACAGCAAAAAAGTTATCATTCTCGGAAAAAAAGGAGCTCTCTAAACTTGAAAAAGAGATAGCAAAGCTTGAAGAGAAGAAATCAAAAATAGAGGGTGAAATGAATAGCGGTGAACTTGGTTATGAAACCCTTCAGGAGAAAGCCGCTGAATATCAGCAAATTGAAGATGAACTTGAAGAAGCTACACTTCGCTGGCTTGAGCTTGCAGAGAGGGAATAAGTTATTGGTTTTGAGCAGCTGTTAAGCCTGAATATTGCCTCTTATTAATAAGATATTAGAGGTATATAAATGCTATATATACTACTATAGAATTTGATTATAATAACATTACTCATACATTAAAAAAGAGATTTGTTTACCTGACGTACTCTGTAGTATATTAGTAAGAGTTGCACTAGACAAAATCCCATCGCTAAGTGCAAACCACACTCTTCTCTCAAATAAATTTCGTGATTTAATTCAGTTTTCGTGGGTATTTAAGGGTAAATTATCTCTTGAATACATTATCAAATCATACTTGCCAGAATAATTAGATCAAAATGAGAAACTCTTTAATATTACTAACCACGTTCATCACTTTAATTCTTTTGACAGCAGGATGTGCTGCAGAAGAACACACAATAGAAGAGCCTGTCGTCCCGGGTGTTCTTATTCCTTACGCCATCGCGGAAGATGGCGGCCCGATTTTTCCGGATGATAAACTCTTTGTGAACGACTACAGCAATCTATTACATGCAGTATTTATGATTGCCGGCAATTCAAGGCCATCAGAATATGCCGCTGAGAACTACAAACCAGAACTATATCCTGATATGATGAACCATCGGGCGGAAGTTTGGCTCGATTTAGTGCGTGAAATCGATCTGTTTTTTCATGAGCGCGGAAAGTTTCATTCGTATCACAGTATAAGTAATGATTTTGAATCATCAGGTGTGGCTGACCTTTCAATCTACCCACACCTTGTTTACTCCTACCATATGCATCACAGGGGAGATCGCTTTAATGACCAGATTTTGTTCGAGCGCCTGTCGCGCGAAGTATCCAATTACATGGTTAAACCGGGGCGATATCTTTTCAGAGAAGTGTTATCGGATGGTGCATTTCGTAATGAAGATGGTTCAGTGGATCACAAAAGTTTGAGCTATGGCCTTGGTGGTGTGCATGGCCATGCTTATGCCTGGATTATTTGGGCGAAGCCGGCCGGTGAAGATAATATGGGCTTAATGATGGAAGCTGCTCTTGAGGCCTGGCTCGATTACAGTATCGAAGAGATGACGGATATGTACCGATCCATCGCCGAATTTATGGATGATGCATGGGATGATTCACTTTCTATTTACGATTTTGGTGATGGAACAACATGGAGCCTTGATGCATTCGGTGCGATGATAAGAGGTAAAAAGGCGATGTATGATATGCTCTATATGTTTGGAGATGATGATGACCGCGATCTTGCAAGAACCATTTTTGAGCGAACAGCTGCGATGTTTGAAGCCGTAGTTGATCTTGCAAAACCGTGGGGGATGCCATCAGCCATTGAATTTACAGAAAACGGAGCGGTTGCTGCATCTGATGAAGTAGATCTGTACGACTGGTATCAGTTTTTGAATCACATTGGTGGTGGTTACTCATTTGACCGCGAGAGAGAAGCAACGGCAATGTTTATAACCAATTCGAGAGAAGAGTTGTTTGATATAGTTGGCGAGCTCTCTGATAATGCACTTCTTGGAGCTCTTGAATATCACCTGAATTCACAAAACAGATTGGTAAGTACCGTCAGTTACAGTGATGGCTCTGTAATTGATGAAACCCTGCGGGTATCTACAGCCGGTATGTTTATCACAACAGCCGGTAATATGTACAGAAAAGGATCTGCATTCGAACGTGCTTCAAATTGGGGTGATGTTTCCGATGAGGTTGCTGAGAGAAGCCGTAAATTATACGATATTAAATTTCTTCATATAGATTTTCTCGAGAGTTTTTTAGAATAAGCTGATTATTATAGTTGCCAATATCACATTGGTATATTCGGTATAGTTCTATTTAACAAACCGCTTAAATAATGTCCATTCAATTACTTTAAGAGAATATATAATTGAGGGCTAAACTTTCGATCTGTATATGACTTGACCATGTTGATATGAAAACTTCTCGTATATATCTGGATACCTCAGTAATAGGTGGTTGCCATGATGAAGAGTTTAAAAGCTGGTCATTGGGACTGCTTAAAGACTTTCGCATGAAAAACTATATTCCTGTTTTGTCAGAACTAACCTTTGATGAAATAAGTAAAGCGCCTGAACCAGTTCAAAAAACGCTGAAAGATATTATTGAATTTGATGCAGAGGTATTAACAATTGATGAAAATGCATTAATCTTAGCAGAACTATATTTAGAGCGAAAAATTTTAACACCGAAATTTCGCGATGATGCATTACATATTGCAATTGCTTCTCTTGCTGATGTTGATGTTTTGGTTAGTTGGAATTTTCGTCATATTGTACATTATGACAAGATCCGGCAGTTTAATGCCGTTAACATTGAAAATGGCCTGAAAACTATTTCCATCTATTCTCCTCGTGAGGTTACGAATTATGAAGAGTAAAAAATTTAATACAGTTGAGGCAGTAAGAGCAATTCGTGATGAAAATTACGAAAAAACCAAAGGGTTAACTCGGGGCGAATTACTGTCTGAATATAAAAGACGAAGTAAGGAGGCGATGAAGATAATTCAGCATTCTACAGAGATATCACGCACAGCGAATTAACTTTTCACACTTATCCAGCATTATTATTAAACAGGCTTTAAATACCAATTAGAATTATATTTGCCTCCCCTCATACATCTTTAGGCTTTTTTTAATTCAGTATGATGTACGTTCTGCAAAATCAATTATTGGAAAACCTTGTTGGTTTTCTACCCCGCGAAATGCAAACTCCTTACGCACAGGAGGGTATTGCACTGGCAGTTATTTTCCTCATAAGTGGTGTGATACACCTGATAATTCGCTACTGGATTATCAAACTGCTGCACAAGCTTGATGAAAAAACCACTACCGAGTGGTATGCGGTAATATTGAAGCATAAGCTGCCACAACGTGCACTCTTCATTGTTCCGTTGCAGATTATATATAATGGGCTTGGCCTTTTCCCCGAAATGCACTCCATGCTCACGGAGTTTGTTATTCGAATTGCAGCTGCGACAATGATTTTGGTAGGAGCCAGGGTGTTCGATGCGTTTCTCTCATCAGTACATACACTCTATTTGATGAGGCCACAAGAGAATAAAACGCCAATCAAGAGTTATATACAGCTTGGTAAAGTTGTGATTTATGTGCTTGCCGGATTTTTCATCATTTCCAGCCTTGCGGATAAATCCCCTTGGTTTTTTCTGAGTGGTATTGGTGCCATTATGGCTATCATACTACTGTTGTTCAGAGACACACTGCTTTCTCTGGTTGCAAGTGTGCAGCTTACCAATAACGACCTTATCCGCGTGGGCGACTGGATCGAGATGCCCAACTTCGGCGCAGACGGCGATGTGATTGATATAGCCCTCAACACCGTTCGTGTTCAAAACTGGGACAAAACCATCACTGTAATTCCCACCCATAAATTTCTGGATCACAGTTTTAGAAACTGGCGGGGGATGCAGGAATCGGGCGGAAGAAGAATTATGCGCTCGCTGAATATTGATATATCCAGCATCCGGTTCTTATCGTGGAAAGAGATCGAACGGCTCAAAACATCGCAGCTCCTTCAGGATTATATCTCAAAAAAGATGGATGATGTGAACATGTACAACACCAAGCATCTTAAAGACAGCCGCTCTACGCTAACCAATGGACGCTGGCTCACGAACATCGGTACCTTTCGCGCCTACATCATTGAATATCTGAAAAAGCACCCCCGTTCAAATAAAAACCTTCTGATGCTTGTGCGCCAGCTCGAGCCTACTGAGCGCGGGCTTCCCCTTCAGGTGTATCTTTTTACGGATACCATTGCCTGGGCAGAATACGAAGCTATTCAGGCAGATATTTTTGATCATTTAATTGCCGTGGCACCTGAATTTGGGCTGCGAATATTCCAACAACCCTCAGGGTATGATTTTCAGCGGCTCACCGAGAAATAACTTTTGAGTTAAATTTTACCAATCAAAGTTGCAACATCGTTCACTTGTGTGCGTACATCTGTAAAGTTAGCAGCTGTTGCCGATTGACACTGCTTCATAATATTCAAATGATCATCAACCAAACGGCATATGGAACATGTGAATAGCCACATCAAAAAGCTCATACAGATTTGCATAATCGCGCTTATCTTTTTCGGTAATGCTGACGCAAAACAGGCTCCGGTAAACATCATCCTGCCGGTAGCAGAGAGTACAACATCAGAACCGTACAGGTCAGAATTTTTTCAGGTTGATAGCTCACCAAACATAACCGTAAAAACCATCAACGGGAATGTAGAGGTTTTCCAAAATGCCGCAATAAACGGCGTTCAGGTTGATCTGTTTGTAGAGCGCAGTTTTTCGTTATGGTCGGGCACCAGAAATCTCGATAATTTCAGAATCATTCTTCAGAAGAGGGGGAATAATATCATTGCATCAGTTGAAGACAGAAGCCGGGGAGGTTCATCCCGAAGAGGTGGTGATATTCGGTTTAATTTTGTGGTACAGATTCCTGCTGATGCATCAACCGACCTCAGAAGTATTAATGGGAACATTTCACTTGAAGGAGCGGATGGTAAGCACTTTCTGCAAAACCAAAATGGCGACATGGCTGTGTACGATTCCAACGGTGAGATCAGGGTGATATCCTCAACAGGAAACTTGGATCTTCAGAATCTTTCAGGAACCATTCTGGCTAAAACAGTTACCGGAGATATCAATATTGCCAACAACGAGGGTGAGGTTAGAGTGAGGTCAACCTCCGGCAATATTTTTGTTGAAAAGCTAAGTGGCGATCTTGCAGCGGCAACTACAAGCGGCGATATCATCACAGACTTTACGGATGTAAACAGTGGAATTTATCTCGAAACAGTGAGTGGTGATGTGCACCTTGCCATTCCAAGGGATTATGGCTACAACATTATGGGAAGAGCACTTCGGTTCGATTTGGGAGGAATTCAGCAAGCATCCATTTCACGGCAGACTCAGGATCGAAATGAGCGCAATATCGTTCTTCGTGGTGGTGATATACCGGTACAGATGGCTACGGTTTCAGGTACAATCCGGGTTTCAGAAAAATATTAAAAGGCACATTTGTGAGCGGATACTCTCGAATCGTATTTATCGGGGTTATACTAATGTTGTTTGCCGGAAAACTGGCAGCTCAGGATTCGTTTTTCCAATCATCAGATGCACTTGAAGTTATCTCGCCTGATGCCATGCTGAACGAAGAGAGCATCATATTTATACAGGATCGATGGAGATTTATGGCAGGGGATGATCCCGAACGTGCCTTGCAAGAATATGATGACAGCGGTTGGATAACCATTAGCACCAATTTGATTGAGGCAGACCTGAGCTTTTTAGACTTTGAGGGGATAGGATGGTTCAGAAAAGATTTTCAGGTTGCTGAAGAGCTTTCAGGGAAGCCGATTGCCCTCATTGTTGACCGGCATCTGGGTGCGTCTGAGATCTATTTGAATGGTGAAAAAATCTACGAACTTGGCGTGTTTTCTGTTGATCCCGCCGATGTGAAAAGCTACAACAGCAACATGCCTGTCCCCATTGTGTTCAACGGGGATGAAATCCAAACCATGGCTGTGCGGTTCATCAATCCGGATTATGCCCTAACAGGGCGGCTTATGGGTTATAACGGCTTCCGCTTTTTGCTGGGAGACTGGTCGGTACACCAGCACCGAAATATCAACTATCTCGCGAACTGGACAAGTAGCAACATGTTCTATATTGGGTTGTTGATGGCATTCTCTTTAATTCATCTGCTTCTTTTTCTTTTCTATCCCGGCGAAAAGCGAAATCTTTACTTTGCCATTTTTGTGGCTCTCCTCGGCATATTCAGCTATCTGTACTACCGGGCTGAACTGGTTGATAATACTATGGAGACGCTCTTTTTTATCCGTTCGCTGGTGGTGAGTGAAGTTCTTGTACTCACATTTGCTGTACGCTTTACCCACAGTATCGATAGAATGTTCAACTCCGTCTATTCCAACTCGCTTGTTCTGTTTGGGATTGTGGTGAGCCTGTTGATATGGAATTTCCCTGAACAGCTTGTATGGCTTAGAGAGCTTGCTGTACTCGTTTTTGTGGTTGAGATTCTCCGCTCTCTTTTGGTCATGTTTTACAAAAACAGGGAGGATGCATGGGTTCTTGGAACCGGGCTGCTCATTTTCATTGGGGCAATTATCTATGCAGTTCTGATCAATTTTAATTTTTTGTCGGGCAGTATTCAGTTGGCAAACATGGCGGGCTCGGGTGCGCTGGTTTTATCGATGTCGATATTTTTGTCGAGGAATGTAGCACAAACACAAAAGAATCTTCAGGCTAAGCTGACTGAGGTGAAAATCTTATCAGACAAAACAATTGAACAGGAGAGGCTATCAAAAGAGAGAGAAATTGAGAAAAGACTACTGCAGGCAGAAAACGATAGAAAAACCAATGAACTTGATGAAGCCCGTGCTCTTCAGCTATCTATGCTGCCCAAAGAGATGCCAAAACTTCCGGGTATTGATATTGCGGTGTACATGAAAACTGCCACTGAGGTGGGCGGTGATTACTACGATTACAGTGTTGATACGGACGGAAGCCTTGTTCTCGCTCTGGGTGATGCAACCGGGCACGGAATGAAAGCTGGGATTATGGTTGCAGCAGCCAAGAGTTATTTCCATTCACTGGTGCATCAAAGTGATGGCAGTACTTTACTGAAACGCATGTCGAAAGGGTTGTATAACATGAATATGCGCATGATGTTTATGGGTATGATGATTGCCCAAATTAGTGGTAACCGGCTCAATATTGCCACAGCCGGGATGCCGCCAGCCCTGCTTTATCGATCAAACAGAAAATCCGTCGAAAAAATCACACTAAAGGGTTTACCACTTGGCAGCAGTGTGAATTTTCCCTATAAAAACGTACAGACAGAACTTGGCAGCGGAGACATCTTACTGATGATGAGCGACGGGCTTCCCGAACTTTTCAATCAAAACCGGGAAATGCTCGGTGAAAAGCCAATTGAAGATGTTTTACTGAAATCGGCAGGTTTATGCGCTGAGAAAATTATAGATGAGCTGAAGGAGTTAATTCATTCATGGTCGCCCGCAACAGACCCGGAAGATGATGTAACACTGCTTGCTATTAAATTTGAAAACCCGGTAAACGGGAAAAAATATAGCTCACAACTGTAACTGTTTTGGTAATGATTCGTACTCATAAAAAAACTCTGTATCTATGCGAAAGTCTATACTGTTTATAATTCTGCTATTCTTATTTCCACTGTTTGTAATAGCCCAGCAAGCAGATGATGAAGACCCTTTTAAGCGCGACCCTATCTTTTCAAAATCAATACCGGAATTGCTTGGAATTTCTGAGACAGAAGAAGAAACACAACCCGGTGTGACCGAAACCACCGAGTTCAACAGGGCAGTTAGGAGGCTTTCCGTAACCGGAATGGATTTAGGAGGCAGTTTCGATGCAGGGCCTTACTTCAGTAACGCACTCTATAGCCAATACCCAAATCTGTCAAATCTTCACTTTAACAGGGTAAATGGCCTCTTTTTTGGTATTAAGGAAGAGAGAATGCAGTGGCACAGAAGAAGCTCATTTTTGAATATTCCACAAGTTAACCTGCATGGAATGATAGGTTACGGAACAGCATCAAAACGATGGGATTATTCCATTGGCCTGGAAAAATTGATTGGCAGCCGAAATCGCTTCATGGTGGGATTTGAGTTTCATAACGCTACAGCCACAGATGATTTTCAAAGAGTTGGCCTCTCAGAAACATCACTCACTTCCTTTCTGGCTAGTTATGATTTTCTTGATTATTACCAGATGGAAGGGTTCGGTATTTATACAGCAATTCGTTCAAACCGATGGCTTGAAGGAGCATTTTCATTCAACCGTTCAACGTTTTCATCGCTCGAACAAAGAACGAGCTACAGTTTGTTTGGCTACTCTTCTACCTACAGGCCAAATCCGGCTATAGATCTGTTCTCTGATGAAATAGATCTCGATATCTATAGCATTTCGCTTTCACTCAACCCGAGAAGAACACTTATTACAAACCAATTTACTGCTACAGGTACAATAATTGCAGAACTTGCGGATAACGGAGCCAGTGATGAAAATTATCGGTTTAATCGATACAGGGCAGAAACTTCACTCTTTTACAATTTTGAACCCGGTTCTGTGCTGCGATGGAGATTACAGGGTGGTTTGATTACAGGTGATGTACCCGATTTTAAGAACTTCTATCTGGGCGGTATCGGGACATTGAGAGGATCTCCCTATAAGTATTTTGCGGGAAATCGTATGCTTCTTAGTAACCTTGAGGTGCAATTTGGAAGGCCATCAAACAGAATGGGAGAGTGGATACGAGACTATAATCTGCACATTTTGCTTTTTCTTGATAGTGGGTGGACAACCGGAAGAAATATACATACAGGGCCGATTTTCTTTTGGTCAGGCCTTGATCCTGACAATGGCCTCAGAAACAGAACAAAAGGGAGTTTTAGGGACTTCAGTTTTTCTGGCTTTCAACACGATGCAGGAGTAGGGTTGGGTAGCGGAATTTTCCGGCTTGAGCTCGCCTGGCCGCTTAAAACATTTGATTCTTCGCCAACTCTTTGGCTGCGTTTGAACCCAACATTTTGATCAGCTGTACCCTAAATAAAAAAGTCCCAGGCCGATCAAAGCCTGAGACTGTTCTTTAGGGCATTTGGTACCTTTCGGTTACTAAAATTCATATCTGTATAATATACGAAAAGTTGTGAAATTTGTTGCGCACCAATGAGTAAATAAGAGACACTAAGCGTAAAAATACGTTAATAGTTCTATGCATAACGAATCAATAGAGATCTGCTCTTTGTTGTGATAATCTCTTATCTTGACCATTCTGTTTTCAACAAATTGCTTGATATGCATCACTTTTCGTTACGTGAGTTACTATATCTCACGCTACTGTTCGGGTTCATTTTTTTTCTTGTGTTTATCTCTCGATATACAAGGCTGCACGGTGAAAATGCCATCATTGCTGAAGCGCCTGTTGAAGTGTTACTGTATGAACGAACCGATATTGAAGGCCTTGCTGATGCACTTGATGAAATAGAAGTGTCATTCGACAGAGGACAATTGATTTGGGCAGGAAATATATTGGGGTGGAGGTCTTTCAGGCCGGGCAGGTACGAAATCAATGAAAACAGATCGTTTAGCGATTTTTTATCAGTTGTGGCTCGTGGCATGCAGGATCCCGCAAGGGTTACCATTCTACCTGGAACAGATGTAGCCAGGTTATCCCGAAACCTCGGAAATCAGATGCGAGCAGATAGCACTGACTTTCACAATATCTTTACAGACAGCTCAACTGTGGCACTGGAATTTGAACTGACAGGAGAGGAGCTTTTCGCAAGAATGCTGCCAAACACATACGAAGTATTCTGGACGGCCTCAGCCGATGGATTGGTTCGCAGAGTGTTGCGGGAGTTCGACCGGCTTGTGATTCAGCGATACCAGGCTGAGTTTGAAACTAATAGCCTATCTTTGAATGAAGTATTGATACTTGCCTCAATTGTAGAGTGGGAGGCCCGTTTCAGTGACGAAAAACCTCGCATAAGCGGCCTTTACCTGAATCGGCTCAACCGAAACATGATGTTGCAGGCCGATCCAACTGTGGCGTACGCTCTTGGCGAACGAAGAAGATTACTTTTTGAAGATTACAGGTTTGAACATCCATACAATACCTATTTGATACAAGGCCTGCCTCCCGGGCCGATTACCAATCCGGATTTATCTTCCATTCTATCCGTTTTACATCCCGAAGAACACGACTACCTCTTTATGGTTGCAACACCGGAGGGGACACACCATTTCTCACGTACATTTCAAGAGCACCGTGAAGCAAGTGAGGTTTGGCGGCGCTGGATTCGTGAGCAGCACAGAATCCGCGATGAGAGGGAAAGGGCTAATACAGAGGCAGGAAATTAGTTTTCGTAAGGTTTAGATAATTGATGTTACTAATACGTCAATTCGAGCGCAATTCCGACGCTTTTCAGGAGGAATGAAGACGAGAATTTTTTATATGTATCTGAATCATCATCAACACAAACATCTCATCTTCATTAGGCACTTCAGAAAAACTGCGCTGGAATAGCTCATAGCGCTCGATTTGACGATATTAAATCGTTTTTCAAACCACAATCAATCCAGCACTCTACTGCTCAACATCTATCGGTTCAGCAACCCGCTGGCGCGCTCTTTCTGTAAGTTTTTGAATGAATACGTGTTGATTCACTTTTTCACCGTCAAAATGGATACGCATATTCAACCCTTCAAACTTCGGCAGAGATTTCAAAGCCCGTGAAGTATATTCGGGATTTCCGGCTGTTTCGAGGCTCAGAAAAAGATAAGAGGCAGCATCATAGCCAATCATAGCAAAACGGTCGGGCGGCAGCCCAAATCTGTTTTCGAAATCCTCAGAAAAAAACTGATAACTGTTTCGTTCAGAAAAGGGTGAAAACGCCTGAGAATAGTAAATCTCGAAAAAACGCTGTTGAAAGTTTGTTACGGTTGCATTTTCCCATGTTTCCATTCCAAGGATAACAAGGTTGTTTCTCATGCTTTCAAGATCGTTGAGCAAAAGGTTCATCATGGTCACGGAAGCCTGCCCTGAAAATGGAGCATAAATGGCTTCAGATGGAAGATAGCCAAGAGAGTCTGCAAGTTCTTCGTCCATGGTAAATACTTCCGTAAATTCGGTGATATCATACCCACGAACGGCAAAGTTCTCCTCAATAAAATATGTTATGTTTGCACCCAGATGCTCAGCTTCATCCCGGAAGGCAATTGCGGCCGGCCTGCCCGGATCATCTTCTTCAATCATAATGGCAATTTCCTGAAGGCCAAGCTGCTCTACGGCATAGCGAGCCATCATTTTTCCATGAATTCTGAAAGTAGGATTTATCTGAAATGTAGAATCAAAAGCTCTGTTTAAATTGTCAGAGTTAGCAAGAGGAGGTAGCATGGGTATGTTCAGCTCATCTGCAACGGAAGCCATCCTTAAAGCCGGTTCAGAAAATAACGGGCCCATTACCGCGTCTATTCGCTTGGATTCGTAGAGGTTTCTGAAAGCAGCCGCAGATGAATCGGGGTTTTCGTGCGAATTTTTGAAAACGAGCTGTACTTTTTGGTCGGTATTTCTGCTGTTAAATTCGTCGGCAGCCACCAGCATTCCAAAATAAAGATTTCTTGGAATGGTAAAGTCGGGGTCGTTCTCATCAAACGTTGGTAAAATTACTCCAACATTATACATCTTACCTATTGGTGCTTCAGGGAATGCATGAACAAATGTTTGGATAGGTGATGTGGTTTCCAGTTCGTTCTCAATGCGTTCAAGAATGGCTGCATTTGTTGTTAACCGCCTGAACTGTTGAACAAGATCATCGAATCGGCCCGGCTGTAAATAGGACCGTGAGCGGCTCACCAAATCAAACCGAATGTTTGAATTTTCGAGTTGTTGCAGTGTTTCAAATCGCTCTCGTTCACTCAGATAGTTTAGGATATCAACGTAAAATCTGCGGGCATCCTGCCGTAAACCGGAGAGGTTGTTGCTTTGAACGGTTTGGTAGAGGTATGAGAGGCTGGATGCATAATTCTTTAACTCAAAGTGGGAAAGAGCTAATGAATAGAGCGCTTCTTCCTGAATAGCTCCGTTTCTGCTTTCCGCAGCACGATAAAAATACTCGTTGGCTGATTTGTACTCGGAGAGTGCAAGAAGAGTTTTGCCTGTAAACAATAGTGACCTGTCGTCGTCAAACTGAGTGAAAATCTCCAGGGCTTGCTCAAATTGCTCATCATTGTAGAGATTTACGGCATCATTAAAATTTTGAGCACCAACAGCTGCAGCTGCAAAAAGTGGCAGTAGTAAAACGAGCAGAATCTGTTTCATAATGTTAGAAAAGAGTGATTTACAACTGGTATAGACAAACGGCTGATGTTAGTTCCCTATTACTCCCATTCAATGGTTGCAGGTGGTTTTGAGCTTACATCATAAACTACACGGTTTACACCACGCACTTCATTGATGATGCGGTTGCTAACCTCAGCAAGAAAATCGTACGGCAAGTGTGCCCAATCGGCTGTCATTCCATCAACACTGGTTACTGCCCGCAACGCCACTGTATATTCGTATGTTCGTTCATCACCCATAACACCTACTGATTGAACAGGCAGCAGAACGGCAAGTGCCTGCCAAACTTTATCGTACAGCCCGTGATCCCTTAGTGATTGAATAAAGATTGCATCGGCTTCTCTCAACAGATCGAGTTTGGATCTGCTCAGCCCACCCAAAACGCGGATACCCATACCTGGCCCGGGAAAAGGGTGCCTGCCGATAAAATTTTCTGGTATGCCAAGTTCCCTTCCAACCCTGCGCACTTCATCTTTGAAAAGTTCCCGAACCGGTTCAAGCAGTTTGAGGTTCATTTTTTCCGGAAGCCCGCCTACATTGTGATGCGATTTAATTGTTGCTGACGGCCCTTTGAATGAAACACTTTCAATTACATCTGGGTATAGGGTTCCCTGAGCCAGGTATTTAAACCCTTTTTTGTTTGATACGGCCTCATCAAACACATCGATAAAGGTATTGCCAATAATTTTCCGTTTCTCTTCGGGATCTGAAACCCCCTCAAGGTTATCTAGGAAAAGATCGGATGCATCAACACCTTCCACCGGTAGTTTAAGATGTTTTTTGTACGTATCGAGCACTTCGGTGTACTCATTTTTTCTGAGAAGGCCGTTATCCACAAAAATGCATAGAAGCTGATCTCCTATGGCTTTGTGAATAAGTGTTGCAACTACCGTGGAATCAACCCCGCCTGAGAGGCCGCAAATAACTTTGTCATCACCCACTTTTTGGCGGATTGCTTCAATTTCAGTTTCAACAAATGAAGCTGGTGTCCATGTACCGGCACAACCGGAGATATTAATTACAAAGTTTTTGAGTATTTCGCCTCCCTCATCTGTGTGAACCACTTCCGGGTGGAACTGGACACCAAAAATGGGTTTCTGCTCATGGCGTACAGCAGCTACCGGTGCGTTTGAAGTATGCGCAATTGTTTGATATGGTTGGGGCAACTGTTTGATATGATCGCCGTGGCTCATCCATACCACTGTGTTATCAGAAATATTCTTAAACAGATCGGAATGGTCATCAATAATGAGTTTTGCCCTGCCAAACTCCCGCTTTTCAGCCTTTGCAACAGACCCTCTTGAAATGGTGTGAGCAAGTGATTGCAGGCCATAACAAATGCCCAAAACCGGCAAATCCAGATTCAGATAATCCAGATTCAGTTCCGGTGCGTCATCATCATAAACGCTCTTCGGCCCACCCGAAAGAATAATCCCATTTGGTGGTGAATCTGAGAAAGTATCTACAGGGGTGTTGTATGGATGGATTTCGCAGTAAACGTTGAGCTCCCGAACCCGCCGGGCAATTAGCTGTGTATATTGAGACCCAAAATCAAGAATGAGAATCCACTCATCGTGATGAGTTTGCATAACGTGCGTTTATTTGATGTATGCCGATATGTTTAAAAACCGGCTGATTGATGAGAATAAAAAAGAATCTCCCGATAATTATTCGGGAGATCAGAAAAAAAGTATAAACCTTGGTGCTAAAATCTAATCTCAGTTTACCAGTTCCTGATATGCATCAACTGAAAGCAGAGATTCCAGCTGAGCTGAATCGCTACATTTAATTTTAACCATCCAGCCGTCTCCATACGGATCATTATTTACGAGCTCAGGATCGTCTTCCAGCAGCTCGTTTATTTCAACAATCTCTCCGCTAACAGGGCTAAAAAGTTCTGAAACTGTTTTTACAGCTTCAACAGTGCCGAAAACATCATCCTGTTCAAATTCTGAACCTTCTGGTTCAAGCTCAACAAAAACAATATCACCAAGTTCGCCTTGAGCAAAATCAGTGATGCCCACGGTTACGGTACCGTCGCCATTATCACGAACCCATTCGTGCTCTTTGGTGTATTTTAAATCGTCGGGTAAATTCATAAATAGGTTATTCGCTTAATTCTGGATTGTATTTAAATGATGTTTCAAGATACTGCGTGTTAAACTCGCCTTTTAGAAAGCCAGGATCGTTCATAAGCTGCTGATGGTAAGGAATGGACGTTTTTATTCCTTCAATCACAAACTCTTCAAGCGCACGCTTCATCCGTTGGATAGCCTCCTCACGGGTTGGTGCGCTGACAATTAGTTTGGCAATCATTGAGTCGTAATTTGGCGGAATGGTATAACCTGAATAGGCATGAGTATCAACGCGTACACTTCGCCCACCGGGAATATTAAATGTGGTAATTTTACCTGCTGAAGGGCGGAAATTTTTTGCCGGATCTTCTGCATTGATTCTGCACTCAATGGCATGTCCGCGCATTTTCAATGGTTTAGTACTGATTTTTCCACCAGATGCTGCAATAATCTGCTCTTTTACAAGATCGCTGAATGTAATCTCCTCAGTTACAGGATGTTCTACCTGAATACGGGTGTTCATCTCCATAAAATAGAAGTTGAGATCTTTATCAACGATGAACTCCACAGTTCCGGCACCTTCGTAATTGATTGCCTTACCTGCGTTTATTGCTGCAGTTCCCATCTTTTCCCGAACTTCGGGCGTCATTACCGGTGATGGAGCTTCTTCTAGAATTTTTTGATGGCGCCTTTGCAATGAGCATTCACGTTCGCCAAGGTGAACAATATTACCGTGTTGGTCACCCATAATCTGAATCTCGATATGGCGCGGGTTTACAATAAACTTCTCGATGTAAACACCAGGATTACCAAAGGCAGCCTCGGCTTCGTTTTTACAAGTGTTGTAAGCATTTTTGAACTCTTCCTCCTTGTGCACAACACGCATGCCTCGGCCGCCACCTCCGGCGGTAGCCTTAATAATAACCGGGTAGCCTATACCGTCAGCTACTTTTTTTGCTTCTTCCATTGTGTCAATTATTCCGTCAGATCCCGGAACAACGGGCACATTATTCTTGATCATGGTGGCCTTTGCAGTAGCTTTATCGCCCATTGTGCTGATCATCTCAGGTGATGGCCCAATAAATTTCAGGTCGTGTTCGCCGCATATTCGGCTAAACTCAGCATTTTCGGCCAGAAAACCATAGCCGGGGTGGATAGCTTCAGCATTGGTTATTTCTGCAGCGGCAAGTATTGACGGAATTTTCAAGTAACTGTCTTTACTTGCAGGCGGGCCAATACATACTGCTTCATCCGCAAACTTTACGTGAAGGCTATTTTCATCGGCTGTTGAATAAACAGCAACCGTTTTTATACCCATCTCTTTGCAGGTTCGTATAACCCTCAAAGCGATTTCACCTCTGTTTGCAATCAATATTTTCTTAAACATAAACGGATGTTAGTCTTTTTTGATGATAAAGAGAGGCTGGTCGAATTCTACGGGGGATGCATTACTAACAAGAATTTTTTCTACCGTACCTGAGAATTCAGCTTCAATTTCATTCATAATTTTCATCGCTTCGATGATGCAGAGAGTCTGTCCGCTTTCAACACGCTGGCCAACAGTAACAAATGGGTCAGAGTCGGGTGACGCTGCTTCATAGAACGTACCAACTATTGGAGATTTTACTACATCGCCGGCAGGCTTTGGTTCTGATTTAGCCGCCTCAGGTTTTACTTCAGATACTGCAGGCTGAGCAGGTGCAGGTGCAGCCGCAGCCTGAGGTACTGTTGCCTGATAATGTACGGGAGCAGAAGCGTCTGATTGCTTTTTCACTTTGATTTTGAAATCTCCCTCTTCGATGGATACTTCATTTACATCGCTTTCAGAAATGAGGTCTAAAATATTTTTGATCAGTTTTAAGTCCATTGTAAAAAAGTTGGTTAATTAGTGTTTCTCATCAAATTGATGGCAGTAACTTGTTGGGCAACTTATGATTTTACCCGTTCAAGGTAATTGCCGGTGCGGGTATCAACACGAATTTTTTCACCCTGATTAATAAATAACGGCACTTGTACTACAGCACCACCCAAAATAGTAGCCGGCTTGCTGCCGCCCTGTGCAGTATCGCCCCGGACACCGGGATCTGTTTGGATAATTTCTGTTTCAATCTGATCAGGTGGTTCAGCGTACAAAATCTTCTCGTTTTCAACATCTACCACAAGTGTACAAACAAGCCCATCAGTAACATACTGCGCTTTTTCAACCCGTGAGCGTTCAAGTGGTATCTGTTCGTAGGTTTGCTGGTTCATAAAGAAGAACATATCTCCGTCAGAGTAGAGAAACTGGTAAGGCTGACGCTCAACGCGTACAGACTCCATGTTCTCACCGGAGCGGTAGGTTTTATCAATATTTTTTCCATTCTCAACACCGCGAAGTTTGGTGCGGACAAACGCCGGGCCCTTCCCCGGTTTTACATGCTGGAACTCAATGATAGTGTAGATTTCGCCATCAAGAATAATGTTGAGGCCATTACGAAAATCGGATGTGCTAATTTTTGCCATATTCTGTTTCGTTCAAATTATATCAAAATACTGCTGCTGTTACTGTTTAACAACCGCAGGCTAAAAGATACCGAATTTATAAATTTCTGTTTAACTGAAGATTGTTCGAATAAGTATGATGGCGATGATTATTGGGCAGATGTACTTTATGAAAATTGGCCATAAAGGTATAAGCCTTGAATTTTTTATATCCTTAAAGCCGTTTTTCATCTCATCAACGGCGCTCTGTGTTTTCCAGAAATATCCAATGAAGATGCAAATCAGCAAACCACCAAGTGGCAGGCCAATAACACTAAAGATATAGTCAATATGCCCGATTAAATCCGTATTAAATGAAATAATCATCGAAAGAGCCAGTACAAAAAGCCCAACATAAAGGGCAGCTTTTTTTCTTTTTACACCATGCTCGTCAATCACATAGGCAGTGGGCACTTCAAGCAGTGAGATGGTAGATGTAAGTGCCGCAAGGCTCAAGAGGAAAAAGAATGAAACACCTACAATCAACCCGAGTACACCGCCGATTTGAGCAAAAAGCTCCGGCAAAATTTGGAAGATTAGTGCAGGGCCGGCGAGGAAACTTCCGTCTGCATCATAAATTTGTACACCTTGTGCTTGCGCAAGGAAAATGGTAGGCATAATTAGTAAACCCGCAAGGAAGGCAATTCCAACATCCGCGAGAGTTACGTAACCAGCGGCTTCAACAATATTCTCTTTTTTACTTAGATAAGAACCATAAGTAATTAATGCCCCCATACCGAGCGATAAAGAAAAGAAAGCCTGGCCAAGTGCAGCGAGCACCAGATTGGGAGTTATCATGCTGAAATCGGGCATCAAGTAGACGCGAAGCCCCTCGCTTGCTCCTGGTTGAAATACTACAAACAGTGTCATTACTACCAGAATGAGTATAAGCAGTGGCATCATCAGTTTGGTTGCTTTCTCAATTCCATCACTTACACCGCCTCGTATTATTCCGATGGTTAGCGCCATAAAGAGCAGGGCAAAAATGGCATTAACATATCCATTGTCAAAATCAGCCAGAGTCGATGCTGCACCATCCATACCGGCAAAAGTGAATATTTCTACAAATACATGGCTGAATGTCCATCCGGCAATGATTGTGTAAAAACTGAGAATCATCACACCACAAAGAACCCCCCAAACACCTACTAAAGGGAAAAACTTATTGTTTGACAACGCCCTGAAGGC
Source organism: Balneolaceae bacterium (assembly GCA_007134085.1). Lineage (GTDB taxonomy): Bacteria > Bacteroidota > Rhodothermia > Balneolales > Balneolaceae > Rhodohalobacter. The sequence goes on from SLLL01000047.1 coordinate 23,308, forward strand.
ACCAACCGGATTTTTCTTGGAACTGCGCCCTATGGATAGTTCGGCTATCATTACCGGAAGCCCGATGAGAAGCACACAAATTAAATAGACGATAAGAAAAGCAGCACCGCCGTTTGATGCGGTTTCTGTTGGGAACCGCCAAATATTGCCAAGGCCAACAGCGGAGCCGGCTGCTGCCAAAATAAATCCAAGTTTTGAGTTCCAGGTGCCCCGCGAGGTAGAAGGATTCGTTGCCAAATTGAACAGGATTTTGAGTTAAAAAATTACACTAAAATATTCTGTGAAAACTAATGTCGCAACTTTCTTAGTAATATTCCGCCTTGTGATGGAATATTGATGGTGCCGCTTACTATCTCAATGGTTTGTGTTGTAGCAATTTTATTGTTTGCAATAACCTCCCAGATACCTGCAGGCAGCTTTTGTTCATTGTGCTGAAATGCATTCCCGTTCAGGATAACAAAATAATCGTACATATCGCCGGTGGATTTTCCTGTGATGTAGAAACTTAGTAGTAATGGGTCGCCAAAATAGTCGAAGCAAATTTCTCCGGGTTCACATTTTCTGAGTGCAGGCGATGTTTTTCTGATGTTGATGAGGCCTCGATAATATTCAAAAAGATCTCTGTTTGCTTTGAGATCGTCGAAATTTAGCCAATTGGTAGTGTTATTTTTTTGATAACTGTTATGATCCATTTTGCCTTCGTCGGGATCGCCATGCGGGGATTTGGCAATCACTTTTGTACGGGCAAATTCCTGTCCGGCATTGATCATAGTGATACCCTGAGCCGTGAAAAGACAGATTGCTGCAAACTTACAAAGCTTTAATTGGATATTGTTAAGCTTTACATGCTTATCCCTGTCGGCTACAGGCTGGTCGTGCTGTTCAGGGTTCAGCCCAATCCGGATAAAATCTGCCAGCGTATAGCCGTCATGGCTCTCAAGATAGTTTACACTGTGATCTGATGAATTATACAAACCACCTTCACCGTGATTGAGTGTGCCCTTATAAACATTTTCGAGCCGATGCCTGCGTGTTTCGTGCTGCCATTCCGAAAATATAAAGCCACGGTCGTGCAGCGGATCTGCCCCTTTTATGCTATTTCTGATACGGTCGTTCCAGGAAGCCCAGCCATGATCAGAAAATGTATGTGGAGAGTAATAACCTCCCCACGGCTCAGCAATCAGCACGGCTTTCGGATATTTTTTGTGAATTGCTTTCTTTATTTCATTCCACGTTTTTTTGTCGAGCAGGGCTGCGAGGTCAAACCGGAAACCGTCAACTTTATACTCTTCCATCCAGTAAAGAAGAGAGTCGATAATCATTTTTCTGGCAACAGGATTTTCAGATCGAAACTCATTCCCTGTACCGCTGCGGTTCATTAATCTCCCTTTTTCATCTTTGCGCAGATACACGTCTGGCATTAAATGGGTAAGGGGATTCATATCAAAAAGGGAGGTGTGATTGTACACTACATCCATCAAAACGGTTATTCCCTCTCTGTGTAGCTCTTTTACAACGTTTTTTAATTCGTTTACTACTGCTGTGGTTTTGCCGGAATGCCTGTTGCTGTAGTCTGAAGCATACCAACTTTCCGGTGCGAAGAAGAAGGAGGTCATGTAACCCCAGTAATTAGTAGCATACACATTCCATGTGTTGTGGAAGCCTTCCGGTGTAATCGCACCATAGGGAGGTTCTACCGGAGAAAATTTTTGCAGAGGAAGAAACTCAATACAATTAACCCCGAGCTTTTTAAGGTGGTTAAGCCCACCGGTTTGATTGCGGTCAATAAATTTTTGATAACACGCCTGCCCCGATGCGCCTGATGTTCTGTGCGCGCACATATCTTTCAGATGTGTTTCATAGACTACAAGATCGCGCGGATCATTGGGGAATTGGTGGCCAATATCTTCCCAGTCGTAATCATGTTCAAAAATGTAACTGCGTGCTTCTTGCCTGTAGGTGTTTTTAACGGTTACATGCTTGCTGTATGGGTCAGCAAAAATTTCGTCGATATAGGGGGTGTCGGGCTTGTCTTTGTCATCAAAAGAGACCTTATAACCATACCACTTACCCTCAAGGTTTTCACTTATGGAAAGTTGCCAGTAGCCATTATCATCTTTATTCATCTCAACATGGCGCCCGGTTTCTATGTCGTAATCATCAAAAATTACACAATGCACAGCCCGTGCTTTTGGGCAATAGAATCGAAAATGTGTGGAGCTCTCCGTAAGGCTGCAACCCAATGGAATTTCTTTAACTGCTTGTTTCATTTTATACATCAGGTTATTGGGCTGCCGGGTTCTGCAGATGTTTCCACAAATTTGAATACCCCGTCTTCATCTTCTGCCATCAGAATCATGCCGTTACTTTCAATGCCCATCATTTTCTTTGGAGCAAGATTTGCCACCACACAAACACGTTGCCCCGGTAAATCTTCGGGAGAAAACGATTCTGCAATACCGGAGAGTATGGTGCGCTTTTCAAAACCAAGGTCAACAACAATATTTAGCAGTTTTTTTGATTTTTTGATCTTTTCGGCTGATACAATTACCCCTGCTCTGAGATCCAAAGCTGCAAAATTTCCAAAATCGGATACTTTCTTGAGCGGCTCGTAAACCTTGCCACCACTTTGAGAAGCCTCTTTCTGCTTAAGTTTTTCTACTTGTTCATCAACAACTGAATCTTCAATTTTTGCAAAGAGAATCTCACCTTCGCCAATTACCTGTCCGGCAGCAACAAGATGATCATTAACATTTTCCCAATCGGTTAAATCGGGTACGCCAAGCTGGTTTCGAAGGATACTCATTTTACCCGGAAGCACAGGCTGAAACATCACCGATAGTGCTGCAGAAATTTGAAGGCAAACATAAAGTGTGTTGCCACATGCCTCAGGATTCTCTTTTCTGGTTTTCCACGGTTCAGTTTCGGTGAAGTAACGGTTGCCTATCCTTGCGAGATGCATAGTTTCACTGATCGCCTCACGGAACTTAAACGTGTTGTACGCCTCTTCAATTTTTTTCTTCTGAACAGTGATCTCTTTCAGTGCTGCGAGGTCAGTTTCGGTAGGGTTACTAAGTGTGGGCACAACACCATCAAAAAAGCGATGTGTAAAACTTGTAGTTCTGAATACAAAGTTTCCGAGAATGTCGGCCAGTTCGCTGTTTACACGGCTCTGGAAATCTTTCCAGGAGAAATCAGAGTCTTTCGCTTCAGGCAGGGTAGTTCCAAGAACGTATCGCAAAAGATCGGGTTCAAAATCATCCAGATATTCATGCAGCCAAACGGCCCAGCCTTTAGAAGTAGAAAGTTTTCTGCTTTCAAGGTTTAAAAATTCATTTGCTGGCACATTTTCGGGCAGAATATAATCGCCGTGCTGTTTCAGTGTGGCAGGGAACATGATGCAGTGAAACACGATGTTATCTTTCCCGATAAAGTGGATGAGGCTGGTATCTTCATCCTGCCACCAACGTTTCCATTCGTCGGCATTTCCCCGCAGTTCTGCCCACTCTTTTGTAGCAGAGATGTAGCCAATGGGTGCATCAAACCAGACATAAAGAACTTTTCCATCGTTATCGGGCAGGGGCACGGGTACGCCCCAGGTGAGGTCGCGTGTTACGGCACGATCACCAAGGCCGGCATCGAGCCAGCTTTTGCACTGCCCCAACACATTGGCTTTCCAATTTTGGCGGGAATCGATCCACTCTTCAAGCCAGGGCTGGAAATCGCCAAGAGGTATGAACCAGTGTTCCGTCTCTTTTATGATGGGCTTATTGCCTGTAATGGCGCTTACGGGGTCAATCAAATCGGTTGGAGAGAGTGAGGTACCGCATTTTTCGCACTGATCACCGTATGCTTCGGTGTGGCTGCAACTCGGGCAGGCCCCCTTCACATATCGGTCGGGCAGAAACATATTTGCTTCTTCATCATAAAGCTGTTCCTGCGTTCTCTTCGTGAAAACGCCCTGCTCATGCAGCTTCAGAAAAATTTCCTGAGATGTTTTTTTGTGTGTTTCGGAACTGGTTCGTCCATAATAATCAAAAGCAATTCCAAAACGCCCGAACACCTCTTTGTTCGCAAAATGATAGCGGTCAACAATTTCCTGCGGGGTTACACCCTCTTTTTCGGCAGCAATGGTAATGGGAACTCCGTGCTCATCAGATCCGCAAATATGAATGATATCTTTGCCGTTGAGTCTCTGAAATCTTGTGTAGAGATCGGCCGGTAGATAAGCACCTGCAAGATGGCCAAGATGAATTGGCCCGTTTGCGTAAGGAAGGGCAGAAGTAACTAAAATACGTTTCGCCATAAGTAGCTGTGTAACTGCTTTAAAAATGCCTGCTGAGAATTTTCTTAAGCCCGAAAATTACCAATTAAGCAGACAACATGCAGAATGAGTTTCTTAATCATTCAGTTTTTAATTTCTCATAGAAGGCGTAGAGGGCAACTCCGGCAGCAACGGATACATTCAGTGAGTGTTTCATTCCAAATTGAGGAATTTCCACGCAGGCATCTGCATGGGTGAGGAGCTCAGTATCAACACCCGTTACTTCGTTTCCAAGAATAAGGCAGGTTGGTTTTGAAGAAGCCTGGTAATCATGAAGCGGAATACTTGAATCTGTTTGCTCAAGTGCAACGATGGTATAGCCGCTTTCTTTCAATTGATTGACGGCAGAGGAAATATTATCAATTTGTTTCCAGGCTACGTGATCTTCTGCCCCTATGGCAGTTTTTGTGATTTCCGGCCTTGGCGGTATTGGTGTGTACCCGGACAGCCACAGCTCATGCACCCCAAAAGCATCACAGCTACGAAAAGCAGAGCCCACATTGTGCATGCTTCGGATGTTGTGCATCCAAAGGATAAAATTGTGTTTAAGAGGTGCTGCCCGCTGCTGATTACGCTGAAGGATCTGTTTTGTGGTTAGCTTTCTCAATGGGTTGAAATAAATTTTAAGTAATTAAATAACTATAGTTTAAATTAAAGAAACCACATTATATTTTGAACGTCATTTCCTTAAGTGGCTTTGAAGAATTGCCATGGAAACACGGTGTATCGCAGAAATTTACGTGGCAATCCAAAAAATATGTTTTCGAAAATAGAGATTAATGCACAACTTCTGAACCGGTAACTGAACGAAGTATCTGTTTAACAAATAATGAACCTTCAAGCGTGCGAAAGCTCCTTGAAGCGTTCTTTTACGACGAAGTGACGTTTGCCCCAACGGGATGCCATTGACAAAGGTCACTTTTAACATGTTATTGACATACCAGACGAATACTTGTGTTCAACATGAAACATAACCCAAGTGTTTAAAAGATCTTCTTATGAACCTAATTCTGCTTCTTGCTATTTCCGGTACCCTATTTGTGTTGGCATATCGATTTTATGGCCGCTTCATTGCCGATAAGCTCAAAATTGATGATGATAACATTACACCTGCCCACACTGAAAAAGATGGCGTAGATTATGTGCCAAGTAAAACGCCGATGGTGCTTGGCCATCATTTTGCGTCCATTGCAGGAGCAGGGCCTATCGTTGGGCCAATCATTGCCGTGGCTTTTGGCTGGATACCGGCCGTTTTGTGGATCATTATCGGTGGAATTTTTTTCGGAGCTGTTCACGATCTTACCTCGCTTACCGCCTCACTGCGGCACAAAGGAAAATCGATAGGAGAGCTGATAGAGCGCTATATAGGGGCTTTTGGAAAAAAGCTGTTCATTATTTTTGCCTTTGCCACGCTCATCCTCATCATTGCTGTGTTTATGGATATTGTAGCCCGTACCTTTGTTAGCGTTCCTGCGGCAGCTTCGGCATCGGTTGGGTTTATCATTCTGGCCCTTATCTTTGGAGCAATTTTCCGTACAGGCAAGGTGCCTTTCTGGCTGCTTACTGTGGTTGGTGTTGCCATAATGTACGCTATGATTTACGGTGGGGAACTGCTGCCGTTTGAACTTGGCTACTGGTTCTGGATTACGATACTTCTCGCCTACATCTTTTTTGCAGCTGTGAGCCCTGTGCAAGTATTACTACAGCCGCGTGATTACTTGAACTCATATCTGTTATATGGCATGATTTTGTTTGGAGTTATCGGCGTGATTGTAGCCAATCCAACAGCCCAAATGGGCAATGAGATCCATTTTTATGCCGAAGGGTTAGGTTTTCTTTTCCCGGTACTGTTTGTGACCATTGCCTGTGGAGCCATCTCCGGCTTCCACTCGCTGGTGGCATCGGGTACCACGTCGAAGCAGATCAATAAGGAGACGGATGCAAAAACCATCGGTTTTGGCGGCATGTTGATTGAATCGCTGCTGGCTATTCTGGCTGTGGGTGCTGTGATGGTACTCTCGCGTGACCAATATATGGCCAGCCTTGCTGATTTGGGTCCGGTAACACTCTTCTCTCAGGGGCTTGGCGGATTCATTTCATCCATCGGTATTCCTGAATCTCTTGCCATTTCATTTGTTGCACTAACAGTCTCGGCTTTTGCCCTTACCACACTCGATACCTGTACACGCCTGGCCCGATTCACCTTTAAAGAGTATTTTGAAAAAGAAGAGACGCGGGTTCATGTTGTATCTGAAAACCGTTTTATAAGTACAGCCATTGTTGGCGTATTGAGCACGGCTTTGTTGTTAACCGGCCAATTTCAGGAGTTGTGGCCCATTTTTGGTTCAGCAAACCAGCTTCTCGCTGCACTCGCTTTGCTGGCTGTATCAGTATGGCTCATCAAAACCGATGTAAATCCTATATTTACGCTGCTGCCAATGACATTCATGTTTGCAGTAACATTAGCTTCGCTGCTCTTTTTTGTGTGGAATAACATTACATCACACAGCTATGTTTTGGCTGCATTGGCACTTGCGCTTTTTGTTCTTGCTATTGTACTGATAAACTTTGCACGAAAAAGCCTTAGAGAGTATAATCTGTTTGGTGGAAAAAGGGTTTAGTGCTTCGATTGCCAAGTGCTGACGGTGGTGTATATTACTGAAGTCAAAATCGAACAAATTGATCTGCTAAAGATGAGGAGATTTTCGATTTGTCCCGCCTGAGGTTTATGCTCATCAGCTAATTCAAGGTTGATCATCATATACCAATAATTTCATGTATTTTACAGAGTGAATTCAAAAAATGTTATGATGAGCTACCTACAGCATTACCCAGTTTTACTAATTATCTCTGCTCTGCTCTTCGTTAGCGCATGCCAACAGCAAGATTACTATACCATTCACTTCAACAGCGAACACGAGGTATCGGGACAGATGCTTGCGCTTGAAGATATTACACCAGGCCTGCCTTCTGATTGGGATGACTACAATTATGTGGTATTTGAGTTTATGATTACTACACCACAGCGTTTTAATGTTGGTTTTACTACAGATGATGGTTACAACGAGTTACGGGTGATGAGCTACGTGCCCAACGGATGGAACCGCCTTGCCATACCCCTTCGTTTTTATCGTGAACCGCCGGCAGCTTGGCACGATCTCGCAGGAATGTACAATCAGCCCCGCCACACAGGCTGGGTAAATCTTGGTGGCGGTGAGAGAGGCCCGCTGAAAGGTGTAGATTCTATCGGTGTTCGCATGCGGGTGCCGATTGGAGATCATAAGTTTAAAATTCGATCTGTTTCACTACACACAGAAGACCCCGGGGATGAATATTTGGAAGTTGAACCTGCCGTGGATGAATTTGGACAGTGGAATATGGGTGACTGGGACGGCAAAATCTATTCACTTGAACAGCTGAGAGAGGAGTGGGAGGCGGAAGACAAACTGCCTGTTGATACAGAGCAGTACAATTACTCGAAATATGGCGGATACCTAAATGCACGGATTGATGAGGGTACCGGCTTTTTCAGAACCGAAAAAATTGATGGCAGATGGTGGTTTGTAGACCCAGAGGGTTACCTGTTTCTTTCTCATGGGGTAAATGTTGTGCAAATTGGTGGAGGTGGAAATGCAGTAAGAATTGATCACAGGCCTAACCTCTGGCAAGAGCTGCCTCCTGAGGGTAAAGGTTTTGATCCCACACAACCCGACAGGGCATCCTTTGGTGTCTGGAACCTTCATCGCCGCTACGGAGAGAATTACAGGGAAAAAGCGATCGACAATATTTTTAACCGGATGAATCGGTGGGGTTTGAATACTATCGCAAATTGGTCGAGTGATGAGGTTCGTTTGCAAAACAGAATTCCGTTTATGACTCAGCTTGGCGGGCTTGGAATAGATGGCAGCCTGATGGGCCTGGCGGATGTATATACTCCCGGTTTCGCTGAGCAAATTGATTCGGCCGTTCAGCAATCAACCGAACGCTATCGGGATAATCCCTGGCTAATAGGGTACTTCACCGGCAATGAACCGGCATGGCAGGGGATAGAGTTGCGTGTGATAGATCTGATTCTGAATGAAAGTGACGATCGGCCGATCAAACAGGAGCTGCTAAGCTATCTTGCAGAAGAAGATACACCAGAACGGCGGGTTGCCTTTGTTCATAACACATTCAGAATTTTCATCGAAACAGTTGATGAAGCCTTGAAGCGGCACAGCCCCGGGCACTTAAATCTGGGGATCAGATTTGGAGGCGGCGCTCAGGATGAAGTGCTCGAAATATGCAAAGGAGTGTTCGATGTTTTCAGTTTCAACTCCTATTCGCTTGCACCATCGCATGAATTGATGGATCACTTTATGGAGATTACCGAAATGCCGCTGATGATTGGTGAATACCATTTTGGAACGGTAGATCGGGGGATGTCGCAATCTCTCTGGCAGGTTGATACCCAGGAAGATCGCGGAATTGCCTACCGTCACTATACCGAAACAGCCTATTCTCATCCCGGTTTAATTGGCACATCCTACTTTCAATGGCCCGATCAGGATTTAACCGGCCGTGCCTATGATGGCGAAAATCTAAATTGTGGTTTGATTGATGTTACAGATCGTCCATATCCTCATCTTGTGAATGCAATTTCTGAAACTTCAAAACGGCTGTATCAGGTTCACTCCGGCCAAATCGATCCATTTGAGCAGGTTTTAGAACGAGCCCGGGGTTATGAACATATTCCGGATTTGTGGAATGAATAATCCGTTTTATGGGCGGTAGTTTGCTTAAACATTTTCGATAAGCAATTGTGGTATAAAGCCAAAGTGTCAAAACAATAACAAAACTTTAACATTTCATTAGTTCTTGCAATGTTATTTTAAGATCAACAGTAACTTAACTTTAGTAAACGTATCGTACTATGAGCCAACCAACTCGTCGTGATTTTCTCAAAACAGGAGCACTTTCAACTTTTTTACTTGGATCAGGCATAGCCCTTGCCGGTGGCTGCAGTGCCATTCAAAACAGAGGTAAAACCAGGAATGTAATTTTTATGGTGAGTGACGGCATGAGTGCCGGAACACTGCAGATGGCTGATACTTATCTCCGCCGCCAGCATGGCCGCCCATCCAACTGGATCAGGCTGCTTGAAGAAAACGTGTTTCGACGCGGCCTGATGGATATGGCATCAGCTGACAGAATTGTAACCGACTCAGCTGCTGCATCTGCATCGTGGGGTTGTGGCCACAGGGTGAATAATGGCGCTCTTAATATCGGGCCGGATGAAACACACCATAAACCTTTGTTACCGATTTTCAGGGATGCAGGCAAACGAACAGGTTTGGTAACCACAACTGAAATCACCCACGCTACCCCAGCAGGTTTTGCCGTAAACGTGGAGAGCCGCGGTATGGGTGAAGAAATTGCTGCACAATACTATGATCGTAAAGTTGATATTTTACTGGGGGGAGGCAATCAACATTTTGATGCTGAACGAAGAAGTGATGAACGCAATCTGTACGCTAATTTTCAGGAAGCAGGATATCATGTAGCAAAAACTAAAGATGAGATGCTTGCGGGAGCTCAGGAGTCCCACATTCTTGGTGTATTTACTAACGGGCATCTGCCATATACGCTCGATCATCTACATTCTGATGAGTTGCTTGCAAATGTGCCAACACTTGCTGAGATGACAGACCTTGCCATTAATAACCTATCTCAAAGTTCAAACGGTTTCATTCTGCAAGTTGAAGGAGGAAGGGTAGATCACGCTGCGCACAGCAACGATGTTGGCGGATTAATCTTTGATCAGGTTGCATTTGATGATGCCATCGGAGTAGTGATGGAGTTTGCAGCTAATCGTGATGACACTCTGGTTATCGTTACCACCGATCATGGAAATGCAAATCCCGGCTATAACAGTTCTCCGGATGAACACTTCGATTCAATTGCTGATTTTAGGCAAACATCTAACTGGATTCGACGAGGGCTCAACGCCGATAGTAGTATAAGCGAAATTCAGGAGCGTGTAGAGTACGCTACCGGTTACGAATTTAGCAGGGAAGAAGCCGAAATGTACCGGCTGGCAGAACGAGGAGAGTTCCGGGCTGCGTACAGCAGAATGAACAGCGCATCCGCAGTAATGGGACAGTTATTAGCGAACCACTGTCATGTGAATTGGGTGGGCGGTTCTCACACTGCTGATTATGTGGAGCTGGCATCGTTTGGCCCCGGCAGCGAGGCAATTAACGGTTTCGTTAGAAACACGCAGCTTTTTGATGTGATTACTGAAGCTTCTGAGGTTACAGAGTACATTATTGATGAGGAAGCAGTTGCCTGATTGTTGAAGATAAGTTTACAATTAAAAATCCCGTAGCGAGAGCTTACGGGATTTTTTTTAGATATCATTCAGTAAGAAACTGGACTTTAATTTCTTGTACACGTTCAAAACAAATCTCATTTTATATTAGGGAATGTAGTAGACGAAACTGATCAAACTTTCCGGTGGATAAAAATCATCGATTTCCTCAATACTGTTGAAAGGAAAATTCAAAATGGTACCATCGGGAAAACTTATAAAAATCTCCTCACTACCATCAAAATCTTCCATTAATCTGATCAGGGAGTTTTTTACAGTTTTGCTCATAATAAGAGTTACACGCGCCTCAGTGTTGTAATATCCGGTATCTGACCCTTCGCTCGCATTTGCTTCAATTAAAGTTCCATCTATTCTGTACTCAGCCGGAATTATTTGAGGCCAGCTTGCAATTTCGGATTTTAGATCAAGGAAACCTGTTTGCAGCGCTATCGTTTCAAAATCGGTTATGTCAATAAGCTTATTGCTTGCAAGGGTCAATATGCTATTTGTTTCAGGAAGGTCTATCATTAAAAATGTTAGTCCATCCATTGTATAAAATTCGGCTGCTTTACCGTCTATGTGTAAAGCAGGTTCATGTATGCTTTTATTGTCGCGATATTCAATTTTAATAATGAAGAGATCATTTCCGTTGAGGTAAATGGCAAGGTATTCTCCCTCATATTCGTTGTCTTCGAACTCTGTTATCCTGTCGAAATGAGGTATGTTGAGTTTATTAACATGCTCCTGAAAAACCTCAAATTAGAAAAAGGGTTTTTGGAGTAAATCATACTGTGCTTGAACTGAAGCACTAAGCATTAAAACGATTATACATGTGCTGATTATTTTTTTCATGATTTTCAACGTATTTAAAGTGTAAAAATATGGAGTAGTTGGCTTTATCAAACATTTCCTACTACGTCTCTGAATTTCTATTTAGCTGGGTTAAGCCCTCGCAAATAATAATCGGATTCATTTTGACTGATTCTGCAACCTTAGTAAAGTAAAATCAATTAAATGCTTATTGTATAGTAATCCCATCAGGTATCAGAAAATGCTCTGCTGGTATGCTGATGTTTTCTTTCAAATCAATCATTTCATAAAGTGAGTTATGGGTTTGCACCCTTAGAGGCAGCCCTTTGTAATACCAGGTTTTTCTTTCATCCTCTCCTGCACCCTCCAAAAATACAAGGCACTTGTAGCCTGAAACGGTTTCTCTACCCACGAACTTTCCGCCTCTGCCTTCAATCAATTTCTGAAATGTGCCTTCATCGTAGTTTTTCACATTTTCGAAATTCTCAATATCTGTTCTGCTTCTTATCTTTTTTCGGGCACTATTTTCCTGGAAGTTGATGTCATACTTCTCTTCACCATCTAAGATTTCCATGAACTTTGATGGAAATGACTCCCCCCGGGAATTAATCACAAGGAAGTTGGTTTCAGCGGCCATTTTTTCAGCTGCAATATCGTGCCAGATAGTTGTGTTGATTTCGTATTTAATATCGCCCTGATCAATCGTTCCAAACATTTTTAAGAAGTATGATGTAAGGCCACTTGTTCCGGCTTGAGCTTCTTTTAGATTGTCATCAACATTTTGAATGTTTTCAAAGACTTCAGATTTTTCAATCTCTTCTAAACCTTCATCAATCTTTACAAATTCAACTCTTCGGTTTTGTGCTTTTCCTTCTGGAGTTGCGTTGTCTGCAACCGGTACTGTCTGTCCGTATCCCACGGATACAAGCCGGTTAGGTGAAATGCCCATATTAATCATTTCATGAACCACAGCATTAGCTCTTGCTTCGGATAGAGTTTGGTTCAAAGTTTCGCTGCCGTCACTATCGGTATGGCCTTCTACACTGAAGTGCAATTCCGGAATTTGCTGCATCAGCTTTACCACTTCATTGATTATTCCAAAACTTTCAGGCCGTAAAGTGGCTTTATTAACATCAAAGCGAATACCTGTGGTAACAATTCGCCCGTCGGTAACCAACCTGTCATAAAGCGGAACTGCCCCTTTTGCTACGCGTATGTTCTTTATATAGCCTAAATGGCCACCATTTGGGTTGTGGTATGCGAATGTTAACCCAAGCGGATTATAATCCATATTGGGAATGTTTAGCACTCTCATCTCATCAATGTACACTTTAAGGGTTCCTGTGTTAAAAGAGATGGATATACGCCTCCAGCCAGGCTCAGAGTTAGCATTGTCATCACTCAGGCTTATCCCAAACCCCGGATAATGATTGGTGATGGATCCAAATTTTACAGAGTTTTGGGTTATAGTAACCCTGTCCACTCTATTATTACTCCCCGGATTTGCACTCCTGTTTAATCGCCTCTGGTTTTTACCATCATAGAATAATATCCGGTAGATTCGATTATGCGTTTCGAAGTAGGCATCAAATTCAACCGTAAATTCATCGGGCAGATAATCTTCATCACTATTTGCCATCAATGGCACGATACCGCCATCACTATTACTATTAGTTCTGATGAACATGATTACATTTTCACCATCCAAAACGGCATTTTCTACACTACCATTAGCTAAATCCCATTTGCTTGGGAATGCTCCATTACGTTCGCCTTGCTGATTATCTTCGAAAATAATTTCATCACCGGAAATAAAATCAAAGTTAGACCAGTCGAGATTTGATTGCTGCTGAGCGATTACCCCATTCATAAAAATCAGGAAAACCACCAGAGAGAGCATCAAACCTAATCTTGATATCTTCATAGTTTCTCACCTTTGTTGCCGGGTTCTTTCTACCCGGTATTTGATCCTTACTCTTTTCGCACTCCGCACGGGTTTTTAGGTTAGCCCCGTTAAAAAATAACCTCTCTATTTACTGACAACCTTAATATAACATAGTCTTATAACCGAAATATATATCAAAGAGCGATAATATTTCCATTTTTTACACAAAACTTGAAAGATTAAGATTCTAAGTTTTTTGTGTGAAATTTAGCGGCACACTATAATCACAGATGGTTACTTTAAGAGAAAAACTTCAGTAAAACAGATTCACAGCTATGCAGCCAATCCCAACCTTTACCAATGTTATCGAAGGGGCAGAACGAATTAAACCATTCGCAAAACGTACCCCTGTACTTCAGTCCGCATGGTTCAATAAACAAACCGGCGCGGAGCTATTTTTTAAGTGCGAAAATTTTCAAAAAGTAGGGGCTTTCAAATTCAGAGGTGCTTGTAATGCCATCAATAAACTGCCGGCTTCTGAAGGGGAAAAGGGGATAGTAACACACTCATCAGGTAACCACGCGCAAGCAGTAGCACTTGCGGCAAAGCTGAACGGATACAAAGCCACCATCATAATGCCTGAAAATGCACCTAAAGTGAAAGTGGATGCTGTGAAGGGCTACGGAGCTGAGATCGTTTTTTGTGAATCAACCATTGACGCGCGCGAAGAGACAGCTCAACAAATTATTCAGAAAACCGGCGCAACGTTTATCCATCCCTACAATCACCCCGATGTGATTGCAGGTCAGGGCACGGCAGCGAAAGAGCTGCTTGAAGAGGTTCCTGAACTGGATGCCATCATAACACCGGTTGGCGGTGGCGGACTGATGAGCGGTACATTGATTGCGGCAAAAGCGATGAAACCGGGTATTAAAGTTTTTGGTGCTGAGCCGGAACTGGCTGATGATGCATACCGGTCACTGCAAACGGGCAAAATTGAACCTGTGCTCCGTACTGATACTATCGCTGATGGATTACGGACTTCACTTGGTGAGCTGACATTCCGGATTATCCAATCGCACATTGATGATTTGGTTACAGTTTCTGAGGAGTCCATCATCCGTGATATGCGAAATGTGTGGGAGAGGATGAAGATCATCATTGAACCATCCTGTGCAGTTCCGGTAGCTGCGGTGATGGATAGAAAAATTCAGGTTGAAGGGATGAAGGTGGGTATCATCATAACCGGCGGCAATGTGGATTTAGAGAAACTGCCTTGGATCTAAAGCAGGACTAGATTTTTGGGTAAAACCTTTTGTTGATCGATAATGTGTCTTTCATTGAGAAAATATCAAATGCCACAGAATCTCAGAGAATCACTGAAATCTCTGTGTTATTCAGTGATTCAGTGGCAAATCTAAAATAGCTCAGAGTTTTTGATCGATATCGTTGTCAATTTGAATGATCATTTGTATATATGCAGTGCCCATAATTTATAACCAGCTGCTTACAAATGAGATACAACCATTCCCTTTTAGTTTTTGCCCTGATTTTTCTCTTTTCCTGTAAAACAGAAACTGTAGAAATTCACCCCTTTGAAGCCTACCTCGCCGAGGTTGATCCGGTTTTTGAATATGAACTCTCCAACACCATAGATGGCGATGGCTACACCGCTTTTGTTATCCGGATGGTATCGCAGGAGTGGCTCACCGAAGATATTGTCAATGAAACGAAATGGTGGCACTGGCTCACCGTTGTAGTGCCGAATGAGGTAGATCACGAAGCAGGATTTTTATGGATTGGCGGTGGCACAAACTACACCGAAATACCTGAATCCGTAAATCCCATGTTGCTGCACGCTGCATTAACTACAAACTCCATCACCGCTGATCTGCACAATGTACCATTCCAGCCCATTGCTTTTTTGAATGATGACCGCCTCGAACAGCGCTACGAAGATGACCTTATCGCCTACGGTTGGCGGAAATTTATGGAGGGCGGTGCCGAGGATGATGACGCTGAATGGCTTGCCCGTTTCCCGATGACAACCGCTGCTGTTCGTGCGATGGATACCATCACTGATTTTATCTTTAAAGAGTACGCCCATGTTGTGGATAGTTTTGTAGTAGGAGGCGCATCAAAACGAGGGTGGACAACCTGGACAACCGCAATTTTCGATGACCGGGTAATAGCCCTAACACCGGTAGTGATTGACCTTCTGAATGTAATACCATCTTTTCAGCATCACTGGCAATCGTTAGGAGAGTGGTCGCCCGCTATACGTGAGTATGAAAATGAGCGAATTATGGACTGGATGTATTCTGCGGAGTTTGCCCGCATGCTCGAGCTTGTGGATCCCTATTCCTATCTCGATCGCCTCACAATGCCAAAATTTATAGTAAATGCGGCGAGTGATGAATTTTTCCTGCCCGATTCCTGGCAGTTTTATTGGGGTGATCTGCAGGGTGATAACTATCTGCGCTATGTTCCAAACAGTGGCCACTCCACCAGCGATACCGATATTGGTTACAGCATTGCAGCGTTTCATTATTCCATTCTAAACAGAGTAGAGATGCCTCAATTTCAATGGAGTACAACTGAAAATGGGTTTGAGATTCAGCTTGACCCTGAAAACCTGCCTGACCAACTTCTTTTGTGGAATGCACATAACCCCGAAGCCCGCGATTTTCGTCTCTACGTGATTGATCGAATATGGATATCCCAGGACCTTGAGATCCCGGAAAACGGAAGGGTTACTATCGATCTTGACATCCCCGATTCAGGATTCTCAGCCTGGTTTGCTGAAGCCACGTTTAACGCTTCATCACCGAACCCCTTCAAACAGACAACAGGGGTATTGATTACACCTGATGAGTATCCTTTTGAGGCATTCAGCCCGGAAGATCCTTTGGGTACCACTATGGAAGACTAAATCCATTTCGGGTGAGGTTTATCTAGTACCTGGGTTTGAGGATTGAATGTTATTTGATTAGAAATTTGCACGTTAAGTATCTTCTTTTCAGCGTACCAAATTATTTTGAAATTGATACGCCAATGACGTAATATCTATCAGGATCAATCGTTTGCAATGTACTTTGTTGAGACCTCAATTTTTACAAAGAGAATCCATCAATTACTCTCGAATGAAGAGTATAGGATGTTACAAATGAAACTGGTAATAAATCCTGATGCAGGAAATGTTATTAAACAAAGTGGAGGTTTAAGAAAATTACGTTGGGCTGGATCTGGCAGAGGTAAGCGTGGTGGAATTCGTGTCATCTATTTTTATTACACCAATCCTGACAGCATTTTTCTGTTGTATGTGTACCCCAAAAATGAAACCGAAGATTTGACTTCAAAACAAATCAAATTTCTGAAATCACTAATTGAAGAGGACTAAAATGAAAGAAGAATTTTTTAACGAGCTTGTAGAAAGTATAAAGGAGGCAAAAGCAATACGAAGAGGAGAAAAAAAGCCATCTAAAGTTATTCGTATTGAGGATCCCAAAGTGGCAGAGATACGCAAAAAGCACAAATTAAATCAGGTAGAATTTGCGGCTTTACTCGGTATTAGTGTGGGTACATTGAGAAACTGGGAACAAGGGCGCCGAAAACCTCAAGGGCCAGCAAAAGTTTTACTCAAAATTGCAGAAAAGAAGCCAAAGGCTATACTTGAATCTTTAACCTAATATCTGTGTACAAATGAGAAGGGCATTATACAGGCGAGTTAGCGTTAGTAGCTATACCTTTTTTTTACCGCCTTGTTGTTTAGCCGCTAAACCGGTTACTATCCTAAAATGACAATGAGAAAATTGTAATTCTATTTGTAAATATTTAACTCTTCGTGCCCAGAGTACACTAAGTCCGGCAGCTTCCAACAAACCGGACTTATTCATTTCAGATATTTAATCCGAATAAAGGCCAAAACATAAAAAAGTTCTACAGATCTCATTTACAGTTGTGCATCAATGATAATACCCTCATTTTATCATCCTCATAGAAACAACTTTTCTAAATCTCCACATTTTTATGATGAATCAACAAAGCAGTAATGCATTGAAGGGCTTAACCTTGCCTCTCTTTTTACTATCACTCTTAATGTTTATCGGGTGCGATCAGCCGGAAATGGATGCCGGTTTAACGTACACCATCCCCGAACAGCCTGAACTGCCAACAGGGTACAATCCCAAGCCGGGCTGGGCAACAAGTGAGTTTGCCGTAGCAGCAGCCAATCCGCTTGCCACGGATGCGGGGTATCAAATCATAAGAGCGGGAGGTTCTGCTATTGATGCAGCTATTGCCGTTCAGCTTGTGCTCTCGCTGGTTGAGCCACAGTCGAGCGGAATTGGTGGAGGCGCATTTATTCTTGCATGGGATGGAGAGGAGGTTCATGCTTACAACGGACGCGAAACCGCACCCGCAGCAGCTGATGAAAATCTCTTTCTCGATGAAAATGGTGAACCCCTACCATACGCGAGTGCGGTTAGAAGCGGCTTATCTG
>SLLL01000113.1 GCA_007134085.1 Balneolaceae bacterium
GAAACAATTACACTGGGCCGTTTTGATAAAAAACCTTTCAAAACGCTTGCTCACTTTCCCAGAAACCCTGAGGAAGTGCAGTTTTTAGTAAAAAACCTGTTTGGTGCACATCTTGGCCTTTCACGGGAAGAGGAAATATTTTTTGGTGAACGGGTATGGCAGCTTATGTCCAGCTGTAAAGAGCGCAGGGTAAATGAGTATGAAGGCCTTGGTTGGTGGGAGTATCTGCAGGCAGACCGGTTTAGTGAAGCTTATCAATCGCTGCTTGTAGAGGGGCTCACAAGAACCCTTGTTGCTGCGAAAGCAAAAACGGCAAGCACCAAAACTGGTGGTGATATTTTTCTGCAACTAATTTACAACACGATTAATCCCTTTGTGGATGTTGACCGCGTTCTGAATGCCCCAACGAATGATGCATGGCTGAACCCTTGGTACACTCATCTTACAGAGAACCTGAAAGTAGCCTACCATTTTGGGAGTACAGTGCAAAAAATAGAGATGAAAGGCAGGGAGGTAGATGCGGTTTCCATCAAAACAGAAAACGGTAATAGAAGAGTACAGGGCGATTACTACATATTCTGTGTACCTGTAGAACGTATGGCGCCACTCATCAGCAAAGAGGTATTAGCTGCGGATTCAACATTAAGTACTATTAAAACACTTGCGCCATCAGTAAGCTGGATGAACGGCCTTCAGGTATATTTAAATCAGGATGTGAAAATAAGCAGAGGCCATGTGATATGCTCTGATTCGGAATGGGCAATTACCTGTATATCACAGCCACAATTCTGGCCCGGCATAAACCTTGAAAAATATGGCAATGGCGAAGTGAAGGGAATTATATCTATCGATATATCCGATTGGTTTACCCCAGGAAGTAACGGAAAGGAGGCAAGTGAGTGTACAAAGCAGGAAATATTTGACGAAGTTTGGCATCAGCTCAAAAAGAGCCTCAACACCAATGCAGAAGTGCCCTTAACGGATGAGATGGTGGTAACCTGGTTTTTAGATAGTGATATTGAAATTGACGGAAAACCATTCCCCGAGCCTGCAACTCCCGGCACTAAAAGGTACTCTCTT
Source organism: Balneolaceae bacterium (assembly GCA_007134085.1). Classification (GTDB taxonomy): domain Bacteria; phylum Bacteroidota; class Rhodothermia; order Balneolales; family Balneolaceae; genus Rhodohalobacter. The sequence continues at coordinate 1,081 of SLLL01000113.1, forward strand.
AACAGGGAACCACTTTTGGTGAATCGGGTGGATACATGGGCGCTGCGGCCGGAACCATACACAAACATCAGCAACATGTTTTTGGCATCAGACTATGTCAAAACAAATACGGATCTGGCAACTATGGAGGGTGCTAATGAGGCAGCCCGAAGAGCTGTGAACTCCATTCTTGCAGCGTCTGGCTCAAAAGAAAAAATGTGCAAAATCTGGGACCTTCACGAGCCTTTTATTCTTGCACCATTTCGCTGGGCAGATAAACGGCGGTATAAAAAAGGGCTGCCATGGCAAAAGCATACTGGTGCTTTGGGTTCAGTTATGATTTCTTTGATGCATCTTTTTTCAAAAATAAGTAGGCTTTTTAAAGGCAAAAAAGTGAAAGCATAACCTATTTGGGGATTAAGTAGCGGATAATATGGAACTATCGGTAAAGCAATCAGAAGCGTATAGGGGAAACTCTTTAGAAGCCCGTTTTATCATAGGGACGATTATAGTTACGCTTACAATTGCTGCAATAAGCAGCTATACTGATGCAGGGTGGTTTTCAGCGTTTTCACTTGCGGTTGGTATGTATGTAGTAATAACCGGCTTCGCATTGTGGCAAAAAGGCCAGTTTCTATACCGGTTATTACTGTTCGGGTTAGTAGCCGGTGCTGTGGAACTATTGGCTGATTGCTGGCTGGTACAATCAACCGGAACTCTCATCTATCCTGAAAATGAACCGATGATTGCATGCTCGCCTTTATATATGCCATTTGCATGGGCTGTGGTGCTGATCCAGGTTGGCTATCTTGGCTGGTTGATTAGCGGCCATAAGCCACTTTGGGTGAGTATGTTGGCAACTATGGGTTTGGGGCTGCTTTTCATCCCATTATTTGAGCATTGGGCATCTGGTGCCGGATGGTGGTACTATGTAGATACTCCAATGGTATTTAATACCCCGTATTTTATTATTCTTGGTGAAGGATTGATCTGCATGATGTTGCCCTTATTGTTTAAACTTCAGGCACACAAAAAATATGTAATGGCCATTCTCCTTGGTATAGCTCAGGGTTTCTGGATATGGCTTGCTTATTTCGTTTCATACAGCATAATTGGTTAGGTAAATGAAATGTTTACAAGGCTGATCGACTTTTTTATTCCCGCTGAGTACCGTTTGGATAGTGAAGAACTCAGGAAAGCGCGGCTTGCTACAGGAGTCTACCTGATTGTAGGTCTGTTCACATTTAGCTATTCTACTATTAGCTTTGTAATAGATTTTACCGGAGGGCTTCTCTCGCAGGTACCGTTAATGATTATTTCCCTACTCTGTCTTGTTTTGTTTCGGCAGGGTGTATCGCAGCTAATAATTGCATTTATCTTCTTCACTGCAGCGATCATACTTATTAGTACGGTAATCTATTATACAGAGGGCTTCAACTCATTTATATTGCCCTGGCTGGCTACCACCCCTATTGTAGCACTGCTTGTATCGGGTAAAGGCATGGGTTTATACACTCTCATAGGCCAGCTCACAATGCTCACAATGTTTTATATTTTTGAGCTGATTGATATTTCCCCGCCAGAAGGGTCTTTGCAAAATCCTCCTCTCTCTTTTGTTTTATCTACATTTATAGGGTTAATCCTAATTTTCTATGTAGTGGCCATTGTGTTTGAAAATGGAAGGATTAATGCGATGCGTTTGCTTACCAATAAGAATAATGAGCTTCTTGAACAGAAAAAAATCACAGAGCAACAGGCTGAAAAACTAAAACAGCTGGATGCTGAGAAAAGCCGGTTCTTTGCAAACATAAGCCATGAATTCAGAACCCCCCTCACGCTAACACTTGCACCGCTTGAAAATCTCAAAAATCCCAAATATGGCACGCTCAGTGCGGAGGGGAAAGCACAGGTAGAGATGGCCTCAAAAAATGCAAAACGTTTGATGCGACTGGTTACACAACTGATGGATCTGGCTCGTTTTGAAGCAAACCTGTTTAAGTTAAATCCGGAAGCAGCATCCTTGAATCAGTTTTTAACCCACTTAACTGCAAGGTTTATGGGCATGGCAGAGCGTTTCAACATAACTTTTAATATTTACCTCCCCGACAAAACGATAGCAGCAAATTTTGATGCAGAACAATTCGAAAAGGTTGTTTCAAATCTGCTTTCTAATGCATTCAAATATACTGAGAAAGGTGGCTGCGTATCTGTGATGTTAGAAGCGGAGGATGATCACGCAAAAATTTCTGTGCAAGATACCGGTAAAGGTATAGCTCCTGAACACCTTCCCAGGCTATTTGATAGATTCTATCAGGCAGAAAAGTCTGAGGTGCAGCCCGGTACAGGAATTGGCCTGGCCCTTGTAAAAGAAATAACTGAACTGCATGGCGGGCGGGTTGAGGTTGAAAGTACACCGGGTGTGAGCACAGTATTTAGTGTGTTTTTGCCATTAACGGATATTGATGAGTCAATAACTTCAGAACTGGAGAACGTTGCCACACCGGCTGTAGATGAATTACTTATGCCTGCCAAAACAACAGAAACACCAGTAGATGCGAATAACGTTGCAGAGGAAGAGCGCAAAACAATTTTAGTTGTAGACGACAACCAGGATATACGAAGCTATCTGAAGAATCAATTCGAAGAAGATTATAATGTGTTGACTGCACATTCGGGTAATAAAGCTTACGAAACAATAATTAAGTTTCTGCCCGATCTGATCATATCAGATGTTATGATGCCGGATGGTGATGGGTTTTCACTATTGAAGAAATTGCGCGATAACCCCGATACAAATTTTTTGCCCGTGATTTTGTTAACTGCTAAAGCAGAAGCAGAGGATAAACTGCAGGGTTTGGGAATCGGTGCTGATGACTACCTTACAAAACCATTTAGTATGGAAGAGGTATCTTTAAGAGTGAATAATTTGATAGAACGCCAAAAACGTCTTCAAAAGCATTACGCAAAGCAGACTGAAAAAGAGAAAGCCTCAGCTATAAACCTGAGCCCCGATGTTGTTGAGATGTCATCGACCGATGAGCAGTACCTTGAACGGGTGCGGCAGATTATTCAACAACATATGCATGATGAGAATTTCTCTGTTGAAGATCTTGCAGAAGAGATGTTTCAAAGCAGAACGCAGTTATTCAGAAAACTTAGAGATCTTGCCGATGAATCTCCAAGTTCATTGATTCGGAGAATGCGACTGGAACGTGGCTTCAATTTGCTCCAACAAAAGGCAGGCAACGTAAGTGAGATTGC
>SLLL01000168.1 GCA_007134085.1 Balneolaceae bacterium
GAGCATCCGGTTTTTGATGTAGATAACATCGAAGATACCAGGAAACCGTACCATCATGTATTCAGCCCTGTATCTGATGACTTCATTACAAAGGGAGTGGGTGGCAGATTTTCTCACCACCGTGGCATCTTTTTCGGTTATAACCAGATTGAGATTCTCGGTAAATCACTCGATATCTGGCATGCTTCAAGTGGTGAGAGAGGGGAGCATGAGGAGATATTGACAGAATTTTCAGGACCTGTTATGGGCGGTCATATCGCCAAAATATACTGGAAAGATGATGAGGACGAAGTTATGCTTGAGGAGCGCAGGGATCTCCGTGCTATGACGCATACCGACGACAGCTTCTTCATTGATTTCCATGCCCGGGTGTTTGCCATTGCTGCACCAGCACGCCTGGGTGGCGATTTGCAGCATGCAGGTGTCCATTTCAGGGCGGCTCAATATGTAGCCGATAATCCGGATGCTACTCGTTTTATTCGTCCTGCAGAGCTTTCCCATGTACCGGCTAATGAAGAGCTGGGTGAGGAGGATAGAATGAATCTTCCATGGAATGCGATGCAGTTCACAATAGAGGGAGAAACATACACGGTTGTATATATGACTCACCCATCAAACCCGGGTCGTGGTGAAATGTCTGAAAGATTGTATGGCCGATTTGGTGAGTTTATTCCGCATCACATGTCAGAAGGCGCGCCGGTTGATTTCAGATACCGTTTTTGGGTAATTGCGGGCGAAGCGCCATCTATTGATGAGATAAATGAGCAGTACCAGAGGTACATGAATCAGCCTATTTAATTTCTCAGGTTACCTGTTAAATTCATCATCATTTGCGGATTGATGAATTGATTGATTGATAAACACCCCGGCAACATTTGTCGGGGTGTTTTTATTTAAATATGGTTTAAGAATATTTTACTTAATGATGAAGCTAAGTCTTTAAATAATTTTACGCAGCCATAACCTGTATTTTCGAGGATAATTTGGCCTTGAATTGATTGGCGGGAACAGGGTGGCTGGTGGAGGACGGATTGAAAAATTTCATCAGCCGATTGTGTTTTTTTATTGCCTTGGAATAATACCGGCCTTGAAATTTTTCCGTCCTTTGCCAGCCACCCGCCGACAAGCAATTCACCGCCTTGATTTTTTCGTTCTTTTGTATCAAGACAAAAGAACAAAAAAAGTAGTTGAGGAAATGATTTCTACAAATGGCAAGAGTATTGTTTTGGTAATGGGAAGTGCAAAAATTTAAATTTTATTTAAAACCTATGCGTATAGTTGAATTTCAGCGCTCCCTGAGCTTCAATTGGCTCAAAGCGGTTATCAAGCTGAACCCAGTTGTAGGATAGTACAAGAAAAAGGTCGGAGCCGGGTGTAACTGTCCATCTGTATCTGCTGTACAAGCCAAGTATCTCGCTCACATCATCAAACTGGATAATATTTGTCAAGGCCGTATTGGGGGTTAAATCAACATTACCCCTGAAACGAATGAGGTTGGTTGCAAAATCGGTATCTGGCAGAGACACATCGCTTCTGTTCAAATCAACCGATAGGTTTATACCGGGATAAGGACGCACAGTACCAGAAAATTCGTAAATATCTCTTCTACCCGTCCAAAATCCTTCAATAGTGTATTGAGCTGTTGCTGATACAGGCCTGAAAGATGCTGTTGCAGCCTGGACTCTGAATCTCCATGAGTAGTAATCTCCGGCAGGCACAATCGCGGTTGCATCCCTCAGGATGTCAAAATCTGTATAAAGCCTTTCGAAATTACGATTCAGACTAATTTCAACTTGTTCGCCACTCTCGAAGAGTATATCGATCGGAGTGATTCTGAAATTGACGGTTTCCGGCTCGAAATCAAGATTCATCAAATATTCTAAGTATGCCTGAATATTCCATGAGCGAATCAAATCGCTATTGCTTGCTAACCGCCTGTAGCCAATGGTTGGCTGCCATCGCCTGAAACCATTTCGCGGAGTAAAGCCCACAGCTGGATTGAATGCATTTCCAAATTCTCTGTACGACATCCACCCGTAAAACGGAAAGTTGGGAAAGTTGATGCGCATCCCGCGGCTGGTTCTATCCCAGAATTCACTGGTTTCATCATCTGTAAATGTATTATGCCAGATAAAGAACGCCTGAAACTGCAGATTTTTGTTGCCAAGAAATCGAGATGTTCCAAATTCCACATCTGCACCAAGTGTATGGCGGTCGTTAAAAATATCGTCATCCAGTGTTGCTCTTCGGGTGTAAAGTAACCCCACATTACTCTCTGAAAAGAGATTTTGAGTAATTCTCGCTGCTGTAAAATCTTCGCGATTAATATCATCAAAATTCCCCGTACGTATTTGATAGAGCCCAAAATTCGTATCTCTTTCTCTTCCCAATACCCGCACCCCTCCGTTCACCGGAATGGGAGTACCGTCAACCAGCCCGATTCTTCTGCTAAAGAATGGATTTACCCCACTGGCTGGCGCAAAGCTGAATATGCTTGCCCCTTCAAGAAAAAAGCCTCGCTGTTCGGGAAAAAAGAGAGGAAAGCGCGTAAGATTGACCCTTCGCTGATCTACCTCTGTTTCTGCAAAATCGGTGTTCACAGTAAGCGAAGCCCTCACGCTTGGAGTAATACTGTACGACGCATCAAAGCCTGCATCGAACGTACCGCTGTTTTCGGTTGTGTCATCCAGCAGCCATCTTCTGTTACCTGAGGAGGCAACATATGGAGTAAACTCCAGCCCAATTCCCTGGCTAATTCCTGATAAACCGGTAAGAGTACCCGCATTTTGAGGTCTAAAAAGTCCCTGATTCCGTCGCCATCCTGCCCACATAATCTCCTCGTTTTGTCGGCGAATAGTTCGCTGAAAATTGATACCCCACGCTGCTACCTCAGGATCGAAATCGAGCGAACGGAATGGAATTATAAACTCTGCAATCCAGCCTTCTTGTGTAATGGTGGTTCGCACATCCCAGATACCATCCCATGCTTTGTTGAGGTTTATACCCTGGCCTACGGTTAATAACCCATCACCCCTGATGGCAGCCGGGTTCGTTTCAAAAAAGTAAGCGTTTCGCCCATCGTTGAACGTGTCAATGATCATCATGAACCTGTCGTCTGTTCCCAGGCCCTGATTTCTTCTCTTTTGAAATGCAAGGATTCCATCCGGATTGCTGTCATACAAAATTGCCGCGATGTAAAGATTGGAGGCATCGAAGGCGATGTAAATTTCTGTCCGTTCGGTTGGCTCGCCACCCTCAATTGGTTCCTGCTGGGTAAAATTTGTGATCGGTGTGATGGAACCCCAAAATGGTTCTGTCATTTTACCATCAAGAATAAACTCTTCTCCGGGTTGCAGCCGGTATGCCTCAATGTGATACTGCCCGTTATTTTCAGGGAAATTTTCTGTGTTCTGGGCATATAAATTTGCTGCAATCAGGCTTGATAATGTAATAACTGCTACAAGGGTTAAAAACTTCATCCGATTTCTTTCTATATACCGATTAATTCTAATCATCAAATTAATGAGATTTGATTCTCAGAATTGTAAAACATTCCCCTATCCACTCTCCGACAGGCTTTTAAAGAACAAGAAACCACAACAAATAAACTGTTTATCCTGTTTTTAGTCTGATATATTTTGACTTTATTTGATTACTGTTTTTCATAAAAACAAAAACGCTATTTCATGCGAATTGCTTTAACCGTTCTGCTAATTTTCTTTACCACTGTAGATATGACATTCTCGCAAGGCCGTGAACGCGCCAGAGATCTCGGCATTAAAACAGGAATTCTGGAAACAGGTTCGTTCAATGCCATTACAGATGTTGACGGTGTTCTTGTTGGGCATAAAACCATCATTGAAGGTGATGATGTACGTACCGGAGTAACCGCAATTCTGCCCCATTCCGGCAATCTGTTTCGCAGCCGTGTGCCAGCAGCTGTTTATGTGGGCAACGGCTTCGGTAAAGCGCTTGGTTTTACTCAGGTTCAGGAGCTTGGCGAACTTGAAACACCTTTAGCACTCACCAACACACTGAGTATTTTCAACGCAGCACACGGTGTTGCCGATTATGTTCTGAATCAGCCCGGGAATGAATCGGTTCGATCGGTGAACCCCGTAGTTGGTGAAACAAATGATGGCTGGCTGAATAACATAAGAAAACGGGTAGTTACAACAGATGATGTGTATGAAGCCATTCAAAACGCTCAAAGCGGCCCGGTTGTGGAGGGAAATGTTGGAGCCGGAACCGGTACAAGAGCACTCGGTTTTAAAGCGGGCATCGGCACCTCCTCACGC
>SLLL01000017.1 GCA_007134085.1 Balneolaceae bacterium
CCGCAATTGTTCACAGTGTTGTGATGTATCTGTTGCGGTTACTCATTGATGAAGAGGTACCGTTAAACGACGGTTTGTTTGATCCCGTTGAAATTATCCTGCCGAAATGCCTTCTCAACCCTGCATTTGGTAAAAACCCTGCTGATTGCCCTGCTTTGGTGGGCGGCAATACAGAAATCAGCCAGCGATTGACCGACACTCTGCTCAAACCATTTGATAAGATTGCATGCAGCCAGGGCACAATGAACAATGTTCTTTTTGGGAACGAACAGTTTGGCTATTACGAAACCATTGGCGGTGGAACCGGCGCGGGTGATGGATTTAATGGTGTGGATGCGGTTCACCACCATATGACCAACACGCGTGGAACCGATCCTGAAATCTTTGAACATAAATATCCGGTTCGACTGAACAGATATGCGATAAGAAAAAGCTCCGGAGGGGAAGGTAAATTCAAAGGTGGTGACGGTATCATAAGAGATATTACATTTCTGGAACCTGTTTATTTGAGTGTGCTAACTCAGCACAGAAAAGAAAAGCCATACGGATTAAAGGGTGGTGATGATGGAAGGCCCGGGAATCAAATCATCATTAGAAAAAATGGGGATAAAGAGGAATTAGCCCCAGTTGATGGTTCTGCACTTGAGCCAGGTGACCGGTTCGTTATTAACACGCCGGGTGGGGGCGGGTTCGGTAAGCCGGATGAAGAATAGAGATGATTTACCGTTTGGGTGAACTCTCCATCAGAAACGAAAAATTACTCATCGGGAAAGGTTTTTTATAGTATATAAAACCTTCACCATAAGTAAAGCCACCGAGATGCCCAAGCTGTTTTGCCCGCGCCCGAAGTGAGATGAAGAAATCAGGATCTGAAATGTAGGTTTCCGGTTCATTGCCAGGGTCGGCAACATCAAACTGCGAAGTGAAAGCTTTTATCGCCTCTTCTTTTAGGTTAATCGTATCGGATATATCGAATATGAAATCAGGTTCAAGCGGTTGATCCTGAATGTAATGCAAAACATGTACCGGGCGATGTGGTTTCTGAAGCTTCCCATCAGGGCCTTTGGTCTCAATTTTTTGTAAGCCACTGTAAAAGATGGAGTCCAGCTGTAGTTTGGATGCATGTCCGTGATCGGGGTGGCGGTCTTTCGGGGCGTTAATAAGGCAGATGTGAGGCCGGTAGTGGCGAATCCGTTCAATAATAGGTAGCTGAAGTTCACGTGTGTTGTGAAGTTCGGTATCCGGCAGGCCAAGATTGTCTCTTGAACTCAATCCGAGAATTTCGGCTGCTTTGGCAGCCTCTTTTAACCGCAGTTCAGGTGTGCCTCGGGTTCCCATTTCACCCCGGGTTAAATCAACAACCCCAACATGTAAACCCTGTTTTACAAGCGCGGCAAGTGTGCCTGAGCAGCTCAGTTCGGTGTCATCGGGGTGAGCGGCAAGGGCAAGAACATCGAGTTTCATAAACAAAATTTTGAGTAAGTGGAATTTTTTCTAAATATAATGAAACGAAATCATCTTCTTTCCGTAATGATTTTTTAGTTAGCGAACGTTATGTTGTAAAAAAATCATTTGAGCTTACAAAACATATGCAATGAACCGATTATTTATCAGCTTATTAGAAGGTACTAAGATTGCATTCTCTGCGATATGGACCAACAAAACTCGTGCAATTCTCACAACCACGTGTATTGTAATCGGCATTGTCTCAGTTACTGCGATGAATACCATATCTGATGGAATAGACCGCACCTTTGAAGAGAGTATGGATATGCTTGGCAGAAATGTAGTATATGTTGAAAAGTGGCCCTGGGGTTTTGGCGGTGAGTACCGCTGGTGGGACTACCGAAACCGCAGAGAGATGGAAGTTAGCTATGTTGACCGCCTTCGGGAGCTTACCCCATCAGCCAGCGATGTTTCAGCTGCGGCACGGCGAAATGTAAGTGTTCGCCACCTTGAACGGTCGGCTGACGGTGTGAGCCTATCCGGAGTAACAACAGGATATTTCAATACATCGGGGATTAATATTGAAGATGGCAGGGTATTTACGGATTCTGAGGTACAGCGGGTTGCAAGGGTAGTGATTTTAGGAAGTACGGTAGCAGATGCACTTTTCCCGAACCAGGACCCTATCGGGAAACAGGTACACATTCGTGGGCAACGTTTTACGGTTATTGGTGTAACCGAAAAGCAGGGCAGTTTTCTGGGAATGGAAGATTTTGATAATGCCATGATCATGCCCATAACTTCATTTGGAACAATGTTTAGCCTTAGGTTTGGTGTTCAGTTAACCGTTCAGTTTCCCGATGATGAAAGCATGATTGATGGTGAATATGAGGTTATCGGTGCTATGAGGCAGATTCGCCAGCTTGACCCTCTCGACGACGATGATTTTGCAATCAATAAAGCGGCACTATTCGAGCAGGAATTTCAGGGGATGAAGATGGTTATTTATGGAATTGGAATATTCCTGACGGGGCTTGCACTGTTTGTTGGAGGCATCGGTGTGATGAATATCATGTTCGTTTCGGTTAAGGAGCGCACAAAAGAGATCGGTATCCGAAAGGCGGTAGGGGCAAAATCGTGGGAGATTCTTCTCCAGTTTTTGATGGAAGCTATTGTCATTTGCCTTGTTGGTGGATTGATTGGGGTTCTGCTTTCGGTTGGAGTTACCCATCTTATTAATCAGTTCTTTGTTGCTTACATGGACTGGACAACTGTGGTGAATGCCATTCTGATTTGTGCCTTCATAGGCATCCTTTTTGGGTATTTGCCATCAAGCAGAGCTGCAAAATCCGACCCAATTGAATCATTAAGGTACGAGTGATAAATCATGAATATAATTGAAGTATTTCGGCAGGCAGTTGACTCTATTCGAGCAAACAAATTACGTTCTTCTTTGACATTACTCGCCATATCAGTTGGAGTTTTTGCGATCATCAGCGCCAATACCGCAGTTTTAGTGCTCGACACCTATTTTAAAGATACCCTTAGCTTGATGGGTGGCGACGTGATCACTGTATCGAAGTTTCCGGCAATTCAGATGGGGCCCTCAGATTGGGAGAGATACCGAAACAGGCAGGATATTACCATTCAACAAATGGAGCGCATGCAGGATATGTCGCGGCAGGCAACCGGCATCGGGCCAAACCGCCAGTACAGAACAACGAGAGTATCGTACGGTGAGCGGGAAACGGAACCAAATATTGGAATTCGGGGTGGAAATGAACATTACCTGGAAAATAACGCCTACGTTATAGAAGAAGGGAGAAACTTTTTACCTGAGGATATCGACTACGCAAGATCAGTTGCGATAATTGGTGCGGATGTTGCGGAAGCTCTGTTTGAAATCGAAACTCCCCTCGGCAAAGTTATACGGATAGAGGGGAGGCCATACACCATAATTGGTGTTACTGAAGCAAAAGGGAATGTATTTGGTAGTACGCTTGACCGTTTTGTTGTTATACCATATTCCAATCTTGCAGGGGTTTACGGTAGAAATCTAAATATTGGTATACAGCTTCGTGCCGGTTCGGTTGACAGAGTATCTGAAACCATTGATGAAATGACCGGAATTTTGCGAACTATCCGACAGGTAGATCCAGCAGCTGATAATGATTTTGAAATCACCACAAACGAGTCACTCGGAAATGCCTTCGATTCATTCACCGGCGTTCTCTATCTGATAGGATTTGTGATAGGCGGAATTGTACTTCTTGGTGCAGGTATTGGAGTGATGAACATTATGCTTGTTTCTGTTACGGAGCGCACGAGAGAGATTGGCCTGAGAAAAGCAGTTGGTGCAACCCGAAAAGCAATCACCTCTCAATTTTTGATGGAGTCTATTGCTATTTGCCAGATTGGTGGCCTAATTGGAATTCTTGCCGGTGTGGGTTTAGGTAATATGGCTGCTCTTTGGCTGGAATCAAGCTTGGTAATCCCCTGGAGTTCTGCTATAGGCGGCGTTATAGGGATGACTGTTGTTGGCGTTCTTTTTGGAGTATATCCGGCATATAAAGCTGCAAATCTTGATCCTATCGAAAGCCTTCGATACGAATAAACAATCTATATACGCATCCACTCTTAGCATATTAACCAAATCAAAAAATTTCATTTGTACATACAAATGATTTAATGATTGAATAGCTTCTATTCTCTAAAGAATTCATATAAATTGTTTATCATTACTATCCAACGTGGTATTTTCTATTTATACCGCTGATTCTATAATTCTGAAACCGAATTGAATGATGGACGAAAATATTATTAATAACCTGAATGACGAACTTGAAAGTGTGATTGAAGAGGGGCATTCCATGCTTCGAGATGCTCAGCTTGAAGAAAAATTCAATGAAATTAAAACAGAAGCCGAGTTACTGATTCGCAAGCACCCAATAACCAGTGTTTTTGTTGGTGCTGCTGTTGGATATTTAATTGGCAAGATTTTTAGATAAATAATGTCTCAATCAGAGGGCGAAAACAAACATAAGTACGATCAGCGGCTCATCACCGACCTGAAAGAATATGTAGAGAAAAGGATTAAACTTTTCTCTCTTTCCGTTGCTGAGCAACTTTCGCTTATGATGGCCCTGACAATTCAGAAATTTATTGGGGTTGCATTTTTTGTAGGTGCGATGCTTTTTGTTTCTTTTAGCCTAGCATTCTTGATTGGCGATTTACTCGACAGTTTAAGTGCCGGCTTCGCGATTGTATCCATACCTATGTTTTTGCTGGGATATATTTTCTTCCGGAAAAAATCAACAAGGTTCACAGAACATTTTCAGGCAAAATTCATCGAAAAGACTATTTATCGATTTGAGAAAGATGATGATAAATCATCAAATGGAGGGTAAAACTGAGTAAGAAGAAAAAAATAACAATGGCTGAGATCAGATTGCGGAAAACTCGCTTACAAGATGATCTTGATCTTCTTGAACAGAGCTTTGAAAACCGCTATTCAAAATTCCAAAATAGTGCCTTGGGTTCACTCAAACCGGTAGAATTCATCAAGAAAAGGCCACTGCAGGTGGTTGGTACAGTTTTATTTCTGGGTTTGGCTTTTAGCTTTACACGCCGTAAAAAAGGTTCATCAGGTAATGATACCGCCGGTTACTCCAAAAAAAGCCCGTCATTTACAGGTATAGTTTATGATGAGATGAAACGAATTGCTGCAAGGAGGGCTGCATCGTACATGAGCGAATGGATAGATCAAAAAATTACGTCAGACAAGAAGTAACAGCCGAGGTTTTCCACTCTATATTTTTCTCCGGTATTGCTTGGTAAAACGGCAACAGGAATACTTGCTAAGATTCTTTAATTATCAACCTAATCTTAGGATTATTTATAAACCTGAGGACTAATCTTTCGTCCAAATGAGTGGGCATAAGCCCCTAAATGTTAAATTTCGTTTTTATTTTCAAAATCAGAGAAAATATTATGAAACTCTCGTTACACTTCTACGTGTAAAAATCCAAAATCAAACAACAGCTAATCCCATGAAGCAGATATTACTATTGGCACTGTGCTTTTTTATTTCAGCACCTTTTTTACAAGCACAAGAACGTACCATAACACTCGAAGAAGCCGTACAGATTGCACTTCAAAATAACTTTCAGCTAAAGCAGGCAGAAAATAATCTTGGCCTTGCTGATACAAGAGTGCGAAGTGCCCAGGCAGATTTTCTACCCAACCTCAACGCCAGCTTTTCCGGTAACAGGCAGGTTGGTAGGCAGTTTGTTCAGGAAGACCTCACCTTTGAAGACAGAACCACTTTTGGCTTAAATGGAGGTGTTAATACAAGTGTAACTATTTTCGACGGATTCACAAATATCTCTAACCTTAGAAGAGCGCAAGCGGATAAAGTATCTGATGAACTACAACTTGAGCGGCTGCGCGAGAACATTATGTTCAACACAGCGAGTAGGTATTTACAGGTTGTTCTTAACGAAGAATTATTAAGAATTTCAGAAACCACGCTTGAAGCTTCAATGAGCCAGCTTGAGCAGGTTAGGGCTCAGGTAGAAGTAGGTGCCCGCCCAATGGTAGACCTTTTTAATCAGGAGTCGGCAGTTGCCAATGATGAGCTCACACTCATTCAGAGAGAAAATGCTCTTGAAGTAAGTAAAGCTCAGTTAATCCGAATTATGCAAGACGAGAGCATTACAGATATTGCAACAAGTATGCCAGCTGTAGATGACCTTTCACTTACACCGGTAAACCTGAACTTGCAGGATTTGATCAACGCAGCTCTCGAAATGCGTAGAGACCTGAGGTCGCAGGAGTTTGACATTGAGAGCAACCGCCAGACATACAGAATAGCAAGAGCACAATATTTGCCAACAATAAGTGCAAGTGCTTCAGTTGGTGCGCGCTATAGTGATCAGTTTACACTTTTAGGTGAGTCTGTTTCTTTTAGCGATCAGTTTTTTGATCAAAACGTAACAAGAACCATTGGCTTCAATATTCAAATACCAATTTTCAACCGCTGGAATACACGAACAAACGTTGAAAATGCCTATGTACAGTTACGAAACAGTGAATTACAGCTTGATAATGTACGCTTTCAGATTTCTGAAGAAGTTCGGCAGGCGTACAGCGATTATCAGTCAATCGTAAAAGAACTTGAATCAACCGAAAAATCTCTTCGTGCGGCAGAACGTGCCTTCGAAACCGAGCAGCAACGATATGAAGTGGGATCGTCTACGCTGATTGAACTGAACCTTGCCAATGCAAACTTTGTGCAGGCTCAGTCTAACAGAATCCAGGCGGTCTATAACTTTGTATTTCAGGAGCAGTTGTTAGACTTCTTCCTGGGGCAGCTCGATACAGAGATGCAATTCTAACATCATCAAAAACAAAAGAACGGGATGGCAAAGGAAAAATCAGCTACAAAAAAACTGATAAAAATATTGGGCATTGTATTTCTGGCGGTAGTTGTGCTTGGAATCGTAGCAAAAATGGCTGGCTGGCTTGATGGCGGCTCAGCAGAACAGTCAGTTGAGACAGAAACTGCCGAGCTTCGCACCATCACACAAATTGTATCAGCCACCGGAAGGATTCAGCCTGAAGTTGAGGTGGTTATCCGCCCCGATGTTTCAGGAGAAATAATCGAACTGAATGTGCGTGAGGGAGATTACGTTCGCGAGGGGGAATTGTTGCTGCGCATCCGCCCAGACCTTTATGAAGCAAGAATTGACGAGTTGAACGCTATGCTTTTAACGCAACAATCGCGAATGGAGCAGGCTCGTGCACAGATGTTACAGGCAGAAGTTGAATATCTGAAGAATAAACAACTCTATGACCGCGAGCTGATTTCTGAACTGGAATATTTACAGTCATCCAATAATTTTGAGGCGCAGAAATCGAACTTCCGTGCAGCTGAATTTCAGATTGAGAGCGCACGTGCACAACTACGAAGGGCAGAAGAAGAGCTGCAACAAACTGTTATACGCTCTCCGAAGAATGGAACTATAACCCGGCTTGCTGTTGAACGTGGTGAGCGGGTACTAGGTCAGGCTCAGACTGCAGGTACCGAGATGATGCGCATTGCCCGTATGGAGCAGATGGAAGTTGTTGTGGATGTAAATGAAAACGACATTGTAAACGTGAGCCTTTCTGATACATCAACCATTGAAATTGATGCCTACCCGAACCGGTCGTTTGAAGGAGTAGTTACTGAGATTGCCAATTCAGCTGAAATTGCAGGGACCGGATCGGCTGATCAGGTAACGAATTACAAAGTAAAGATAAGAATCACCACACCGCATAACCTCGATCAGGCAGGCACCGAATTTATTGCGATGAATGTGAGTGAGGGTGTCTCAGCCGATGAATCTCCAAGTTTTAAACCGGGAATGTCAGCCAATGTGGATATTCGTACCAACACCGCTTATGATGTAGTATCCATCCCGATACAGGCTGTAACTGTGCGTGATTTTTCACGGATGGCTGAGGCAGATACCACAAATGGGTCAGGCAGTAGATCCTCACGCAGCAGGAGCGAAGATTTTAGGCGTGTGGTATTTGTGAATGATGAAGGCACGGCAAGACAGGTTGAAGTAACAACCGGAATTAGTGACAACAGCCACATTCAAATAATGAGTGGTATAGAGGCAGGCTCAGAAGTTGTAACAGGAAGCTTCCGTGTACTCTCAAGAGAGCTTGAGGATGGAGATAAAATCACCGTTTCGAATAGAAACTGATAACATAAATTTCAAACCCGGATTGGGCTATGCCAAAAAAAATTATTGAAATTCAGGATCTTAAGCGGCACTACAAAATGGGCCAAACCATTGTGCGGGCATTGGACGGTGTTACATTTGATATTGCAGAGAATGAGTATATAGCTATTATGGGGCCATCGGGTTCAGGTAAATCAACCTTGATGAATCTTATCGGCTGCCTCGACTCTCCAACTGGTGGCGAATATATTTTGAATGGCCACCGGGTTAGCGACCTGGATGATTCAGAGCTTGCACAGATCAGAAACCGCGAGATCGGATTTGTTTTCCAAACGTTTAACCTTTTGCCGCGGACCGACTGCCTAAGCAATGTGGAATTGCCGCTTATCTACTCCGGTATAAAGAGTAAGGTTCGTAAAGAGAAAGCATCAGAAACTCTCACGAAAGTTGGATTGGGCGACCGAATGGATCACAAACCGAATGAACTCTCGGGTGGCCAGCGCCAACGTGTGGCTATTGCGAGAGCACTTGTAAATGATCCGTCTATACTTCTTGCTGACGAACCAACCGGTAACCTCGATAGTAAAACCGGCGATGAAATTATGCTTCTCTTTGAAGAGCTATATCGTTCCGGCAACACCATTATTCTCGTAACACACGAGAACGATATTGCAAACTATGCCCGGCGCGTAATTAGGCTGCGCGATGGCAAAATTGAGGTTGATGAAAAGATTCAAAACCCTACACTTGCCAATAAAGAGATCGGAGCTTTAGCAGTTTAAGTTTTGATTACAATATTTAAGGAATGCTGGAACTTGTGAACCTGCATTCTTGAATAAAGCGTTTTTTTCAATTGATTTTTCAGTTTATAAATCAATTTATCTTCTCTATTAAAGCCATCTGCTGAACCAAGAAGCAGCTGCAATTGTTTACGTCAGAATGAAAAGGAAAAAAACAGATTTTGATGTAATTGTAGCCGGCGCCGGTATGGGTGGCATGACAGCAGCCTCTCTACTTGCCAATACAGGCTACAGAGTTTTGGTTCTCGAAAAAGCACATGTAACGGGCGGATGCAGCTCTTCATACTATCGAAAAGGGTATATCTTTGAATCAGGTGCCACCACGCTTATCGGGTTTGATGTAAACCAGCCTTTAAGGATGCTTGAAGATACTCTTGGCATTACATTGCCCAAAGAAGCCATTGTTCCATCCATGAGTGTACATATTGGCAATAAAACGGTTACCCGCTGGCAGAACAGGGAACAGTGGATAGATGAAGTAATTACAAAATTTGGCGAACCAACAGAGCAAGAAACATTCTGGAAGCTGGCATTTGATATATCTGATGTGGTTTGGAAGGTTTCAGGCAAGAACAATTTTTTTCCCCCGATTGAAACTTCTGATTGGCTACAACTCCTGAAAAACAATCCCCGTGATGTTTGGGTACTGCCTTATGCACTGAAATCGGTAAAAAAATCAGCAACCGATATTGGAATTTCAAACCCGGAGTTTTTCAAATTCCTGGATGAACAGCTCATTATTTCGGCACAAGCAGATTCTGTGAATACACCTTTTCTCTTTGGTGCCCCCGCTATCACTTATACAAACTACACCAATTATTACGTGCCGGGTGGGCTTCATGAAATGGTAAAAACCCTTGAAGAATTCCTGAAGGAAAGAGGTTCGGAAATCCACACGAAAGAGGGTGTGAAAAGCATTGACAAAAATGAAGGGGGATTTGAAGTAATTAGTACAAAGGGCAGAGTTTACACGGCAAAATCGGTGGTTTCAAATATACCGGTTTGGAATATGCCGGATTATACAGCCGGTAGGATTGCAGACTATTTCAAAAAAGAAGCGGCAAAGTACGATGATGCCTGGGGTGCCTTTACCATGGGTATTGTAACGGATGATGTTTATGATGACGATATGACTCTGCATCACCAAATTCACATTAACGAAAATGAAAAAGCAGAAGGATTGGACTCTGATTCTGTGTTTGTTTCCATGTCGAAACGAGGAGATACCGCACGGGCTAAAGAGGGTACAAGGGTGTTGAATATATCAACTCATACCAAACCTGAATTTTGGTTTGAGCAAAATGGTGACTATGAATCCCAAAAACTCAATGTTCAAAAAAGAATCATCACCATTTTAAAAGAGAAACTGCCCGATTTTGGTAAGGCAGAAATTAAACTAAGCTTTTCTGCTACACCGGTTAGCTGGAGCAACTGGGTGTATCGAAAAAAGGGAAGGGTTGGAGGCATCCCCCAGAGTATGAGCCGCTCTCTGCTGGACTGGACTCCAAACAAAACTCCATTTGCCGGCCTCTATCTTTGCGGTGATACTGTTTTCCCGGGACAGGGCATTCCGGGCGTTACTTTAAGCGGATTTAACGTATATTACAGGCTTGAAAAATATTTAAAAAATCTCTCGAATCATTGAATTACCAAGGCGACAATTATCAACCCAACACTCAATTCTCCATCTTTCCACCAGCAGTAAAGCATCTGCTTATAGTTAACCTGCTGGTATTTGTAGCGCTCAGTAATCCTATGCTTTATAGGTTTCTGATGGAGTTTGGTGCACTATGGCCCATTGGTTCCGGCTTGTTTATACCTACTCAGCTGGTAACTTATATGTTTCTGCATGCGGGTTTCGGGCACATCATTTTCAATCTTTTTGCACTGTGGATTTTTGGCCAGGGAATTGAAAATTTCTGGGGCACTAAACGATTTGCCACCTATTACTTTTTAACCGGTATTGGTGCGGCGCTAATACACATGTGGATTGGCGGTACAGGAGCGCCAACGGTGGGTGCATCAGGCGCAGTATTTGGAATTCTGCTCGCATTTGGAATGATGTTTCCGGACAGGTACATCATAATGTTAATCCCGCCTATTCCAATTAAAGCTAAATATTTTGTAGCCATTTTTGGTGTATTTGAACTGGTATCTGGCTTGATGCGGCCAGATAGTGGTATTGCTCACTTTGCCCATCTTGGCGGGATGGTAGTAGGTTATATCTTGATAAAATTCTGGGGCCTGAAAGGAGAAAATCACTATTAGATAATGCAAGGCATGTATCAGCAAGAATCTTTTAGCAGTGCGTTTAAACGCGGTTTTCAGCGGATGCCGCTAATCATCCGTACAATTATTGCCATCAATGTTATTGTATTTATTTTTCAGGCAGTGTTTGGCAATATTCAAGTTGGCGGCTTTTCTCTAAACCATTACATCAACTACTACCTTGCCTTTAATCCATCTCTTGGCACTGCTATAACTCAACCCTGGCGGTTTGTTACTTACATGTTTCTGCATGGCGGTGGGTTTCATTTACTGTTTAATATGCTTTGGTTATGGTGGATGGGGCGTTCTGTTGAAGAGGCTGTAGGCCCGCGAACATTTGCTGTACTGTATTTTGGTGCAGGTATTGGTGGCGCATTGTTTCAAATTATTTTTTCAGCACTTCTTGGTGCTAATTTAGTTATTGGCGCTTCAGGAGCTGTGTACGGTATAATGGTAGCTTTTGCTTACATGTATCCCAGAGCTCCAATAATGCTGATATTTCTGCCTCCGATAGAAGCTCGTTTTGTTGTGGCGGGCCTTATATTGTTTAGTGTTCTTTTTTTGGGAGCCGGAGATGGTGTTGCCCATATGGTTCACCTCGGCGGTGCCGGTGTTGGATACCTCTTAATAAAAGCCCATTATGGAGGGCACGATCTTTCAAAATATGTTCGGCCAATTGAGCGGCTTTGGACGGAATCACCAAAAAAGAAAGAGAAAAAATCCCGCCCTAAAAATAAAAAGATGTATTCCGTAAGTGATGTAGAAATAGTTGAGGAAACCGATCAAACTGAATTGGACGCCATTCTCGAAAAAATCTCGAAAAGCGGCTACGACGGCCTAACGGCAGAAGAGAAGAGGAAGTTGTTTGAGTTGAGTAAAAGAAATTAATGGTGCAGTTTACAAGAGGCAGTTTAAAGTTGACAATTATCAGGAACCTAACATGGGAAGCTTCAGAGATTTAACGGTTTACAAAAAATCTTATAAGGCTGCAATGGAAATTTTTGAGTTAACAAAAGGGTTTCCACAAGAAGAAAAATACGCTTTGACAAGTCAGTTGAGACGATCATCACGTTCTGTTGCGAGATCAATCGGAGAAGCATACAGAATGAGAAATTATCCAAATCATTTTGTAAGCAAGATTAGTGACGCTGATATGGAGAATACTGAAACGATGATCTCTTTAGATTTTGCAGAAAGCTGTAAATATATATCAAATCAACAGAATATCAGTTTACAAAATCAATTAGTGGAAGTTGGCAAATTGCTAAATCATATGATGAACAATCCTGAAAGCTATCAACGAAAAAAGCGTAACTCCGGTTAGATATTAGTGTAAACTGTCAATTGCCATTTGTCAACTTTTTAATCAACGACCAAATAATTACCTAAAATGGACATAATTCAGCGAAGAAAATCAATTCCCGTACAAATCGGCGATGTAACTGTAGGCGGTGGCAATGCTATTGTGGTGCAGTCTATGACTAATACCGATACCGCTGATATTGATGAAACCGTTGAGCAGATTGATCACCTGAACAAAGCAGGTTCTGAGCTGGTGCGTATCACTGTGAACAATGATGCAGCGGCGAAGGCGGTTCCATACATTAAAGAAAAGCTCATTAACCGGGGTGTTACTGTGCCTATCATTGGGGACTTTCATTACAACGGGCATGTGTTACTTACAAAGTATCCCGATATGGCGAAGTCTTTGGCTAAGTTCAGAATCAACCCGGGAAATACAGGCACTAAAACTCGTGATGAGAACTTTTGCACTATTGTTGAGCAAGCTATCAAATACGACAAACCCGTTCGTATTGGTGTAAATTGGGGATCACTCGATCAGCAATTGCTTGCGCAGTATATGGATGTGAATAATGCCCGTAAGGAGCCAAAATCGTCTAAAGAGGTGATGCTCGATACCATGATAGAAAGCGCCCGCAGATCTACAGCACTTGCGGAGGATGTAGGCCTGCCATCAGACAAGATTGTTGTTAGCTGTAAAATGAGTGGTGTGCAAGACCTTATAACTGTTTACCAGCGAGTGGCTGACGTAATTCCCTACGCACTACACCTTGGGCTAACTGAAGCAGGCATGGGCATGAAGGGGACCGTGGCGAGCTCGGTTGCACTTGCGGTGCTTTTACAACAAGGAATTGGTGATACCATTCGGGTATCGCTAACGCCAATGCCGGGAGCTGATAGGGCAGAGGAAGTGCGCATTTGCCAGCAGATTTTGCAATCGCTTGGTATTCGCAGCTTTATCCCGCAAGTTACATCCTGCCCGGGTTGCGGCCGTACCAAGAGTACTTACTTCCAGGAACTTGCCGATGAAATTCAAAATCACATTGTAGAGATGATGCCAATCTGGAGAGAAATTTATCCCGGTGTAGAGGAGATGGATGTTGCTGTAATGGGTTGTGTAGTGAATGGGCCGGGAGAGTCCAGACATGCAAATATTGGCATATCACTTCCAGGTACATTCGAAGAGCCAAAAGCTCCGGTGTATGTTGACGGCGAACACCATAGCACACTTCGGGGGGATAACATTGGGGCTGAATTCAGAAAAATGCTCGAAGATTATATCCAAAAAAATTACGGTAAGAGAGACAACGCTGTAGTTTAAATCTCATCTAAAATATTTTTGACAAAGCGCCTTTATATAGTGTATTTACACAAAATGTAAGCAGTTACATTAAAATTCTTTACTATTACATTTTATGAATCCGTACTGCTGGCAGCCTGTAGTTGCCAGCGGCTCGTTTATTGAAAGTTTTTGTTGTTTATATGTTGACTAAAATGTCTTTTTTTCTGATATTACTGTAAGCGCTTACATTATTAAGCGTTGTAATAATTTATAAATTATTAAATTACAATTAGTTACAAATTTAACAAGTTAGGAGTAAGGAAATGAAAAAATATTTAATGATTCTCTTCGCGATGTTCGTAGGCCTTGCGATGATCTCTTGCAGCGACGACAGCGTGAGCATTATAGAGGTGCCCGAAGAAGAAGAGCCAGAAGGTTTTATTTATTCAATTAATTTTGATGTAGAAGGCGGAGGAACATTCACATTCTCTGTAGATATGGAAGGTGCCACAATAGAAGGCGAAGATTTACCGGACGAGTTTGAAGGTGACATATTTACCTTCGATCCAGATGAGCATGAAGTATTTATTGCAGGTTCAATGGTAGGATGGCCTGAGCCCGGTTCTGAGAGATCTCTCAGATTAACACGTGCAGGATCTAATGGCGGAGACATACCGGCCGGAAATGCCGAATTCAAATTCTTTATTGTGATCGATCAGGTACCATCATGGGGATTTGGCGAATGGGAAGGAAATCCCAACAGAAGAGTTGAAGTTGTAAGCGGCGAATCATTTATGGCAGACTGGGGAGATCAACCCGAAGTTGAAGAGCCAGAAGGCGACTTCCCCGAGTCACTATTCTTAGCAGGCAGTTTCCAGGAAGTTAGTGGATATGGTTCTGACTGGTCACCAGCCGAAGGGCCGCAAATTCCAGCACTTGATACAGGTATTTATGATGGTTATGTATTCTTTGCAGAAGATGGTGCCGAATTTAAGCTTGTGAAAGGTGATGACTGGGGTGCAGGTGATTTTGGTGGCGCAGATGGCGAACTCACTGATGGTGGTGATAACATTGCTGCTGGCGATGCAGGTTACAAAAGAGTTCATGTAAATGCTGTTGAAATGACATATTCACTCACCAACACTGTTTGGGGTATCATCGGTGATGCAACTCCAGGTGGATGGGATGAAAGTACAGAAATGGATTTCGACGAGGAGAGTAAAACATGGACAATCACTGTTGACCTGAATGATGGTGAAATGAAATTCCGTGCCAACGACTCTTGGGATATCAACGTGGGTGATAACGACGGAGACGGAACTCTTCAGAACGATGGTGGCAATATTGCGGTAGATGCAGGCAATTACACAATCACATTAGATCTTAACGGTACAGAGTGGACGTACACCGTAGAAGCTAATTAAAAATTCATGTGGTTATGAATTGAAGCCCGCTCACATGAAACTGTGGGCGGGTTTTTTTATCCTTACTGGCCACATAAATTACCGGTCTCTCATCAAATATTCTCGTTCTCTTTGAATGGCCGCCTGCAATAAATTTGCTTAACTATTCCGGGTGATCATGCAAAGAGATTAGGCCGAGAACTGGAAATCACGAATCAAAAAAAGAGTAATAAATTGCCCAAAACCATCTACGATATTGCAAAAGAAGCGGGCGTGAGTATTGCAACTGTTTCGAGGGTATTTAACAGCTCGAACAGCGTTAAAGAGTCAACCCGCGAAAAGATCCTTAAAATTGCGGACGATCTGGGATATCACCCACAGGCGTATGCTCAAGGGTTGGCCAGTAAGAAAAAAAACAGCATCATGCTGCTTGTGCCCGTAATGTCTAACTATTTCTTCACAGAAATTCTTCGCGGGACGCAGGATGTATTGGCTAATGAAAATATTGAGCTTACCATTCTTAATATCAATCAGGAGAAAGGTACATTTTCTCAGGTTGAACAGGTCATTAAACGTCAATGGGCAGATGGTTACCTTCTTGTTTCCCTTCATTTATCCCAGCAGGAACTTCAAAAACTGAAGCGATACAAAGTACCCATAAGCCTTCTTGATGACCACTCCACCCATTTCGATTCCGTTAGCTTTAACAACGAACAAGGCGGATACACAGCCACGAAATATCTGCTGAATAAAGGTTATAAACGAATTATGTTTCTTTCTGGCAGTAAAGAAGCTTTACCAAATAAGGAACGTTATAAAGGTTATAAAAAAGCACTTGCTGAATTCAAGGTTAAACCTGATGAAAGCATATATATTACTGGCGATTCTATGGATAGAGACGGCTTTACCGAAAAAAACGGGTATGAGGCAATGTGTAAAATTATTAGCCTCAATGAACCCGCAGAAGCCATTTTTTGCACATCTGATATTAAAGCTGTAGGTGCGCTGAAAGCGATGAATGATGCAGGTATCAGAATTCCGCTTATTAGCTATGATGACTTATCCATTTCAGAATACATTGGGCTTTCAACAATCTCACAACCCATGTACAAGATGGGGTGTCAGGCAACAAGGCACCTTCTTAACCGTATTGATAATCACGACGTAATCATTTGTGATCACATCCATAATCCGGAACTAATTATCCGTAACTCCTCCGAAATTTGATACCGATAACCAGACTTCTATGAGAACTTTGCGACATCTCCTCACATTAATTTTCATTCTTTTCCCAACATTAATTGCTGCTCAGCAAACTATTGATGTTACATTCCGATATAATCCGTCTGATAATGCAGTTCGAAGTTTTGTGCCGGGTTCTTTTAATGGTTGGGGGCCTAATAGTAATGGTGTGATAAACCCCACAGCCGTTTCACTCTTGGCGGAAGATCAAGAGTACAGTTTTAGCTATCAGACAATTTCACTTGAGGTGGGTGGTGGCTCAGAAAGTTTTCAGGGCGCTTCCGGATATGGCTATAAGTTTCACGAGCATTACAATCAGGCAGGTACCCAGTGGCAGTGGTTTACAGACCCAATCAACCCGATAGCCATTGGAGCCAACGACGACTCCTTCATTGAAGTTACACATCCTCTAATATTCCAAATTGAACCCTTCGCTAATAGTGTGCAGAGGGATGACCCTCCCTATCTCAGGGCAACGGTTGCCGCTTTGGAAAGTGACCCTATCGATCCAGAGGCTTCTTACATTGTAGTAAATGGTACCCGCTCTGAGCGATTTGCTGATTTTTATGAACCGGAAAGGCAGCTGTTACTGGTGCCATCCATCAGTGAACTGGATATAGATCTGAACATCGGCCTTAATACCATTGAAATTGAAGCGGTTACGATGGAAGGCGTCTCCCTTCGGCAATCGGTAACCTTCACTTATATTGCCACTCCAGAGGTGGTTAACAGTCCGCGGCCAGTAGGGCTGGAGGATGGTATAACGTATCATGCTGATAATCCTTCGGCAGTAAGTTTCTCCGTTTTTGCACCCGGCAAGGAGTTTGTGTATCTGATTGGCGACCATAGTGACTGGCAGGCACAGGAAGAATTTTTGATGAAGCGTGATGCTCCCAGAGCCGATTCGGTTCATTTCTGGATTACAGTTGATGATTTCACTCCAGGAGAGGCCTACCGTTTTCAATATTTGATTGATGGTGAGATCCGAACGGCCGACCTCTTTTCTGAACTCGTACTGCATCCATCACGGGATCAGCAGATTTCATCGTCTGTATTTCCTGATATGCCCCCTTACCCTCAGGGGTTAACCACGGAATATGTAACGGTTATTCATCCCGGAAGAGAAGCTTATGAGTGGCAGGTAACCGATTTCCAGCGTCCGCTGGTTGACGAATTGGTGGTGTATGAGCTGTTGTTACGCGATTTTGTTGACCACAGCACCTTCGAAATCCTCCGCGATACACTTGGCTACCTGGAAAGATTGGGTGTAAATGTTGTAGAATTGATGCCGGTTCAGGAGTTTGACGGTAACCTGAGCTGGGGCTACAATCCGGTATTTCATGGAGCGCTGGACAAATCGTACGGTACGCGCAGAATGTTTAAAGAATTTGTTGATGAAGCGCACAGCCGTGGTATGGCGGTGGTGCTTGATGTTGTATATAACCATGCTCATGATGACTCTCCGCTTATACGAACATTTGGTACGAACCGGGTTGGTTCAAATACAGCGTTTAGTGCCGGTAATCCGTTATTGGGGCCTGGGCACGCATATAATGTATTTTTCCACCTGAATCACGATCACCCTTATATAAAATACTGGGTTGACCGGATGAACCGCTACTGGCTGGAAACCTATAATGTTGATGGCTTTCGGTTTGATTTAACAAAAGGATTTGCATCAAACGTAAATAATCAGGCACTGCTTGACGGGAACAATCCACGGCGAATTGCTAACCTGAAGCGTATGTATGATGTAATCAGGGAGTATGATGAGGATGCGTATATCATACTGGAGCATTTTGCAGCAAACAGCGAAGAACGTGAGCTTGAACAACACGGAATGCTTCTCTGGGGCAATCACAATTTTAATTACTCTGAAGGTGCTATGGGCTGGAACCAGGGCGGAAATTCTGATATGTCCGGTATCTATTTCGGTAACAGAGGTTTTGAAAATCCACATCTCATAGGTTATATGGAGAGCCATGATGAGCAGTGGCTGATGCATAAAATGGCCAATTTCGGAAATCAAAGCAATCCGGATTATGATGTACGCGAGCTGGATGTAGCACTTCAGCGAATGAAACTTGCAGCAACATTTTTCTTCACGATTCCCGGGCCAAAAATGCTGTGGCAGTTTGGGGAATTGGGTTATGGATACGCAGCTGGTGAATGCGTGAAGCCGGGTGATGGAAGTGATGGTGATTGTCGCCCTGAAGATCCGGGCCGAACAGCAGAAAAACCTGTACGATGGGAGTATTATGATGAAGAAAACAGAAACCGCGTATACCGGTCGTATGGTGAGCTTACAAGGTTACGGCGGTCCAGCCCGGTGTTTACAAGCAGAGAAACAGAGTTTACATCACAGCTGCGAGGTGAAACCAAATGGATTCGCCTCGAGCATTCAGATATGAACGCAGTTATTGTTGGCAATTTTGGTGTGTTTGAAAATGAGATGAGTGTTGAATTTCCTCACGATGGAGAGTGGTTTGAATTTGTAACGGGAACTTCTGAAACATTTTCAGGTGGATCGACAGACTTTTTCCTTGCACCGGGTGAGTTTAGGATCTACACTTCAGAATGGGTAGAACCTGCCGAAACAAATGTATTTTTCAAAGTTGGTGAAGATGGATTTGCATCGGTACCTGAAGAGTTCAGGCTGAATTCGAATTATCCGAATCCATTTAATCCATCAACAAATATTGAGTATGAGGTGCCACGGGAGGCAGCCTTATCCATCCGGGTTTATGATATGCTGGGCAGGGAAGTAGTCACGCTGGTTAATGATGATGCTCACCGCCCGGGTAGGTTTACCGTCTCATTCGACGGGAGCGCACTCAGCAGCGGAGTGTATATTGCAAGGCTTGTTACTGGTAGTACCTCCTCCATCGAAAAAATGACGTTGATAAAGTGAGTGGATTATGAAAGAAGTTCAGTGTTTTTTTGAGGGCAGGATTATCACGCTTTAAATACTGATACTGAATCCAAACAAGTTAAACCCCCTTTTCAGGGGTTTTTCTTTGTGATGGGGATAATTTACCCGGCATTGGATGCGGGACTATTGTTGTTTATCCGCCTCAGGAGGATGGCCCGTTATATCTTTTTGAGCAAACCAAGATCGTAGCTATTTGATTAAATATTGCAACTTCTCATGTTCAAATGTTAAACATCGCTTAACCATTGAAGTTATTCGGCTATACCCTGTACTTGTTTAAAGAGACAACCACGGGAATTTCCTGAAATCAGGTTTTCGTTTTTCGAGAAATGCATTTCGGCCTTCCTCGGCCTCTTCGGTCATGTATGCAAGCCGGGTTGCTTCACCGGAAAATACTTGTTGGCCAACCATTCCATCATCTACAAGGTTAAACGCAAATTTGATCATTCTAATCGCAGTAGGGCTCTTCCCGAGAATCTCCTGTGCCCATTCAAATGCTGTCTCTTCAAGCTCATCATGCGGCACAACTGTATTTACCATGCCCATTTCGTACGCTTCCTGTGCAGAATAATCTCTCCCGAGAAAGAAAATTTCCCGTGCCCGTTTTTGCCCAACCTGCCGTGCGAGCAGAGCGGAGCCAAAGCCGCCATCAAAACTTGCTACATCGGCGTCAGTCTGTTTGAAAATCCCGTGCTCTTTGCTGGCCAGCGTCATATCACAAACAACATGCAGGCTGTGCCCGCCACCCACTGCCCAACCGGGAACCACGCAAATTACCACTTTGCTCATGAAGCGAATCAACCTTTGTATATCCAGAACATTGAGGCGCTGAACGCCATCAGTACCTTCGTAACCTTTTGCCCCGCGTACTTTTTGGTCTCCGCCTGAACAAAATGCCCAGCCGCCATCTCTGGGCGACGGCCCTTCACCCGAAAGAAGTATCACGCCTATAGAGGTATCCTCACGGGCGTCGATTAGGGCTTCCTCAAGTTCATACAGCGTTTTAGGGCGGAATGCATTACGAACTTCAGGGCGGTTGAACGCTATCCGTGCAACACCATCACGTTTCTTAAATGTAATATCTTCAAATTCTTTAACGGTTTTCCAGTTACTCATAGATTCGTTTTTTTAGGTTAGATACGTTCGATAAATGTATCAAAGATCTTAGTTAATGTGAAAAGGGAGTGATGGCGACTTTAATGATTTTCACAACTTCTAAGGGCTTGTCAGTATGTACACGATGCCCTGCTTCCTCAATAATATGATGATGAAAATTAGGTGATCTATCTGCGATCTCTTTCTGAAGCTGAACATATTTTGGGTCAAGGCTACCGCTTATTAAGTGAATGGGAAAATTTAACGGCAGATTATTGCATACAGAAGGCATTATTCCAGATCCAAATTCGCGCAGTGACCTAGCCATTAAAGCCGGACTTTGCGCTCTAATGATCGTTTCATAATTCTCAGCTGCCTTTTTTGGTGTGTTAGAAAAGAGGGGCAGTTTCACCCAGTTATCAACAAACTTAGTGAAATTGGTTTCAGCTGCATCAGCACGCTTGGCATCCACTAATCGGCGCTCTTGTCGTTGATCCTCCCCGGTTATACCACAATGAGCGCTCTCGATAATTGCACCATCAAAATAATCGGGAGAATTAGAAATCAACTGAAATGCCAGCCTGCCGCCCATGCTGTATCCGTAGATAAACAGATTGGAAAATGAGAGCCTGTCTAACACGGATTGCAGTTGATTGGCCTGATTTTCAGAGGTAAGAATACCATCAATATCCGGCGTTTCCGTGCGCCCATGGCCGGCAAGGCCGATGGTTACCGGGTTGCAAAACGTTTTAAGTGGCTCAATCAATGGAGTAAAAACATCTGCGGAGCCCATAAAACCGTGAAGCATCAACAGGTATGGATAATCGCTATTCGATTTATGAATGGTGCAGCTGTATTTAACAGAATCTGCAATGAGCTGAAACATGTTAGAGAGTTTCTCTGAGGTTCATACTGGCTCCAGCATCCGTAATACACTCCACTACGGTTGATGTTTTCATCGACTTAAGGTCAAGTGCATCTAAATCATCCAAATGTTCAACACGAATGTATGGTAGCTTCGAGGCATTTGCCAGGAACTGAATATCTACATCCTGAGGTGTAAGGAAATACTCTTCAAAAAGATGAGCTTTCCCCTGATCTTTCAGCATCTTGTAAACCGGCAGCATATTGAAAATTGTTCCGCCGCCATTGTTAATTACCACGGATACTACCGGATTTTGAAGCTGCTTAAGCGAAAATAGCGCATTACTGTCGTGAAGAAAGGCGAGGTCTCCCACAAAACAGCAAACCGGTTTTGATGATGAGAGTGTAATTCCCGCAGCAGTAGAGAGTATACCGTCTATGCCCGCTGCTCCCCGGTTTACAAACTGATTTTTTAGGGTCACACCAAACTGAGCCATATCCCGGGCGGGGAAGGAGTTGGAAAGCATTATATTCCAGCTCTCAGGCAACTTTTTCGAAATGGTATTGAAAATGTGCCCATCTGTCAGTTTTGAACTGTTTTTAAGAGATGCTTCAAGCCGGCCGGCCGCGGCAATATTGCGGGTTTGCCAGCTTTTTAACCACTTTTCCGAACTGCGTGCTTTAATTTGTCGCGTGTCAAAAGAGTCGTTTGGACTCAAAACAATACGATGGGGAACCTTTTTGAAATGATCTTGCCAGGTATCTCGTCCTAAAAATTGGATAACAGGTACATCATCCCAATTTTCAAGTGCTGAAAGTATTGGTTTTGTGAAGGGTTGATCGCCAAATTGAAGGATGAGATCAGGCTTCAGCTCTTTCTGGATATCCTGGTTTCTTAAAAGAGTATCGAACCGGCCAATCATGTGATTATCAGAAACTGAGCTTCCCGGTTCTGCAATTACAGGGCAGTTCAGCAAATTGCTGAGCGAATTAAGCTGATTGTTTAAAGCAGAGTTTGGATTGGCAGGGCCAGCTAAAATGAGAATCTTTTCAGACTGGTTGATCAGTTTTATCAGTTCTTCTCCGAGATGTATTGTGGCTGATGGGGCATCAACTTTTTTAATATGTTTCGTCTGGCTCTCAAATGTGTCGATCACTTCTTTCAACTGATCGGCTGTTGGCTCGAGCGGTTTTCTGAATGGCAGATTAATGTGAGCAGCTCCGCATTTTTTTATGGACTCCTCAACAGCCTGCCCGGCTAATAACTTCAGGCGGGCGATATCATCACGTTCATAGGCAGGTTCACCCGCTTCATGAAAGAATACCGCCTGATCTCCAAAAATCTTGATTTGGTCAACCGTTTGAGAGCTGCCGATTCCCCGAAGGTTTGGCGGGCGGTCAGCGGATAAGACAATCATGGGCGTGCCCGATTCTTTCGCCTCTGTAACACCCGGCATGTAGTTTGCCACAGCCGTACCTGAGGTACAAATCAATAGAGCAGGCATACCGCTTTCTTTACCAATGCCAAGTGCCATAAATGCCGCAGAGCGTTCATCAAGCACAACTTTTTTACTCAGGCCGGGGTGCAATGCTGCAGCGAGTGCTAGAGGAGTAGATCTTGATCCCGGAGAAATAATCGCATGCTTAACCCCCTGAACACAGAGAGAATCAATCAAATCGGCAGCCCATTGCAGTGGATTATGCATACTCTTCGTCAAGCCTGTTCAGAGCATCAAGCAGGGGAGTGAATTTCATGAGCGTCTCTTTCCACTCTTTTGCGGGATCGGAGTCCGCCACGATACCACAGCCTGCATATAGTGTGGCATTATTATCATGGAGTAGCGCACTTCGAATGGCAACAGCAAACTCTCCCGAGCCTGTCAGGTTAAACCAGCCGATTGGAGCTGCGTACCAGCCGCGGTCAATCTGTTCGATTTCATGGATATGCGGAACAGCCTGCTTTTTAGGATAACCGCCAACAGCGGGTGTAGGATGCAGTTCACTGATAAGCTCGTGAATTTGTACTCCCTCTTTGATGGATGCCTTAATTGGGGTAAACAGATGCTGAACATTGTGCAGCTTCTTGATTTTGGGCTGTCGTGGGTGTTCAATACGGTAGCTGAATTTCTCAAGACTATCGCCAATGGATTGAACCACAAACTGATGCTCATCGCGGTCTTTCTTGCTTTTCAACAAACTGTGTGCCAGTGATGCATCCTCCAATGCACTCCGCCCGCGTGAAATACTGCCCGCAAGCCCTTCAGTTGAAAATTCACCATCACGGAAAGAAGCTAACCGTTCCGGTGTTGCCCCTATGAATGATGTATCTGCATCTTTCTGAATCAAAAAGTTGTAGCAATCGGGGTAAGATTCGCGCAAGTGATGTGCCAATACAGTAGGCTTTAGCTTGCAGCGGGACTGAAGATTGAGCTGTCTTGCCAATACAATTTTCTCAAATGTGCCTTTTGCAATTTCATTTCGGGCAACCTCAACTTTTTCAATCCACTTGCTGCGGTCTTCCGGTTGCTGCAGGGTACAAAGTATATTGTTACGAAATACTTTTTCCCGCTCAGAATGATTCAGTTCGCCGGCAAGATTCAGGAAATCTGTGATACGAAAAATCACTTCCTGATAAATATCATCAGCAGTTCGGTTCTCTTTTTCAAAAACAAGTGTAAGTAGGTGCAGATGGCCTATTTCAATCAGCATCCATTCGGGTAAAACAAATCGTGCTGAACCAAATTTTTTCCATACAGAACCCACATTATGATCACTAAATGAGTAACCGCCCAAGAAAAGCGGCCCAGCCATGGCATGCTTGTATGATGTGTATGCTTCGATCTCTTTTTTTAGCTGAATAGTTTGCTGGGATATTTCCCGGAACCGATCTGTGCCGGTGGCTTTGAGTTCGCGAACTTTACCTGCTGCTGAGATAGAAATGGAATTATCAGGATGATTCCAGTAAAATTTTTCTTCGTAATCGTGCTTTATCTCAAGCGCTGCGAGCGGATCAATACCTGCAATTGGTAATGTAATAGAAAGAAGAGGGGAATCAGATACAGCTGCTTTCTGCAGAAATTTTGTAAAGGCTTGTGATTCAAGCGATTCAACAAATAGTGTAGGGATAATATCTTCGTCTTTGGCAGAATTCATCTAAAGAGCATTCGTTCTTTTCAATACTTTCAATAAAAATTGAAAGTTAATAATTCCATCGCAAGAAATCTACTTATCTTTTTGCAGCGCAGAGGTTAGGTGCAATCGGGAAAGTTGGTAGTTTGAAGGGAAGTTGGTGATTTTACTCTGCATCATCAACCAATCCACTTTCAAACGGATTTTTTATGCCGTAATCGGTTGGATTAAATTCTGCCAGCTCAAAAAAGTATTCCCACGCGAGTTTACTTTGCCCGTTTTTGTCAACCCAGTTTGGATGGCTCTGTTTGATTAATCCCACAACCCGCTTTGCGTAGCTGAGGCGTTCATCAAAATCTTCTATTCGGGGGATAGCAGCAATCATTAGGTCGAGATTGTATCCGCAGTCGTAATCTTTCGGTTTACTTTGGTCTAAAAACATAAGTTGGTTTGTTAGCTAATTGTGTTGCTTAAATGTAAGAAGATTGAACTGGAAATGTTTAGATATAAAATTATTGAATTGGCAGGATAACTTGCTGAAGTCGGCAGATCAAGCCATATAGGGAACCAAAAATTGCTATATTCAACCAAACAAAAAAGCAATATCATCAGTTGAAATTTTTATGATCCACAATTCGATTATTGATGCCATTGGGAATACCCCTTTGGTTCGATTAAACAAACTCGCAGAGGGGCTTGATCTTACTGTAGCAGTTAAAGTAGAGTATTTAAATCCTGGGCAGAGTGTAAAAGACAGAATCGCCGTGAAGATGATAAATGATGCCGAAGAGAAGGGGCTCATCAAACCGGGAGGGACCATCATAGAAGGTACATCCGGAAATACCGGAATGGGGCTTGCACTGGTTGCGGCAGTTCGTGGGTACAAATGCATTTTTACAACTACTGATAAGCAGAGCAAAGAAAAGGTGGATTTACTGAGGGCACTTGGTGCTGAAGTGCAGGTTTGCCCAACAAATGTTGAGCCTGATGACCCCCGTAGTTACTACTCAGTTGCAAAGCGTCTCAGTGAGGAGATTCCCAACTCGTATTACCCCAATCAGTATGATAATTTGAGTAACACGCAGGCTCATTACGAAACCACAGGGCCCGAAATATGGGAGCAGACAGAAGGTAAAATTACTCACTATGTTGCTGGAATGGGGACGGGTGGTACGATATCGGGTGCAGCTAAATATTTAAAAGAGAAGAATCCGGCAATCAAAATTATTGGTGTGGACAGCGTTGGATCTGTTTATAAGCACTATTTTGAAACGGGGGAGTTTGATAAAGATCAGATCAAACCATATGTAACAGAAGGAATTGGGGAAGACATTATTCCAGGTACCATAGATTTCAGTGTGATTGATGATGTTGTGCAGGTTAATGATAAAAATGCTCTGGTAACTACCCGCCGGCTTGCCCGAGAGGAGGGGCTGTTCATAGGCGGTTCGTGCGGGGCTGCAGTTTGTGGAGCTTTAGATTATGCGCGTGAGCATAAACTCGGAAAAGAAGATTTGATGGTTGTTATTTTGCCCGACAGCGGTACGCGATACATATCAAAAATTTATAACGACGAGTGGATGAAAGAGAAAAATTTCATCTGAAAAGTTTAAAAACGAATAAACCTAAAAAATCAGCTATGAATCAGCCAAAGAAGCCAAAAAAAGGAAAGCCGATAGAGATTGAACTGAAAGAGGAAGAGGCAACAGGAACTTATTCAAACCTTGTGATGATTACT
Source organism: Balneolaceae bacterium (assembly GCA_007134085.1). Taxonomy (GTDB): domain Bacteria; phylum Bacteroidota; class Rhodothermia; order Balneolales; family Balneolaceae; genus Rhodohalobacter. Next base: position 26,236 of record SLLL01000017.1, read on the forward strand.
CACTCACCATCTGAGTTTGTATTTGATTTTATCGCCATGATGCCGGCTGTTCAGAAAGCCAAAGTTGTGAAGCGGCTCGTACTCACACCGGATCATGCCAAGCGCCTTGCCAATGCTCTGAATGAAAATGTACGAAAATATGAGGCAGAGCATGGCCCAATTACAATCAAAGAGAAATTCGATATACCGTTTAACTACCGCGGGCCAAAGCCAGAGGCTTAAGGTTAATTGTATTATTTAGGCTCTATACTATAATTGAAGGTTTTTACCACACTATATAAAATCTTCCAAACCCGCCGTCGAATACGGCAGGTTTAGCATTTTCACGCCGGGTATCAAATCCAGAGTAGCGGTCTCCGTCAAGATCAAGTGAGGAACCTACAGTTAACATGGCATTTTTAGTAAAGTGGATATTAATTCCAAGTGTAAGACGCTCGTTGCGAGCTACAATATGGTTCGGATAGTAATTGCGATACCCTATTGAAGGATCTTCCATAGATGGTGACCGCCAGTCGCCATTGTGTTCAAGATAAGCTGTAATCCTCCAGCTATCTGGCTCATAAATAATTCTGGTTTTATTGAAACGCCTTATCTCATTGTAGTCAAAAGGGTATAAATGTGGTTCTGTATCATATAACCTTACAAAGGGGTCCTGTGCTACATAAGCATCCGGATTGTTATCAAATTGCTGATCACGATTTCGCTCAATCCAAAACCATTGTTCAATCCCAACGTATCCTTTTTTATAAGTGATGAACAAGCCACCTCTTTGTTGTATCTGCCGGTTTCCGTAATCCAGTTCATACAAAGAATCTTCGCCCGGTTCTCGTTGCATCCGGGCAAAAGTGCGCTGGTAAATAATGCCTGCTGAGCCTCCTGTAAAATGAGTTTCAAATAAAGCTGCCTGATAATTAGCCCATTCATCAAGCAAAAAACCTTGATCCGGTAAACCTGTTTGTGTTACCTCCGCCCGTGCTTGGCTTTGAATTCCGATTACGATTTCGCATCTGAATCTCCGTATTACCGGGCTTTCGAGCCAAAGTGTATAAAGATTTGGCCTGCGTGTGTATCTATGCAAAATATCGAACTGTGCCTGCCTCTCTTCAGATAAACCTGTTACCATGTTGTTCGCCCAGTCGAGCAGTGTCAGCTCAGCGGTAATAATCCCCTTATTGGTATCACTGTATTGGTAAAAAAAAGAAGCATCGAGATCAGTTTTCTGGTTTACTAGCGTGTGACGAACTCCAATGTTGTGATGATTACCGAAGTTGTAATTATATCGCAGAATAAAAAGCCCGCGCCTGGCTCTTATATCTTCCTGTTGATAACCTAAAATTTCTAAATCACTATTATCTGTTACAGATATACGGTTTTTAAATTCACTTCTCAAAGCAAATATCGGGGTATTCAGGCTGCCCATGGATGATCGGAATCCATTTTCGGAACTGTACCAGTCATAGTCTTCGAAATAACTGAAACCATAGGTAAATAAATCCAGCTCATACTCCATAGTCATATCCTGAGTGTGCATTCTGAAAAGCCCTCGGTTGTAGTAGAAGCCACCTTTGTTGTTGCTTCTGTCAAGAATAAACAAGCGCAATTGCTGTTCCCAACCGTGCAAAGTAGCACGTGGAGAATCTTGATACTGTGCATATAAAGAGGCAGTAATTTGCAGGTTTATGAATATTGCTAATAGCAACGATGAACAGGCAATCTGAAGTGTTGAAATAGTCCTTTTCAAAATGGAGAATGAGTTAACCTAAGCCTTATTATGAAAAATAGAATAAAGGGTAATAATATCTAAATCATGATAGAAGAATTCACATACACGGTGCTAACTGGAAATTATTAAATTGAAAATGTCACAAGCATCAACTTGTAATACTCAAGTTGATGGCCACCCTTAGAAGACTCCCGAAAACTTTCGTGCTTTTAAATAGAATTTTTTATGGTTGATTAAACCATTTTTGATGGATTAGACAGAGTTCAGAAGACTCTACACCTACTTCTTCGTAAAAATCAATAATATTATTCCCACCACAAGGAAGAACGCATGTGGGAATACAGCAGCAAACATGGGGGAGACTGTACCGGCAGCGCCGAAAGGTTCGATAACTTTTATCATAGCCAGGTAGATAAAACTGATACCGAGCCCGGAAGCCAAATAGAACCCTTTACCGCCTTTGCGGCGTTGAGCAGCCAGGGCAAAGCCAATAAGGCAGACGGTGATGATTGAAATAGGGTAGGCAATGCGCCCAAAAAGCTGAACTTTTGGCAGTTCAATACCGCCTGCACCAATTCGCTGGATGGAGGCGATATATTCAAACGCCTCAGGGTAGGTAAGCTGATAGATATCTGATGTTCGGCGGGTTAAATCCCTCGGCAAAATATTGATATCAAAAAACTGCCGTTCGGTATCGTATTCGGTTACCGTACCGTTTTCGAAAGTCCGAATTTTAGCGCGGTCGGTTATCCAGTTCGACGTAGAGTCCACCCACATCATTCGGTTAGCCTGCACAACCCGGGTTATCATATCATCCTTAAACTCTATCAAGTGCACTCTATAACCAACATCCGCATTGGCATCGTAGAAGTTGATACTGATAATGGTGCTGTCAGAATCCTGCCGGTAGATGCCGCCACGGTCAATTCTATCGCCCGAGCGGGAGAGGTAGCGCTGCTCAAACTCAATACGCTCTGTGTTTGATGTTGGGATGACGAATGCATCGAGATAGCTTACAACTGCAGCAAGAAAAATACCGATAAAGAGAAACGGAATCACAAGCCTGTAAAGGCTTACCCCCGAGGCTTTAAGTGCGATAATCTCGAGCCGCTCGGTCATTTGGCCGGCAAGCAGAAGGCATGCTGTAAAAACCGCAACTGGAATTACAAGGCGGGTCATTTCAGGGATATAGTTGAGGTAATATTCTCCCCAGATCTCCGCTAGTGTAGCGCCTCTGTCGGCAAAGTCATCACTGTTTTCAGAAAAGTCTATCAAAATGAAAATACAGATCAACACCGCCAGCATGAAGAAGGTGATGGTAAGAATCCTGAAAAAGATATAACGGTCCAGTTTATTCATTTTTCCTCAGCAGATTGGTAACCCGAAATGACGAACTTACATGAAGCGTTAAAATCAGGCCAATGGTAAGATAAAATATGTTAATGCCCCACATTCCCATAAATGGTGAAATTACCATGCGGTCGGCAAACTTTTCGCCCTGAATAATCGAAATAAAATAGATGGTTAACAGCACCGAGCTTATGATGGCTGCAAAACCGATGTTCCCTTTCCGGGTTAACATGCCGATGGGCGCACCAAGCAGAACAAATACAAAACAGGCAAACGGTATGGACAGCTTTTTGTGAACCTCAACCATAAACTCAGCAATTCTGAAATCGCGCCAAGTAAGACTCGATTTGAGGCTTTCAAGCTCGGGTCGGTAGCGGTCAAACGCATTAATCGCTCTATTTATGGAAGAGCGCTGTGCGGTGATGTTATGGAGTAGGTTGAGAGTTACAAATTGCGAATCATGAATCTGGCTGGTATCGCGAAGCGAGGCTTCATTCATTTCAAAAATGGTAGTAGAACTATAATGAAATGGAGACTCCTCACTACGTGAAATGGCATTCGTAAATTTAATGAACTCGTTCTGTTGCTCCTGCCTGAGGGTGTCTATAACAGCCAGCATAGCTTGTGCGCTCATGGTGCGGTCAGTACGGCTGCGTTGATCGGGGTTTGAGCGTGAGAAAGATAGGTCAGACAGGTCAAAACTCATTCTGTATTTGTTAAATGTACTCTTTTCAAGTGTTTCCCCGCGCCCCTGGCGTCCTGGAATGTAACGTAGAATGGAGCCATCAAGCAGAAAAAGAGAGAGTGTAATATCATCAGGCGATTCCAGCCAACCACTCCTCGCATTGATTACTGCGCGATTGCGGGTATCGCTAGGCTCCTGAAATACCCTTATATCGAACAGAGAGTCAGTTTCATTGTCGATATCCATTATAAGAAAATTAAATCCATCAATATTATCATAAAATGTTGAAGGCTGAAGGTCAAACGCCGGTTTCTGGGTGCGAATATCGATAAATAGTGAGCGCGCTTTGTGATTAGATTCCGGTAAAATGTAGTTCGAAAAATAAGCTGTAAATAAAAACAGGAGAAAGCCACAAAATAGCACAGGCAGAATCAGTTTGATGGGATTGATACCGGCTGCTCGAATGGCTGTAAGTTCATTCCATTCAGAAAATTTACCAAAAGCTATTAACGTAGAAACCAAAACCGACATCGGCAAAGCCAAAACTACCATATAGGCCAGGTTGCTAAGAATCAGTTCAAGAACAATCATTAGTGGTAATCCTTTACCCACAAGATTATCCACATGCAGAATGAGGAACTGCATCAGCAGGATGAACATCACCGTAAAAAAGCAGAACAGGAAAGGGCCTACATGCTTTTTAAGAAGATCAAGCTGAACATGGTTTAACATCGGTTTCGGGAATCTGCAGATTGATACTGTTTATAAAATTATGGTTGGAAGATAAGATTTCTGCCTCACAACCATAACGCAAATGAGGCGGTTCTATGCTGCAATAAAGCAGAAGATTTATCGGTTAACACTTTCAACATAGTTGGTAATGCTTTATTATCCATTTTACTTGGATATTTTTAAGTTAAAATAACTATTTCCTATCGCAACATAGTTACGGCGTTAATCTTTTTTAAACCCCGACAGTTATTACTCCGGTTGTTCAAGAATTTTCAGCTGCGTTAAAGTTAAAGCCTGTGTTTGATCTGCGTCGTCTTATTCCTCTGTTGCTTGTTTCAGCGGTCCTTTTACTGGGTTCAGGGAAGATTTACGCCCAAAACGGGGTAGAAGAAGGAGCTGAAGAAGCCATTTCAGATACAGTTTCGGTTCCCCCAAGTCACGCTTTTCTTCGAGCATTCAGGCCGATACATGCAGAGCTGATATCAGATCCATTCTTGCGATCCATACCCGGACTCTACTTTATTACCCTACCGCTTGAAGAGGTTGAAATTACAATCCAGCCTGACGGCGGTTTTTTCATCGAAAAGAGAATTGCGGGATTTCGATCTGGTGTTCCTACTTCGATGAGTTTTGAAGAATATGCTGCACTAAACCGGGAAAATGCAATGCGCGAAAACTGGGAACGGCTGGTTTTTGAAGCCAGGCAGAGGGAGGAAACACAACGCGGCCTTCTTGATTTTAGCCTACAGATTCCGGGAGGAAGCCAGTCTGCTTTTACCACCATCTTTGGCAAACCTGAGGTCAATCTACGGGTTAATGGTGTGGCTCAGATGAATGTGGGTGCATCAGTTCAAAGGTCAGAAGACCCATCCCTGCCACCGGATCAGCAAACCAGGGTTGACCCCACGTTTGAGCAAAACCTTCAGCTTAACATTCAAGGAAATATCGGAGATAAACTCACCATTCAAACTGACTGGGACACCGAACGAACTTTCGATTATCAAAACCGGCTGAATATAGTTTATCAGGGATATGATGACGAGATTATAAAATCGATCGAGATGGGTAACGTAAGTATGAATACCGGCAACTCGTTGATTCGTGGCAGTGGGGCATTATTTGGGATAAAAAGTGTTGCCGAGCTGGGTTCTCTACGTTTAACATCGGTTCTATCGCAGCAGGATGGTGAGAGCAATGTAGAAACAATCCGGGGTGGTTCGCAGGAGAGGGTGATTCAGCTTCGCCCGGCAGACTACAGTGACGACCGCCATTTTTTCCTCGACTTTTTTACCCGCCAGCAGTTCGAAAGCAGTATGGCAAATCCGCAGCAGTTGTCTCAAACACTTCAGATTGCTGATGTGGAGATCTGGATTTTAAGAGAAAATATTCAGTCTGATGAGGGTGCACGCCTTGCTGTTGCCCTTGCTGAAAAAGGTGTGAATCAGCTACCCAACGGTACGTTTGGGCCGCCGGATAACCGACAGGATATTTTTCCGGAAGAGCTTCTTAATCAGTTCAGGGATCCTCAAGTGGGTATTTCTGCTTCGGATCTTGGAGTGCAGGATTCCCGGAATTTTGAAGAGGGATATTTTACACTGCTTCAGGAGGGGATAGATTACACAATTAACACCATTACGGGGTTTGTTTCGCTGCGGCGCTCACTTGGTTCCCGTGAAGTGCTTGCAGTTGCCTATAGCTATCGAGGGGCGGGGAACGAGCTTATCAATGTTGGTGAGATCAACAGGGGCGGTGGCGATAGAATCTTTCTGAAAATGCTGAGGCCATCAAATGTATCAACTGATAATATTCTCTTCCCGATCACCATGCGGAATATCTATTCTCTTGGTGTAACTAACATTACCCGAGAAAGCCTCGATATAGAGCTCCAATTTACCGAAGAGAATGTGGCACGAAACAGGCTGCCGGGAAGAAATACCACACTTCTGCAGGATCTCGGGCTCGACCGTGTGGACTCGCAGGGTGCGCTTGAACCGGATAACCAGATCGACTTTGGAACAGGAACACTTGATGCCCAAAACGGCCTGATTATTTTCCCTTATCTGGAGCCTTTTGGCAACCGCCTGAGGGAAGTACTTGAGGATTCTCCGGCTTCTGAGGAAGATATCAACCGCCTTGTGTACAGAGAGCTTTATACAGAACGGCAGCGAAATGCGGCTCAAAGTTCAAAAAACAGCTTCTACCAGTTTGCGGGTACATCGCGGGGTGGTGCTCAGGAGAATTTCAACCTTGGAATTGCGCTGGTTGAGGGGTCTGTACGGGTATATGCCAACGGTTCTCTGTTACAGGAAAATGTGGATTACCAAGTGGATTACTCTTTTGGGAGTATCACCATTTTAAATGACCGCTACACGGCACCGGGGCAAGACATTCGCATTGAGTACGAAAATCAGTCACTCACATCCATAGAGCAGAGAACGTTTACAGGTTTGCGTGCAGAGTATGAGGTTACCAATAACTTTACATTAGGAGGTACGTTTTTCCGGTTTAGTGAACGGCCATTGGATGACAAAATCAGAATAGGCGATGAACCAATCAGCAACTCAGTATTCGGCCTCGATGCCAATGCCCGTTTCGACACACCCTTTATAACACGTTTTATTGATTCTCTGCCCCTATTACAAACCCGTGAGAGGTCTGAGTTTACATTTAGCGGAGAGTTTGCCCAGCTAAGGCCAGGGGTTTCTGAAACCCGCGCTGTAAGGCGTGCTATCAGAAATAATGAACTGTTTCCTGATGAGGAGCAGGGCCTCTCTTTTTTGGATGATTTTGAGGGCGCAAGCATTAAAGTAAACCTGCTGAATGCTACGCGTTGGCATTTGGCGGCCGCACCTGCGGCAGTACCCGGTTACGATCCCGACCGCGGATTTTTTGAAGAGGACGATTTTCCTGGCCAGCCGGTAAGCACCCAGCAATCAAGGTTAGACAGATCTGATCTTCGGTCGAAATTCTCCTGGTATACCATTCCACGAAATATCTCTACTATTCTTGATAATGTTGAATTTACCCCGGAATCTACGCCAGTTCGGGTAACAGACGTATTCCCAGGCCGTGAAACACAGAATCCACAGGAAGAGATTATCTCCACGCTTGATGTGTTTTACAATCCCACAGCGCGCGGGCAATACAATTACAATATGAATCTCCGCCATCTACTCGAAAATGAGCCGGAAAATACCTGGGGAGGAATGACAGCGGTGATACCTTCCGGCCAGGAAGATTTCACCCAGAACAATATTGAGTTTCTTGAATTTTGGGTGCAGCCAATTCTGCCTGATGGGCGTTTGCCCTCAGGAGCTTCCATCGATGATTATGATGGGAAAATTTATATTGATATTGGCCTGGTTTCGGAGGATGTAATACCCAACTCAAAAATTAATACCGAAGATGGCCTCGCCCTCAATCCTGAAACATTGATTCTGGATAGTGCTACGAACCCACGGTCGGCACTGCCGGCTAACCCACCACCACCGGAGGGGCAATTTTCAAATGTAAACCGAAATCTTGAGGATGTTGGCCTTGATGGCCTTCCTAACTCAGGAGGTGTAAATGGATTAGATGAGCAGACTGTATTTGCAGACTTTGTAAATGAAATGCGTGAACAGTTTGGCGCTAATAGTGAAAAATTCCAGCGAATTCAGGCAGACCCCTCTAATGACGATTATGTTTTCTACGGACAGTCTGACGTACAGGATAGGCCGCTGCATGAGCGTTTTCATCGTCTTCTCGGCTTCACTGATGGAAATACCCCGATCGATCAAAGCGATAAGCGTGCCATAACCAACCGGCCTGATACGGAAGGGCTTGTGAATCCATCATCCGTGGCACTCACTAATGCCTATTTTCAGTATGAGGTAGCCTTTAACCCTGCCGATGAAGCGGGATTGGAGGCCGGCAGGCCGGAGTCTTTTATCATAGATCGCGTACCGGGCAGCCGCCAGCAGGACCGCTGGTATCAGGTACGAATTCCGCTCAGTGAGTTCAAACGCCAGATAGGCGATATCAACGACTTTCAGAATATAACCTACGTTCGTATATGGATGTCGGGCTATAAGCAGCCTTTTACCCTTCGTTTTGCCACGCTTGAATTTGTGGGAAGCCAGTGGCGGCAGGATGAAACCATCAACCAAAACAGTGACCCAACGGCTGAACTCCGCATAAGCACCATAAACATTGAAGAGAACTCAAACCGCAGGCCAATTCCATACCGGCAGCCGTTTGGTGCAATCAGGGCGCAGAACAGGGGCAGCCAGCTGCAGTCACTACAGAACGAGCAGTCTATTGTACTGGATGTATCCAACCTTAGCCCCGGCGGTGTACAGCTGATAAAACGAGTTTACCCCGGTGGGCTTGACCTGCTAAATTACACCAACATGCGGATGTTTGTACATGGCGAAGGGTATGAAAACCGTGAAGATGCAGAGCTTGTGATGCGTTTCGGCAACGATCTTGAAAACAACTACTATGAATACAGGCAGCCAGTAACGCCTTCTGACCCCAATTTTCCCTATTTACCGTTCGATCCCGGTAATTCGGGCCAGCTGCTTGATGAAGCCGAACGGGTATGGCTCTATGAGGAGAACAGTATGAATATTGTTCTATCTGCATTTAATCAATTAAAACAGTTGCGCGATCAGGAAGCAGGCACCGATTTCTCTGAGGTTTACGAACGCGCCGATATTCTGGAAGATGCTGTTCCGGGCGCTGTGGTGGCCATCAGGGGGAATCCTTCTCTTGGGCGTATTAGCGAGGTAGGTATGGGTATAAGAAATCCGTTCGACCCTTCAGATCCATCAGGGAATGGTACTCCAATACTTAATGCACAGTTTTGGCTTAACGAGCTGCGTGTCTCCGGGTTTGATAATGAGCGAGGCTGGGCGGCATCAGCTAATTCAACGCTGCGCCTTGCCGATTTTGCCACTGTAAATGCCAACCTTTCAAGGCAAACTCAGGGTTTTGGCTCTATCGATTCCAGGCTGGGTCAGAGAAGGGTTAGTAACGAACTTGCGTACGATATCAACACTACTATAAACCTGGACAGTTTTATACCGGAACGGTACGGCTGGAATATACCGGTTAACCTTTCTGCGAGGCGTTCATCATCCATACCAAAATATCTGCCAAACCAGGGGGATATCCGTTTTTCTGAGTTTGAGGATGCCGTTCTTGCACGTACTGATATTGGTACCGAGCAACAGGAGCTGTTAATCCAGCAGCAGAGGCGTGAAATTGAAACATTTACTGAAACGTATGCAATAAATTTCTCAAATATTTCGAAACGAAATTCGCAGAATCCAATCACTCGTACTCTTGTTGATAACACCACACTTAATTACAACTACAACACCACGAACGGTAGAAATCCACAGTTCAGGTTTCAGGATAGCTGGAATTATAATGCATCGGTGCGATATAATTTAGCCATCAGAAATGTGAGGTTTTTGAGGCCATTTGGGTTTCTGGAAGATGTGCCGTTCTTAAACAGTATTTCCGGTTTTCAGCTGGGATATACCCCGAATAATATCACCACATCGCTTAGTACGCGGCGTGCTTACGAAGAGAGGAAACGCAGGATTCTACCGGGTGAAACTGAGCAGCCTCTGCAACAGACACACAGCTTTACCTACAACACGAATTTTGGTTTTGGGTACAACCTAACCCGCTCCATCAACACATCTTTTCAGTCGCAAAGCGTATTCGATCTTGCCCGAATATCTGTTACAGAGGGGGAATTTCAGGGAGTTGACAGTACCGCTTACGGCCTGTTGCCTTCGATGGATGTTTACCGTGACCTGATTACCGGCGATATTTCTCCACGCCGAAACAGTTATACAGAAAATTACACTGCAAGCTGGCAGCCGCGGTTCAATCAAACCCGCGCACTGAACTGGTTGTCGTACAATGCGCGCTACTCAGGCGGATTTAGGTGGGAAAACACACCATTTGGCTCTAATCTTGGAGCGAGGGTTTCGAACACATTCCGCCTCGATCATACCCTGCGCATTGACACAAATAACCTGTTTAACCGAATACCATTTTATGAAAATGCTGTATCGGCAGATAGCCAGGAACGAAGAGAAAGGCAGGCCATGAGAAACCGCAATAATGATGAAGATGAAGAGCTGGGATATACCTTCAGCGAGAACCTTGTTTATTTCAGCAGGAAAATGGCTTTGGCGCTGTTTAGCTTCCGCAGTATAGATATTACTTATAATGATGCAAAGTCATCGGCTCAGGCAGGTTATGAAGGTGGATCACAATTTTTCGACCTTTTTTCAGCCGATTCTTTCACTCCATCGTTCGGGTACAGGCTCGGTATTGTGGAGCGCATATCGCAGGACAGGCTTATTGCTAATACCGATGGCATGAGTACCATTCAGCTGCCTGCAAACAATACCTTTAATGATAACATCACACTTGGAACACAGCTTAGCCCATTTAGTAATGTAACGGTTGACCTCAACTGGCAAACGCAGTGGGAAGAGCAGGTTACAGAATCCATCTCTCTGGATGCTGAGAATATGATCACATCGGTAAGAAGTGCTTCCGGTACGATCACCTCCAGTGTGTGGGCATTCGGAGGCGGGTATGAAGATCTGTTCAGAAGCCAGCTTCAATCTGCATTTGATGGCATGAGTGATGTGGAGAATATCATTCGTGATCCGCAGGGAGAGACGAACACACTACTAAACCGGGTTAACCTGCAGAAAGATTTCAGGCAGGCGTATCTTGGCAGCTCAAATTCAACCGGTAAACGAAATTTTACGGCGATCCCAATGCCTAACTGGAGGGTAAACTGGTCGGGGCTTGAACGTATGATTCCTTTTGTAGGCGACTACATGCAAAGAGCCACTATCTCGCATGCATACACGGGACTTTACAGGCTGGGCTGGAATCTGAATAACGATCCCGGAGAAATCATCACAAGAAGAGTGGGGATATATACTGTTGAGGACATCCGCTCTGAATTTGAACCAAATACGGTGAATATCGAAAGAAGATTTTCACCGCTTGTTCAGATGAATATCACCTGGGATAATGGATTGAGAACGCAGATAGGCTATGAAAAAAGTAACATCACCAGCCTATCATTATCGAATACCCAGGTTATTGAACGCGTTTCTAAAGGGATGAGGTTTTCCGTTGCCTACACACTTCGAAACTTCCGTATTCCGTTTGTTCGCACACTCGCAAGCAATGTGGATTTAACATTGAATGGCAGCATTATTGAAGATACCGAACAGCGTTTTCTGCTTGATGCCGACCTCGACAGAGCGCTTCAGCAGAACAGCCAAACGATTGAGCGCGACCCTTCCATTTATGATTTTACGCCGAGTCCGCCTACAGGCCAGTCACGTATCAACACATCTGCTGTGATTGGTTATCGGTTCTCAAATACCGTTCAGGCTAACTTTGAGTACGCTTTTAGCCAGATTCTTCCAAAATCATCCCGAACATTCAAAAGAACCACCCACGATATTCGGTTCAATTTCAGGATAAATATCCGGTCTACGTAGATATCATATGGTATCGGGAATTTAGATGGCAAGGAAAAGATACCCTTGTGAGCTTTGGGTTTTATTGTTCAACCTATGAGCAGGGTTTTAACAAATGCTACTTCCCAAACGTTAAAACCTTAACCGGATCGGTTTTGGCGGCTACACGGGCGGGCAGCCACGATGCGAGGGTACAGAGCAAAATGGTAATTGCTGCTACAATCACAAAATCGAAAAACTGCGGTTCAACCGGGGCTGTGCTCATGTAGTAGTTCTCCTCAGAGAGAGGAATTATCTGAAAGGTAATCTGAAGCCAGTAAAAAAGCAGCGAAATGCCAATCCCTATAATTAGCCCTGAGATCGCTACAAAAAGCCCCTCAAGAAGAAATATCTGGCGAATTGCCTTACTTTTTGCACCGATCGTCTTCAGGATGCCGATATCTTTAATCCGTTCCAGAACCATCATCAACACGGTTCCAATCAGGTTAAATGCCGCTACGATAATCATCACACCGATAACAAGAGGAATGGTCTCTTCCTGCAAATCGATCCAGGCGAAGATATTTCTGTAGCGCTGGTAGATACTTTCGGTAATGTAGGGAAAGCCAGTTCTGTTTCTTATTTCGGCATATACAGCTTCAATCTCATTAGGGTTTTCAACATTGATCTCAAGAATACTGGCATGCCTTGGATTTAAATTGAAGAGATTATTTACGAACTGAATATCAGCCAGGGCAAAATTATCATCGAAGCGGGCAATACCGGTTTGGTATATCCCGGTGAGGGTGAACTGCTGAATTTCGGGCGAGTTGAAGGGGGAGGGAAGCCCATCAATGGCGTAGGTTGTAATTCTGTTGCCAACATCAGCACCTATAGTCCGCGCAAGTGCACTGCCCAAAATGATGCCAGGCAGGCCGTTCTCCTGCACGCTGAGATTGTACTCTCCTGATATGATGTATGCCCGCAGATTTGTTACGTCGCCGGTTTCCGGTACTCCTTTTATAATTGTGCCGCTCACATCGCGTGTTGACTGTACCATCACCTGTCCGATGATTACGGGTTGCGATTCAGCTACTCCCGGAATGGCAGCAACATGCGCCTGAAGGGTATCAGCCCTGAACAGCGGCTCGCCAGTGTAAGAGGTAATGGTAACATGCGGGGCAAACCCAACAATTTTCTCGTTGATGGTGGATTTGAAACCATGAACAATTGAAAGGGCTATGAGCAAGCCGGCAGAACCGATGGCAACCCCGGCAATGGCCATAAATTTGATAAAAGAAAGAAACCGAGAATCTCGCTTGTTCCCCCTAAAGTACTTGCCGGCAATGTACCAGGTAAATTTCATTTTCTTGTTACGAGTTGCGGGTTGGCTACTCAGGCCTCATCAAAGGAAAAAAGAGTACATCACGTATGGATTCGGAATTGGTCATGATCATCGCCAAGCGGTCGATACCAATACCAATACCTGCCGTAGGCGGCATTCCGTACTCAATGGCTTTGAGAAAATCTTCATCGATGGCCATCGCCTCATCATCGCCTTCGCTGCGTAAACGTGCCTGATCTTCAAAACGTCTGCGCTGGTCAACAGGATCATTTAACTCTGAAAACGCGTTGGCAATCTCCTTGCCGTTGCAGATGGCTTCGAATCGTTCTACAAGCCCTTCTTTGCTGCTGTGCTTTTTGGCAAGTGGACTCATCTCAATCGGGTAATCAGTAATGAAAACAGGCTGTATCAGCTTCGATTCCACGAATTCACCAAAAATCTCATCGATGAGTTTGCCTTTGCCCATACCTTTTTCGATGTGAATACCGAGTGATTTTGCGATATTAGCGATCTCGTTCTCACTCTTTCCGTAAAGGTTGTGCCCCGTCTCTTTTTCAATTGCCTCGAACATGGGGATTCTCGGCCACGGCCGTTTGAAATCGATCTCATGTTCACCCACTTTTACAACAGTTGAACCGTGAAGCGTAATGGCCACCTGCTCAATCATCTCCTCCATAAAGTCCATCATCCAGTTGTAATCTTTATAAGCCACATAAAGCTCTACCTGGGTAAATTCCGGATTGTGGAAACGGGAGAGGCCCTCATTCCTGAAATCTTTAGAGAACTCATACACACCGTCAAATCCGCCAACAATCAAACGTTTTAGATAAAGCTCGTTTGCGATACGCAGATATAGGGGCATATCGAGGGCATTGTGATGAGTTTTGAACGGGCGGGCTGTTGCACCGCCATAAATTGGCTGTAGAATCGGAGTTTCAACTTCAAGATAGCCGCGTTCATTCATAAACTCCCGCATGGTTTGTACCATCTTTGTTCGCTTGATGAATGCATCTCGCACGTGCGGATTTACAACCAGATCCACATAGCGCTGGCGATAACGCAGCTCTTTGTCGGAGAAGGCATCGTAGCGAACAATTTCGCCAGCTTCATTTTCTACCTCTTTGGGTGTAGGCAGTGGACGAACCGTCTTCCCAAGAAATGTAAACTCTTCGGCATGGATGGTGGTCTCACCGGTGCGGGTTTTGAAGATGAACCCTTTGATTCCCACAAAATCACCAATATCTGTTAGCTTCTTGA
>SLLL01000066.1 GCA_007134085.1 Balneolaceae bacterium
ATCAAAAAGTGCTCGTAGAACTTATCAAGCACATGCTGCCATGAGAGAACGCGATAGTTAATGTTTCCCTCATCAAGAGATGATTTTGCCTCAAGAACCCTAAAAATATCTACATCAACCACGGTGTTGTAGTAGATTAAAAAACCAATCAAAACCGTAAGGCTCGACGCTCCATAAAGCATAATATTTTTGCGTGATGTATGCCCTCCAATGATAAATATCACCAACACACCGAGAATAAGCCCCAGGAAGATGGATCGATGAAATACGGTAAAAACTGCCGGAACCATTAGCAGGGCTACCAATTTATATTTCCAGCCAATATGCCGGAAGGGCAAAAAGATCGACAACACAATCATTGATGGCATAATGTAACCCACACCAAAACGGAAGCCTTCAAATGTAATGGTTCTGTTTCCGAGCAAAATCATCACAGCTTCGTAGCAATACGCAATGGCTTTGAGTACAATGAAAATTTTGAGAAGTGCAAAAAACAGATCGTAATGATGTTTACCACGAAAAACGTGATAAACTACGGGAACCCAGAGGGCATAAAGCAACATAAACGAATCGCGAACGGCATCCAGCTTAAACTGGAAAAAGTAAACGAAGCTAAAACCAACGCCAATTAAAACGATCAAGTAATAAATAAATAAAATACGCCTTACCTGCAGGAGATCCCGTGCGTAGGCAAAAATCAATACACCAAGAACTAATTCAGTAACAAACAGTGGTTCGATTCCTATGTAAGCAAACTGCCTCTCCCCAAACAGCATGTGGAACATATAAAGAAAGAACAGATACTCCTTCCAATCGAGTTGCATAAAATATCTCATCATCTTTTCGTAGTAGATGATAATGATGGCAGCAACCGTCATCATTATAGCGAGCAACCACTGCTCGTACAAGAAAAACGGGAGTATAAAAACCAGTACTCTTAGTTTATGAAATGTTTGGTTTGTCAAATGGTTATCGAATTACTTCTTTCAAAATTTCAGACGTCTCTAAAGCCACATCTTTCCATGTCCTATTCGGCGTGGAAATTGTATTCCTGCCGGTGCGAATTCCTTCGAGGAAGGTAACGATTTCATCTGAATTTCTGATGTGATGAAAGTTTTTATAAGCTTGTTGAACTGCTGAACCCTCCTTATTGCAAATTGTTTCGAGGCCATTATTCAGAAATTCAAATACTTTCAATGAGCTGTTGTAAAAGCCCCATCGGCACCAACTATAATCTCCATATAGAGCAAGGCCGGCATCAGAGTTAACTATCATATACTCTACATTTGCCCTGCTTGTATCTTGTATCACATGCACATTGTCACCAAATTTCTGCTGAAGCCCGGTGAATTCATCACCGGTAACTATGAGAAATGATATTCTATCTCCCGCTTTCTTAGACACTTCCCGAATCATATCAACATGCTGCATCGAGTTTAGAGAACCTGGCCAAATCACAACTACATCAGAGTTCTTTCGAATTTCTGCAAGCCTGTTTTGAATGGATTTTGATACACCAGCCACATCAGAACCGAAAACCTCACCCCCATTTTCTATAACGTATACTTTGTTTAAGCCCAGAGCCTCTTGGCAGTATCTTTGTGTAGCAGAACTCATTACAATTACTGCATCTACACGCTTCAATAGCCCAGACATTTTCTTATCCGCTTTTCTGATCTCCTCCTCAGTTTTTCCAAAAAGATGCAGCTCGTCAGATGGGGAATTCAGTTCTACAACAATTTTCTTGTTAAAAAACAGAGCAATTTTTGTAATCAGGTTTCTGAAGTTAGAAAAATAATCCATACGGATATAGAAGAGATCACAATAGCGCAACATCCAAATCAGGCCAAAAACCTTGTTTTTTATCTTTTTGGTGTGAGGGTCTGCTTCTCCATTTATCTTATAAAGCTGATAACCAAGATTACTCAGCTCTCGCGCAAGGTAGTATCCATGAACCGAAGCCCCGCCGGTTACAGGATAAAAATTGTAGTAGATGTATGCAATTTTCATAGACTTCTAAAGATATAGCGAATTACCTTCATCTGTTGGCTTTGATAGCATCCTTCTTTAAAAGGCCATTAAACCTACCCAGAGCCATGAAAATCTTACTTTGCCACGCAACAAACCAAACCGGCACCCAGTTTACCGCTGTTTCATATTGATGGATACCCTCTTTCAATGGTTTTATTTTTGGTGGTGCAAATGTTCGGAGGGCCATCATAAAGATATATACACTGCTATTACCATCCGCTCTAAGGTTGTGAGGGTGCGATGTGCCAACCCGATAAGATTTTTTCAAAACATCCATAAAACGCCGTGGCTTACACACAACAGTAGCATCATCTATATAGATAAGTTTAAAGCCATTTTTCACAGCTTTTTTTGTCCACCATATATCCATTCCGGAGCGAACATTTTCCGGGAAACTACCAACCTGATTATACACATCGCGGTAAAAAAACAGATTACCGGTTGTTGCGGCGCCCTCTTCTTTAACCAGTTTTTTGTTGTTGTTGTATGTTAAAGCATCGTAAACTTCTGAAGGGGATGATTTTTCTGAAATATTAAACGTAATCTTACCGGCTGCCAGATCAACTTTTTTTTCAATCAAAGCACGAACTCCTTTTTCAATCCAGTTGTGTTCAGGAATTTTGTTTGCGTCAATTAAAGCGATTATGTTTCCTTTAGCATGGCTTATGCCCAAATTACGGGCAGAATATGGGCCAATTTTATTTGATTCTATTAAGAGCTTTACAGAATGTTTTCCCACTTTTGTAATAGTATCATCGCCAGAACCGTTATCCACAACAATAATTTCAAACTGGTTACCCGGCCAGCTTTGATTTTTTAAAGCAGTTAAAAACTCATCAATAGTACCCGATGCGTTTTTCACCGGTACAATTACAGAAACAAAATTTTTCAAGAAATTATATTGATTTCATTCTGGTTTAATGTATGTCAAATTTCACCAATGATAGTTAAATTATCAAAAACCTGTATTGGGCGTATTTTTTTTTAAGTACGGATAGTGATATGATTTTTTGATACTGCTTGATATATTTCAATGTTAAGCATTTATTATTCCCTGGCCGTTATTTAAAAAAAAACGAAAAAACTACCTGGCTTCTAAACTTCCATATAACAATAATTTGTTCGCTCTACTGTTAGTAGGGTTTGTATGTATTTCATCCTGTGTACAATCAGAAGACATACCTGATTTCAGCTCATCGAACACTGGGCCTTATATCATTAATACTAATTATCTTGATATAATTAAGGAGAATCTTGAGTCCGATCCCATTATTCGGGAGGAGTATAAACTTTTGATAGAAGGAGCAGATCGATTCTTAGCCCACAACTTTCGATATGTAACTGAAAAGCCTGAAGTTCCTCAAGGTGGTTCTATCAATGATTATGTGAGCATTTCAAGATACTGGCATCCTGACTCTTCAGGTGCACAAACGATATATATTGATGGTGTTACCAACCCCCAAGTTGAACAGTTTGACCGGCCAAAGCTTGCCGAAATGTCATCCGGCGTCTTCACACTTGCACTTGCATATTATATCTCTGGAAACGAAGATTATGCTGAAAAAGCTGCGGATATTTTGAGGAAATGGTTCTTTGATCCAAACACCAGAATGAATCCCAATATGAATTTTGCGCAAATCCGTTTGGGTGTTCCCGATACAGGTGGGGGTGGTTCTCCTGGAATTATTGATGCAAATGATTTTATTCAGGTTATAGACGCAGCTTCTATAATTTATGATGATGGAAGTTGGTCGGGTCAAAGCCACATACAGCTAAAAGAATGGTTCTATCAATTTTCGCGATGGATAATCAGAAATTATAATGCCGATGCCTACAGTACTACAAATGTTTCAACCTGGCTCGATGTACAACGTGCAATCTACTTTATGCTCTCTGAGCAGGAAGACAAACTCAATTCCGGGTTTTACATTCCTCCTGTCAGCGAACGTATTAATACCCATTTCGATGCCTCCGGCAACCAACCTAACGAAGTAACCCGTGGCAGGCCGCAGCATTATGTTTATTTTAATCTCAGGGGATATATGAACATAATTCATTTGAGAAGAAACAGAACAGCAGCCGACCGAGACTGGCAAATACTGGATACAGCTGATAAAGGGGGACTCAAACCAGCACTTGATATGATTGCAGATTTTATAACAGGCAACCAACAAACGGGTACATTTGTTACCGAGCCTGGATTTGATGATTGCAGGTATCTTGAACTTATGAGGCCGGCAGCTTTAGCATTCAACTCTCAACATTATGAAAATGCTGCGAATCAATTGCTTAGCCGGGGCTGCAGAAATTCTGCCATAACACTTGTCTACCCTTCTATAGAGCTACTTAATAATGCTGTTACACCATGATTAGTAAACTTTGTACAGGAGATAACACGTTCAGATTTTTAGCCATTTTAATGGCTGGTTTTATTATCTCTCTGTTCAAATTTAACAACGTAGATGCACAACAGCGCAGTTCTCAAACATTTGAATCGCAAAATATTCAACAGGCACTGAATCACGCTCAAAATAAACTACTACAAACACTCGACGAAATAAATTACAATCCTGCTAAGCATCCCGGGCATACAAATCCCGAAACCGGTGAGTGGGATGTTGATTATCTGAGCAGAAATGAATGGACGAGTGGTTTTTTTGCCGGTTCGCTGTGGTATATGTACCGATTAACAGGAGAGGATTCCTGGAAAGAGCTGGCAAAAACGTGGACGGAAGATCTCGAACCAATGACAATGGCCACTTTTGATCATGATACAGGGTTTCGGATATTCAATAGCTTCGGGAATGGATACAAAACACTAAATAAACGTTCTTACTACCGCACAATTTTAAAGGCAGCAAATACTCTTTCTAAGCGCTTTGATCCCGCAATTGGAGCCATAAAGTCGTGGGACTGGACCGGAAACTATCCGGTTATTATTGACAACCTCATGAACCTTGAGCTACTGTTCTGGGTAGCCGAAAATAGTGGTAACCGTTCCCTCTACAACATTGCAAAAACCCATGCGGAAACCTCGCTAAAGCACCATATGAGGGAAGACGGCAGCACCTATCATGTTGTAGATTTTGACAATAATGGCGATGTATATCGCAAATTTACCACTCAGGGAGCCGGGCCAACTTCAGTCTGGACTCGGGGCCAGGCCTGGGCTATTTACGGCTTTACGATGATCTATCGTTTTACTGGAGAGAAAAAGTTTCTTGAAGCTGCAGAAGCTGCTTCACAGTACTTTATTGAGAGATTGCCGAGCGATTTTGTACCCTATTACGATTTTTTTGAACCCTACAGATCCGTCCAAACCAAAGATGCTTCTGCTGCAGCCATTGCCGCTTCCGGGTTCTTAGAACTCTACCAACACACGTTTAACTCACTTTATTTTAATACTGCAGTTGAAATTTTGCTTTCATTAAGCAGTTCAGATTACTCAACACATCAATCATCTCTAAGCTCTATTTTAAAGAAATCCACACTGCACAGAGGTTTTGGGAATGTTGGTACCTCCTACGCCGACTATTACTATCTTGAGGCAATTATGAGATACAAAGAAGTGCTTGAGGAGGAATTCCCTGCACTTAACGTAGAAAACTTTCTGTTTCTTGACCAAAATTATCCCAACCCTTTTAACAACCAAACAATAATTTACTATTCACTTGAACAATCGGGCGAAACGAAACTGTCTGTCTACGATATGACCGGAAGGCATGTTCAAACACTTGTTAACGGACAAATGCCGGCAGGAAGCTTTGTGGTACCTTTTGATGGTTCGGGGTTATCATCAGGAGTTTACATTTATAGGCTTAGAAATAACGGCACAGTTCTTACACGGAAAATGACTCTTATTCAGTAGCTTTTTTTTCTCCATGCTCCTGTTTCATTTTCTCTCTTCTGTCAATATCTCTCTGGCTGCCCAAAACGTATGATAAATATTGAACCATAAAAGCTATTTGTTCAATAACCCCAGTGGCATACAAATGAAACCAGATTCCAAGTTTTTTAGAATCAAATTCTGATTGATATCTCGCTTCATTGATCTTGGTAATGGCTGAAAAAGAAGGAGGTTTTAGCGACCTGAAAAAATTGTAAAACCAAATCGTGCTGTTCTCTTCTTCTTTCCAGCTGAAAAAATAACCCCTACCCGTTCTTATTTTCTTTCTGTATAACTCTCTGGCGCCTCTTGCGAATTTGTAAACCACCGCATCTTCTGCATATCCAATTTTAAAACCACTATTAACAGCGTTGCCAGCCCAACGAACATCACCGCCTGAGCGAACCCCCTCCTCAAACAAACCGGTTTTATTAAATACTTCTTTCCGCACAAACAGGTTGGCGGTATAAGCAACATTACGCTTCGATACTGCCTCTTTTACCCGGATAGAAGTTAGAGCATCCGTTATTTTAGCAGCGGTAACTTTTTCTCCATAATCAAATTGCACCGCGCCAGCGGCAATATCCACCATCTCAGATTCAAGAAACTCAATCCCTTTCTCCAGCCAGCTTTCTGCAGGGTAAGAGTTGGCATCAATGAACACCAAAATTTCGCCGGTTGCGGCTTCAACTCCCCTGTTACGTGCACTATATGGGCTGTTACTGTAATTCCTTTCATCCAGCAGGATAATCTTCTCCGAGGTAAAAGCTGAAAGTTTTACATTGTTATCTAATCCATTATTAATGAGTATAATCTCGGTTTTTTCAGAAGGGTAGGTTTGTTTTGTAAGGTGATCTACCAGTTGCTCAACCTCATTAACATTATCTCTGTAAGGTACAATCACAGAAACTTTAGGCAACTGATCATTGCCGTTTTGTACAGATTTTACCGCGTTAGCCATCGTTCTTTTTCTCTGATAAATTTCTACTCTCTTTCTGATTCCAGTAAAACCCCCTATAAAATTCTTTGGAAAAAAATGACGGGATGTTCGTTTGAAGCAGGGTTTTCAACGCACTGCCAACTCCATTTGACTGCAAATTTAAACTTAATAACCTACCCGAAATGAAACTCCTCCTTTGTGAAACTATTTTCTGCTTCGCCTTTTCCAGCCCCACATTTCTTTTCAGTAACTTGTTCAGAAGATAAATTCTGCCCATATACTCTTTTTTAACATTGCCTGAAAGTTTATCAGGCCTATCATCTCTTTTTGCAAGCGGTTCAGTGATAATGCCAAAGGAAAAATTACTTGAGAGCCGAAGCCATAGGTCGGTATCTTCCGCAATTTTCATCGATTCATCAAAAAGCCCCGCATTTTCAAGAGAGCTTTTTCTGGCGAGCACCGTTGATAGATGAATAAAGTTTTGATCCACAAGCATGGCAAAGCAGTCTATCAACTTCCCATTTTTTTTTGATAGAATATCTGAAAACTGAGACCTGGAAAAGGTGGATTTGCCGGTATTGGCATCATCATAATAAACGGAATTAGTTATGACTACGTCTGCGTTCAAATCGCGTATTAATTCAACCTGCTTTTCAAGTTTATTGCGCATCCACTCATCATCAGAATCTAAAAAAGCGATATAATTACCGTTTGCTGATGTAATCCCCAGGTTTCTTGCAACAGATGGCCCTGCATTTGTTTGATATAGATACGTTACGGCTTCACCGAATTGCTGCACCATTTCTGCAGTATTATCCATGGAACCGTCATCTATAACGATAACTTCCGATGGTTGCAATGTTTGATTTAGTACAGATTCAATGGCCCTGGAAACAATATCAGCCCTGTTAAAAACAGGTATTACTACAGATATGTTAATATCTTCAGCTCTGTTCTTCACGATACAGCTCCTGTATCAAGCTGCACCGCTTTATAGATATTTCTCAAAGCCTCTTCATTGTATTGATGAACTTCAGCTTTAAGGATCTCTTTAAAATCAGCGCCAATTATCTGCCCTTCAAAGTGGGAGGTTATCTCTTTAATCCAATCATCAGACGAATCACTCATCAAAAGCCCCTTTCCTATAAAACGTTCCAAGCCGGAGGCTCCCTCATTTGTGGTAATTATTTTCTTGCCAGACGAGAGTGCTTCTATGGTTTTTATCTTCAAACCCGTACCAAATTGAATGGGATTTACACATAGATCGGCTTTATCGTAAACTTCCTGCGTGCTATCGAACCGCCCAAGTAGGGTTACATTTTCATTATAAACAAAAGATGATGACTGTTCACACAATGAACCGGCTACTAAGAGTTCAGCATCATTGAACTTTTCTGTGATATGCCTCCAAACCTTATCAAGAAACCAGTTTAACCCGTTAAGGTTGATTTCACTTTTCCCGCCAACTGTGAGAACTGTTTTTCCCGATCTGCCAGTAGCCAAAGGAACCTCATCGTACGGTGATAGATGAGTTACAGTCAGTATGTTTGGTTTTGAAGTTTTGATAAGCTCTCTGAAATATTCTGCCTCTTTTTGCGTGATAGCAAGAATTTCATCTGCTTTCGATAGCGATTTTTTTTCATCCACTGAAGAGATACTCTTCCAAATTACCGGCTCAACACCTTCATCAAGAAACAGTTTGTATCTGTCGGACAATCGGTCATGCGTGTCGATGATTTTTATAACATTGTTATCAAAAAGATCAAACAGATGTGAATAAACAGTGTAATTCAAAAGTACAGCATCATAATTTTTATTTTGAATTTGTTCACTTAAAAGCCTCTGTTTTTTAATGTTTTTGAAATCACTCAGGCTTTTGTTGAATTTTGCAGAACCTTTCCCATACCTAAATCGCCTTTGCAGATAACCAGCTTTTGTTTTTATCCCATTTTGTATTTCCTGAATTCTTAGAACTGGCTCTTTGATGAAATTTGTAGCTGTATCGTCAATAAGGTGATCTAAAACTTGCCCATTGAAAAACGTATAGTGCTCTTCAGACAGCTCTTTGTCGAACCCTATGTAGTAAAAATCGAGTTCACATCCCCGGCTTATTAATGCATCACATATACTTTTTATTCGCATCCTGTTGCCCGCATGCCATGGGAAAACCGGTACCGGGCTGATAATCAGAATCTTTTTAACCATCCTAAAACTCTGCTTTCGTTCATTAGAAGCTTAGCAAAATAGAGCCAGCTTTTCTTCGAATATTTAGAAACTTTTGCCACTGCAGTTAGCTGATCAGTAAAACTCAGGTTCCTCCTGAGGTTTCTTAATTGCCGAATATACCATTTAATCGGAAGGTAGGCAGGCTCAAGCTCCGGCAACAAGCCGGATTCTGAGTAAATCCAATCAACAAACTGCCGCGATGCTTCTAATTTTATTTTCCCTGTATCACTTTCTTTTCTGGATGAGATATTTTTTCCACTGTACCTCCAGCTAACACGGGCGCCAGCCATTGTGAAAATGCCTGTTTTGGATGCCATTTTTGCCCAAAACATATCATCAGAAGCCCAAGCCAGTGGCAAATCCGGAAATCCGTTAACTCTTTCAAAAGCTTCTCTGCTGAATATGCTCTCCACCACATAGCTCTCTTGCAAATAGTTTAGTTTTATATTCAAAAAATCTGCGCTGCTTACTATTTGTGGAAAGAGGTTTTCTTTCAACAGGCTGCTGTCTTCCGAAATTTTATTAGTGTTGAAGCGGTACACATCATAGCCGGGGGAATCCTTCTTTGAATTATAGAACTGTTCCACGCATGTTGCATCAGCAATGTCATCATCAGAAAACAGCCATAACCATTCTTCACCCCTTGTTAGGCTTATACATCTTTGCCACTGGCTTACAAGAGAATGCTGGCCAAGGTTATCATCGAATCTGTGATACCTGAAGTTTTGGGGAAGTTCTAATCCTTTTATGAGTTCATCTAACTTGTGGGGGCTTGCATCATCCCCAATGTAAGCGGTAAACCTTTGATCTGTTTGTTCTTTTATACTTTCAAGAGCTTCAGCTAAAAACTCTTTTTTATAAATCGGGATTACGATAGCAAGTTCTGAGCTCATGAAGTGGTTATTTATCCATCAATGCGCGTGCAAGTAGGTATTAAAATAGCTAAACTACTTCAACTTTATGCATCTTAAGATTGGGGCATCAGGAAGCCAATCAGAGGCTTTGAATTCTCACCATCTTAGAGAATCTTGTTTTGTTGTTCAGTGATAGCTCTTCGTATGAGCCACCTTCTACCAATTTGCCTTTTTCTATCACATAAATATGATCGGCATTTTTTATTGTAGATAATCTGTGTGCTATTATTACCACAGTCATCGAGCCTTTGAGAGCATCGATACTCTTCTGAATATACTGCTCTGATTCCGTATCAAGAGAGCTTGTCGCCTCATCAAGAATCAGCAGATTTGGTTTTTTATAGAGCTCACGGGCAATAAACAGCCTCTGCCTTTGCCCACCGGAAAGCCGTACTCCACGATCACCAACAAGGGTGTTGTATCCATCAGGTAAATCTTTGATGAAACTATGTGCGTATGCTCTTTTAGCCGCCTCTTCTACATTCTGCCGGATCGTATCATCATTTTCAAAATCGCCCTTCCATAAACAGATATTGTTAGCAATAGTATCATCAAAAACAACTGTTTCCTGCGAAACATATCCAATTTGAGACCGCCACGATTTAAAATCTATTTCATGTGCGGGTACGCCGTCGATGCGGATTTCACCAATCTGAGGCCTTAAGAGCAGTGTAAGCATGTCGATAAGGGTGGATTTACCGGCACCTGATTCACCCACGAAAGCCACCATATTATTCACAGGTATTTCTATAGATACATCTCTCAAAACTTTTTCTGCACTGTCTTCATATTTAAAGTGAACATTTTTAAGTTCAATCCCTTTCGAGAGTTTCCCAACTTTTCGGGTACCGGTGTGCTCTTTGTTTTTTTCGAGGAGATCGAATTCCTTTACAACCATTTCCAGTGAGCCAATTTTCTCCATGGTACGCTGCCAGTCGTCCTGAATACCTATCATGTGTTGCATTCCTCGGTGGAAAAGCAGTAATGCCACAAAAATCGGGGCAATGGGCGAATCGAAAACCACCACCTGAATAATGATTACAAATAATAAAAATATCACCGAAACGGGCTCTCTGATGGCAAGGGTAAATGCACTTGCCGCGCCTTGGCGAAACATATAACCTGCGAGTTTACTGATACTTGCCATTACCCCCCCTTTCAAATGCTGCATTTGGTTGGTTGATGAGAGGTATTTGAATGACTGGATAGTTTGTACGAGAAACTTATTTAAAACACTCTCTTCTGTGGCAGTTTTACGAGATAATTCCTGTACATATTTATTTAAGTACCTGAATAAAAACAGAAGAACAAACCCAACAGCAATTGCCATAAGGGCAAAATTCCATGCAAGCAGGAAAGCGATTGAGAGGTACGATACGGTGATGATTATCATCGTTAAAAATCGCGTAAACGTATCAAACGAACGGATGAAATTGTTGATCTGCCCGTTGATTACATTTATGAAATGCCCGGTGTTATTATGAGCATAATAACTGTAGTCCATCTCACGGTAGGCATTAAACATCTGCCCTTTAATCTCGCGCAGAAGTTGAGCACGAAGATAACTTGCATAACCGCCTTCAACAAACTTAAGCAACCCTTTCCCAATAAATACCAGGCCTATAAAAACAAGAATACCAACCACAGACTGTTCTATGCCAATAAAACGCAGGATTCCATAAATAATTCGTACAGCATAGCTGCTTCTGTCGAGATCGCCATCACCAGCATCAGCTGCTTCAATGAGAGGTAAAATTAATGTTATACCAAAAGCCTCAGTTATTGCAGCAGCTGCGGTTAACCCAAATACAATATATAGTCGTTTACCAATAAATTTTTTGTAAACGCTCAGGTAATAAGAAATGCTCTCAAAAACTTTCAATATCAGCCCTGATGTATTTTGGGTTCTTTATTGTGAAATTCGTACAGAAAGCTTCTGAAGCCTCTCCTGATATAGATTGCAGCAACTCCTAAAAACAATCCCACAAATATAGACCCTCCCAAAATGCGAATGGCATTTGGCTGTGAATGCCTGCCGGGTATAGTAGCCGGTTCGTGAACCCGAAATACCGGTGTTTCTTCCTGAACCTGAATTTCTGCTTCCTGAAGCCGTCTCGCAAGCGTACTATATAAACTAAATGCCATATCGAAATCTGTCTGTAAGCGCTGTTCCTGTACAAGAAGTGATTGTCTTGCGGGGTTTATATTTCTATCCTGAAAGACAGCAAGTGAATCTTGCCTTTGCTGAAATACCATTTTAGCATCCTCATAGCGTTCTCTTATAAACTCAAGGTTATTAATAGCTTTCTCAGTTCTATAATCGATTACGTACTCCTGAAGCAGGTTTTTCACTAAAATAACAATCTCTGTTGATGCGTGTGCATCAGGAAGGGATACGCCAACACTTACAAAACCTGATTGAGGTTCTCTGTTGATGGTAATGTAATCACTCATCTGATTAGCTACCCGGCGTATTTGATTGTCCAAAACTCTGGGTTCACTAAAATCCGAAAACTGAGAAAAATCAATTCCGGCAATCTCACCCATTTCATCTGACATAGATCGGCGGGAAGTTGCTGCACGCCATATTGTTACTGGTAAACCAATGGTATAATTCCATAATACTTCAGCTGTTCTGTCTATGAAGCTTGGCTGATAATACTCAGTGAAATATTCAAAAATTGTTACCCGCCTGCCTAAATCACTAAAATAGACTTCATGCTGCATCAATTCCAACTGGAATGGCAAACTTTCTACGATGTAGGGATACATGGAAACGCGTATATCTTCATCTTCCACACGGCGTTGCAAACCAAAAATATTTTCTGCCTGCTGAAAAACCTGCCCCAATTGTGAAGCCGTTGAAGTTGTTTCAGGCATCAGCTTAGCTTCTGAGTAATAAATCCTTTCACTACCGGCATAATAAATTAGCCCCAACAGAAAAATAATTAATGTACATGCGATGATTATTTTTTTATTCAACCAGAGATCTTTCAAAACCCAAATTATGTCGATGATTTTTTCATCATCCTTATGGGTATAATCATCTATAGAAACTAAACGGTACTCTTCTATTATCTCTCTTTTTTGCAGCTGTTTGCCATCGTTTGTTTTCTCCGGTATGTTAGAGGCGTCTTCGCTCAACTTTATTGACTTAGTGAAAGATTTTAATAAATATGTATTAATATAGAAATGTTATTCAAAAAAATATATTGCCTTGAGTAGCCTGTATATCCTTTTTTCAGATCCTAAATTGAAAAAACCAAAAAAGAGCAAATTCTTGGTTGGTTAATAGTTAATCGCAACCTTTGGCTTATACTGATAAGAAGGCACAACTTGTTTTAGTGACATTTTAATCTCATCAACACTGCCGGTTTTTGAAACCTCAATAAGATGATCAAGCTGTTCTGTAAGGTCTTCAATAAAATCTACACTTTTCGCTGTGTATATTTTCTCGTGTTGGGTCATTGCGGTTCCTTCTTCAACGGTCAACAATTCTTCAAATAGTTTCTCTCCGGGCCTCATTCCTGTATATTCAATTCTTATATCTTTATCAGGTTCTAAACCAGAAAGAGATATTAAATCCCTAGCCATTTTTTCGATGTTAACTGGATCTCCCATATCAAGAACATAAACAGATCCGTTTAAGTCCAGCGCTCCAGCCTGTAAAACAAGTTGAGATGCTTCAGGTATTGTCATAAAATAACGAATCATATCAGGATGTGTAATGGAAACAGGCCCACCCCGTTTAATCTGCTCCTTGAATTTTGGAATTACACTCCCTCTGCTGCCGAGTACATTCCCAAATCGAACAGACACAAAAACTTCATCATTTTTTGCCTGTGATGCGCCCCATTGCACAATCTGCTCAGATATACGCTTAGTAACCCCCATTACCGAAGTTGGATTTACTGCTTTATCCGTTGAAATATTTACAAAGTGGCTTACTCCATATTTTACAGATAGGTTTACAAGATTTCTAGTTCCCTGAACATTATTTAAAACCGCCTGGTCTGGGTTTAATTCCATCAGCGGCACATGTTTATGTGCAGCTGCATGAAATACAACATCAGGTTTAAAATCTATCATCAACCGCTCGACGGTTGCATGATCACGTATATCGCCAATTTTTACAGAATACTTGAGATCACTAAAATGGTACTCAATTTCATTTACCAGATCATGAATACTGTTTTCACCTCTTCCAAATAGAATAACTTTTAAAGGATTAAATCTTGAAACCTGTCTTACTATTTCAGAGCCTATTGAGCCTCCGGCACCTGTTACAAGAATGGTTTTTCCTTCTATATAGGACGCGATCTGAGTAGTGTCAAGCTGAACTGGCTTCCTTCTAAGCAGATCTTCCACATCAACTTTCCGAATCTGGTTGATAGTTACCTTACCACTGATCAGATCATAAATACTTGGAATAATTCTATATTTTGCCCCAGTCTTACGAGCATATTCCACAACTCTACGAATCACTTTGCCC
Organism: Balneolaceae bacterium; assembly: GCA_007134085.1. Classification (GTDB taxonomy): domain Bacteria; phylum Bacteroidota; class Rhodothermia; order Balneolales; family Balneolaceae; genus Rhodohalobacter. The sequence goes on from SLLL01000066.1 coordinate 14,490, forward strand.
GATTCGGATGGCATAGCAATTAATATTTCATCTATCTTAAGCCTAGAAGCGGCTTCTTCAACATCACTTATTTTACCAACAACCGGTACTCCAAGAAATTTCTGGCCATGCTTCGACTTGTCATCATCTAAAAAAGCAACTGGCTGCATTCCTGCCTCAGGGTGCCTTAGCATTTCACGAACAGCCATATTTCCACTTTCTCCTGCTCCGGCAATAAGTATACGATGAGATTCAGTTAATTTAATTTTTCTTGGCTTCCAGTATACAAGTACAAATCGTGTACCAACTCTAATACCTGCAAGTATGAAAAGTGAGAGGAAAAATTCAATGAATGGTATGGATAAAGGGATTCCGAAGCTATCTCTTGTAAAAATTGTAGCAAACAAAAAGATTCCTGAAACTAATGAAACAGATTTTACAAGAGAGAAAAGATCTCTAAAACCTGTATTTCTCCAAGACTGATGAAATGTTCCAAACCAGTAAATCGAAAATGATTTAAGTAAAAATAGATATAAAGTGGTTTCAAGAATGACACTTCCGTAACCGGATAAATCTCCGTCTAACCTAAGAAGAAATGCAATAAATGTAATTGAAGTCCATGTTGAAACTTCAACAAAGAACTTCCATATATCTCTGTAATTAATTACTCTTTTTAACATTGCCAAGGCACTATTCAATTATGCTACTCAGCTTATATGGGATACCGTCTGTCATAGCAATGCAAAGATAAGAAATATTATGCAGAGTGTAATTTTTAATTTAACACAGCTTTTCACTCATGCAAAATACATAGGGGCAAGCTTACTAA
>SLLL01000045.1 GCA_007134085.1 Balneolaceae bacterium
ACAGGCTTGCTGCGGGATATTTGATACAATTAATACTCATTTCTTACGATTCCGCATCAAGCCCAACCCAATCTACAGGCCGTTTTTCTCCCGCTGTGATGGATGTATTCAACCGATTTTCAATAGGTGGCAGCTGACAGGTTGTAAACAGGTTATAGGCACAGGGTGGATTGTAGAGTTTGTTGAAATCGATCACCGTATAATCACTTCCCTCTTCCGGGTAGTCGATGTAAATATACCTTCCCGCTTGATAGGTTTCCGTTCGGTTGGTTTCATCCGCCACAATGATAAACATTCTATCGGAGCCCTCAAGAGCCAGAAGTGTGTGCCGTTCTCCATTTAGTGTAAATTCGATGGTACCGGGCGTAGGGGCATCTACCTGTTGGCCGAGAACATTTACGATTGGGGTTGTAGTGCCTTCCGGGTTGGGGTGAAATCTCGCCTGCCTCCTCCATTCGGGATCAACAGGGTAGGCTGGAAATCCTTCAAATGCATCTGCCTGTGGGTTCTCTCTGTTATAAAAACGAATGGCCATCATATCATCCCGGCTGATAACAAACCAGTGCAGGCTGCCATAATCTGCTGCCGTATCATCACCTCTATCCATCACCAGCTCGGTAACAGGCTCGCCATTATGGGTGATTTCCACGCCATCGGCCACTTTCATTGTCACTACACCATCTTCAAGCACAAACGTACCCGAAAAATCAGGCATAGCACCTTCGGGAAAGCGTATATCAACCTCTTCACCACTGCCAAATCTGTTCTCCCCCTCTTCAAGCCATTCCATGCCGGCAAGCCGTAGCCACCCAATGGGCTGTTTCAGGGTTTCCACGCGGTTCTTTTTCCACTCTTCAACCATTTGCAGGTAGTTGTCGGGGGTTGGCGCCTTACCGGGTTCCGGGCCGCTGCAGGCCACCAGTATCAATACGCAGAGCGCTGCTGAGACAGAGATCAGGGTTTTCATAAATCCGGGATTTGTTGTAGCCACTTTATTTTATAGTCTAACAAATTCCTATATGGAATGTTGTGGTAAAAAAATGGATGTAAACCTCAAAAGCCTACCAGGTTTTTTCAAAGCTCTCCTTGTCCGGCTTGCCTTCGGCTGTAACCCAATAGGAGCCGCGGCCGGGCGAGAGCATAAGCGGGTCTTTATTGCCAATTTTGGAAAGAAGGGCTAACGGTAAAAGGATAAAGAAAAAGATGAGAGTGAGTAAAATGTTGGGGATGATGTAGGAGAGCACCATTCCGAGGCCCATCCATCCCCTGTGTATAATCTTGGCCGTGGGTTTGTACAACCCGAGAAATGATATACCAAGCGCGGCATAGAGAAAAAATGCCCATGAAAAAAGGAGGTAGATCACTAAAAAACCAACGGTAATAACCAGGATGGTTGCCTTTGGGCTGGCGGTATGGTTAACGTTTTTATTGTTCATAACCGATCAAAACAGGGTGTAAATAAACGGCGCAATGGAACTGCCTCCGCCAATAACAATCAAAAAGCCCATCAGCAGCAACACAAAAATCAGGGGAGCAAGCAAAAACTTTTTTCGCTCACGGATAAATTGCCAAATATCGGTCAGTGTTTCCATCGTTGTTCAAACTAACAATTTTTGATATAAAATCTGTGCGGCCATGCATGTTCACTCTTCTTTTACCAAAAGAAAATTTTCCAGCACAAGTGCATCCATCTCCGTATTCAAAAAGCAGCGGATGGCATCATCCGGCGTACACACAATAGGTTCATCGCGCACATTAAAGCTGGTATTAATCAACAAGCCAAACCCGGTTTTATCTTTAAATTTTTGAAGCAGAGACCAATACTCCGGGTTGGTTTGTCTATCCACCGTTTGCACCCTCGCAGAAAAGTCAACATGCGTAACGGCCGGTATTTCGCTTCGCTGCACATAAAGTTTATCCATCATGTTCATCTCCCGGTAGGAATCTGGGACGGAACTGAGCCGGCTTTTTTTTACGGGTGCAACCAGCAGCATGTAGGGGCTGGGAGATTGCAGCTCAAAAAACTCATCAGCATCTTCAGCCAAAACGGATGGCGCAAATGGCCGGAACGTTTCCCTGTTTTTGATGCTAATGTTCAGCCTTTTTTGCATCATTGGGTTACGGGCATCAGCCAGTATGCTTCGGTTCCCGAGTGCCCGCGGCCCGTACTCCATTCTGCCCCGGAACCACCCAACAACTTTTCCGTGCTCCAGCAGTTCTGCCGTTTTTTCGCAAAGGGTGTCAAACTCAGGTTCGGCAGCATAGTGTAGTTTGTGCTTTTTAAGTGCCTCGATGCACTCTTTGTCAGAGTAATAGGGGCCTAATTGAGAGCCTTGCATGCAGTCGGGTGTGTCCGGCTTCTTTCGTTTGTCTGAAAAGTACATATAGTTGGCAGCCAGTGCAGCACCTAAAGCCCCACCCGCATCGCCAGCTGCCGGTTGTATCCATATTTCTTTAAACATTCCGGAGCGGGCCAGTTCGCCATTGGCTACGCAGTTGAGAGCCACGCCGCCTGCAAGGCACAGATTTTCAGAGCCGGTTAACCGCTTGGCCTCCTGTGCCATCTTTAGAATAATCTCTTCGGTAACTTTTTGAATGGCGTATGCAAGATTGCACTCATCTTGCGTAAACGATTCGCCATTTTTCTTAGCCTTTATTCCAAACAGCTTTTCCCACTTCTTTACATGGATCATCCGCAGGCCGGTGGAGTATTCAAAGTACGCCTGGTTAAGCCGAATGGAACCGTCATCACAAATATTGACGATTTCTGATTTGATTTTCCTGATAAATGACTCTGTTTGACCTGGCTCCGGATTTCCATAAGGCGCAAGGCCCATCAGCTTATATTCACCGTCGTTTATCCTGAATCCCAAAAAAGTGGTAAAAGAGGAATAGAGCAACCCTACAGAGTGCGGAAAACGTAATTCTCTCAGTTTTTTAATTTCAGCTCCTTGTCCGTGAAAAATACCCGCCGTTGCCCATTCGCCAACACCGTCGATGGTCAAAACAGCGGCATCTGAAAATGGTGAGGGATAGTATGCACTGGCTGCATGAGAAAGGTGATGTTCGGGGAAAAGCAGCTTCAGTTTCTTTTTGTTGTAGGGTTGAATACTCTGCAATCCCTGCCTCAGAATCCGTTTTAAAAACATCTTTTCTCTAAGCCATACCGGCATCGATACCAAAAATTGCCGGAGGCCGCGGGGCGCAAAGGCATAGTACGTTTCAAGAAGCCGCTCAAATTTAAGCAGTGGCTTATCGTAAAATACAAACGCGTCCAGCTCGTCGATGGAGTAACCCGAGTGCTGCAGACAAAACCGGATGGCTTGTTCCGGAAACTCTTGGCTGTGCTTTATGCGCGTGAAACGTTCCTCCTGGGCAGCAGCCATAATTTGACCGTCCACCGTCAAAGCAGCAGCTGAATCGTGATAGAACGCGGAAATGCCTAAAATTACTTTTTTAGCCACTCAGATTGTCGGTAGTTGTTATGGTTGCACTATAATGCAGGATAAGCAGTGTATCGTTTATTCGCCAATTCAAAAAAAGCTGGGGTTCTGCCGGTTTATATAGGCACGATTTAATTTTTGGTGTTGGATAAAATATTCTGCAGAGTGTGCCTATACCTCCGATTCGTCCACTGGCGTTAAACCCCGCATTGCTTTCTGGGTTATTGTGGTTTTTTTGCCTCGTTCGGATTTGATACTGCTGTTTCTTTTCACGGCACTGCTCCGGATGCCAAAACCTCAAAATAAAATTGTGTCTTTATAAATCATCAATAACAAACAGCCCGAACTGAAGCAGCAGCCGTTCCGTGGCGGCCATTTCTTCAATTTCCCTGATTACCTGCTGAGCAAGATCCGGGACATCCGTAATGATTCCATCCACACCTTTTAGAATAATCTGAATCATATCATCCCTTCTGTTTACAGTCCAGGCATATACTTCCATCTGTTGTTGTGCTGCACGTGCTATCAGGCTTGAATTAATATTGGCCTGATTTACGGATAGAAACTGTACAGGCAACCTGCTGATATCACCCAAAGCCACCGCTGAGACATACCCTGTTTGAAGTTCAGGTGCTAATTCCCGCACCTGCTCAACTGCCCTGTATGAGAGTGATTTTATCTGCACCTGATCTTCCATTGCATGCTGCCTGATCACGTCAATTGTCTTTTCTGCCAGCTCAGGTATGAACCCGTAGT
>SLLL01000119.1 GCA_007134085.1 Balneolaceae bacterium
AGGCACGGAAATACACTGAATATCCCGTGATTTTCTGCGTTTCTGTGGCAATAAAGCATGGTTTTATACTATGTTTGTTTATTGATAAGTATGTTTCATCACATAAATCAGATACAATGAAATCAATCAAAACCATACTCCTCACATGGCTGATTACGGCACTATCCATCACCACCGCATCAGCTCAACATTACGCCATTGACGTAACTGCCGGGGCTTTTGACAGGGCTCACTCCATTGTTTCATTCTATCTGCCGGATAAAGTGGAAGCAGGTGAATACCTGTTGATCAGCGAGGATGGCGGCGAAACCACACTTCAGGTTGATGGCAACAATCGCGGATGGTTTATTCTTGATGATCTGGCGGCGGGTGAATCGATGGAATTTGTCTTTTCGGCGGATCAACCGATATCGGATGAAGCCGGCCTGGGCGCCAATTATGTTTTAGATGAAAACACCATCACCATAAACTCCGGCGAGCAGACAGTGTTGAGTTATTTTCACGGGCCAAACAATCCTCCCGAAGGGCTGGATAATCGGTATCAGCGGGGCGGTTATATCCATCCGGTATTTTCTCCCGCAGGAACAGTGCTCACAAATCACCTCAATGTGGATCTTCATCCGCATCACGCCGGCATCTGGTCAGCATGGACAAATACTCAGTTCGAAGGCCGCACACCTGATTTTTGGAACATCCACAACAACAGCGGCCGCGTGGATGTTGAAGAGTCATCATTAGAAACTGAGCAGGGTGCAGTGTTTGCCGGATTTACATCACATCACATCTTCAAGGACCTCTCCGCACCGGATGCACCTGAAATTGCACTGAACGAAAAGTGGAATGTGCGGGTGTACCAATCCGCTCACGGGTTCCACATTTTTGACCTCGAAGTAACCCAGAGTGTAAACAGCGGCAAGCCGCTACATCTGCCCGAATATCGCTACGGCGGCGTTGGTTTTCGTGGCCATGCCGACTGGGATGACCCCGAAAAGCACTCGTTCCTCACAGCTGAAGGCCTCGGCAGAGACGGGCACGGCACGCGAACACGGTGGACTCACATCGGCGGCTACAGTGAAGGCAGCCTCGCAGGAATTGCCATCATGGGCCACCCGACAAATTTCAGGTTTCCACAAACGGTTCGGATCCATCCGAGCGAACCATTTTTCAACTATGCACCACAGCAGCTCGGCCCGATGGTGATCGAACCCGGATCGCCCTACAGAGCAAGCTATCGCTACATCACCTACGACGGCGAGCCCAACCCTGAACTGCTCAACTCACTCTGGAATGATTACGCCTACCCGCCCGGCGTAACGGTGAGAGTTGTTGAATAAAGAGTTTGTAAGTAAAACTATGTCGAGCAGATTAGTGCTGAGGCATGGTGTTTTTTTGAAATGTTAGTACATTGACGGGAGTTTGTGATAGGTTTAACAACAACCGTCACATCGAGCCTGCCTCGTCGTTAGACAGGTTTAATACACGACCGTCACATCGAGCGCAATGAGGAGCCCGGCGCAGTTTGCCGGGAGCGACGAATGAAGACGAGATGTTTTTGTTAAGGCATCGATTTTAAATAAAAAAGCATCTCGTCTTCGTCCCTCCTGAGAAACGTCGGGACTGCGCTCGATGAGACGTTTGGTTTATTTCGCTAATTATTACGTTCAAGGCAAAATGATGCATAAAGACGGGTTCTCGTCTTCGTTTCGGCGCGCTGCGCTTGCCTCAGCTGCGCCTGTCTGCCGACGAGACAGGCTCGAACTGACGTTCTTTTTTAAAAAATCACCTTAATAACCCATGCTTAACCAGATAAAAAATTTCATACTCCATCTGCGGCTGCACTATCAGTTTTTTATCCTTTCAGGAGGATATCTGCTGGGCGGGTTGATGGCTGATGAGATGAATACAACCCAATTCTGGCTGCAATTTCTGAATGTGCACGTTTTGCTGTTTGGCGGTGCAACAGCCTACAACTCGTTTTGGGATAAAGATGAGGGGCCTATAGGCGGATTGAAAAATCCCCCGAAAATGCAGCCGTGGATGCATAAACTCTCCCTTCTTTTTATGTTTGCAGGATGGGCCTGGGCATTCACAATAAGTTTCATCTACTTTCTGATTTTCGGGGTGAGCCTGCTTTTTTTCTGGCTCTATTCAACCCCGCACGCCCGCTGGAAGGGCAGGCCTGTTGCCAGTATGACCGCCATCGCGGTAAGCACCGGCACAAATTCTGTGCTGCTTGGCTACTGGGCAGCAGGAGGTATCTTTACCGCAGAGCTGTTGTTCGCGTCAATTGGTGCGGCGTTGATACTGCTCAGCCTCTACCCGATTTCACAGATCTATCAGCTTGAGGAGGATACCCGGCGTGGGGATATCACATTCACTAAAAAAGTTGGGCTGGCCGGAGTGAAACGTTTCTTCCGATACAGCTATCTTGCAGGATTGATTTTACTCACAATAGGGTTTTTCGTTATGTATCCGATTCCGGCAATAGCACTCTTCATCACCGCTTTACTATCGTTTGCTATGTTAAATGGTTTTGTGTCGGGCTTGGAAGGAATCATTGAAGAGTATCCCGTTGTGATGAAAATAAAATTTATGGCATCACTCGCGTTTGTTCTCTTTTTGATTGCAGCCAACGCCGTTCGGTATGATTGGATTGGAGACACATTTTTAAGAGGTTATTTTTAAGATTTAAAAGATTATGACAGAAGTAAAAACACATTGTATTACTCGGCAGGATATTGAAAATGCCTGCACCTACTCTGAATACAGAGAGATGATTGATTCCCTTCTGGAGAGCGGAAAAACCACCGGTGAAAACCACTCTGAAGCGATGTTGCACTACACAAAAATGAATGTGCACCGGATGAATAGAATCGACAAAAGAAATAAATTGAATCCTGAATTAACGGATGCGCTCTATAGTGTGAACCGGCAGATGATATGGCTGGTGATTACGGAAGCGTGGTGCGGTGATGCTGCCCAGTCGGTACCTGTTATCCAGAAGATGGGAGATGAATCGAAAAATATTCAGGTTCGGTTTATCCTTCGTGATGAAAATCTTGAGATTATGGATCAATTTCTCACAAACGGCAGGAGCCGGTCGATACCCAAACTCGTTGCCCTCGATGCACGTACACTTGATGTTCTGGGGACATGGGGCCCGCGTCCGGATGAGGCGCAGAAATTGTATGATGAACTGCGGTCTGATGAAGAGATTTCATTCCAGATACTCGCCGAGCGCCTGCACAAGTGGTACGCCGATGACCGCACGCTCTCAATCCAGAATGAGTTTCTTCCGTTGATTGAACAGTGGGAGAATAGTTAACAGTAGTTCTAAAAAATATGCTTTATTGTCACGGAATCACGGAAAAACACGGAACATACTGTGTTATTCCGTGCCTCTGTGGCAATAATCCACAGTCTATTTTAGAGGACTTATTTCTTTAAAAGTCTCTCGAACAAAAAAACAGAACCTACATAAACCCTGCTGATTCATTGGCTTTAAACTCAAATATCACCTCTTTTTACCGGCACATTGCCCAGACCAGCGACGAGCCGATGGGCCTTGAGATTGAGAAGGCGGAAGGCTGTTTTCTTTATACAAAAGATGGCAAGCGATTCACCGATCTAATATCAGGCATCGCGGTTAGCAGCCTTGGCCATCGCCATCCTGAAGTTATTGCAGCCATAAAGGCGCAGTTGGATAAGCACTTGCATGTAATGGTTTACGGCGAGTTTATTCAGGAACCGCAAAGCCGTTTCGCTGAACGGTTGTGCAGCAGCCTGCCGGATTCGCTCGGCCGTGTCTATTTTGTGAATAGCGGAACAGAGGCGATTGAGGGCGCGCTCAAACTGGCCAAGAAAGCTACCGGGAGGAGTAAACTGGTGGCGTTTCATAACAGCTATCACGGGGACACACACGGCTCGCTGAGTGTTACCGGCCGCAATATCTATCGTGATCCTTACGAGCCGCTGCTCCCCAATGTGCATTTTATCCATTTCAACAGGTTTGATGGTCTTGAGCTGATTGACAGCGAAACGGCAGCCGTAATACTTGAACCGATACAGGGCGAAGGGGGTGTAATCCCTGCTGATGAAGAATGGCTGAAAGAGGTGCGAAAACGATGTAATGAAACTGGTACACTGCTGATATTTGATGAGATCCAGGCCGGGTTTTTCAGAACGGGTTCACTTTTTGCTTTTGAACATTACGGTGTTGTGCCAGATATCATCTGCCTTGCGAAAGCGATGGGAGGGGGTATGCCGATGGGAGCGTTCGTTTCGTCATCTGAAATTTTTGAGGCGTTTAAGCATGATCCGCCGCTCAATCATGTAACTACATTTGGCGGCCACCCGGTATGTTGTGCAGCGGCAGATGCCAATTTGAAGGTGTTGCTGAGAGAAGATTTTGCAAATAAGGCAGCCAGAATTGAATCTGCTGCCAGGGCGATATTAAAAGGAGATGGAATCACCGAAGTACGGGGGCGCGGCTCGATGCTTGGGCTTCAGTTAAGAGATGCAGAACTAACCCAAAACGTTGTGAAAGAGTGTTTCGAAAAAGGAATCATTCTTGGGTGGACTCTCCACTCCAACTCACTCATTCGGATAGCCCCGCCGTTGATTATAGATGAAAATCTTCTGGCGGAATCCCTCGAAACTATTCTCAAAGCCGTTCAAAAGTTTGCCTTAAAAAAATTAAGGTGAATTCAAACCGGTTTTATTATACACTAAATTATACGCCGTTCAACCTCGGTAACAAACCTGCGTGCATCTCTCCTTGAAAATTGCTCCATGAGGGGTTTGTCATCAATCTCAACATCTTTGAAAATGTCATTACCGGTTTGGTTCAGGATGATAAGCTTTCCGTTTGTGTATGAAACTTCACTTATCTCGTACAGTGGGATAGCCAGCCCCCGATCGAGTAATGTCCGTACGCCGCCGCTAATCATTGATTTTAATACAGCTATAAAATGCTCCTGATTTTCGTCAGAAACTTCATTTTGAATTTCATTGGCTATTTCATCGAGTTTTTTATCAGAAAACTGGATGATAAGCATGTCATCATGTATTAAAAGATTCACATAACCTTCGCGGCTTGTAATTGCGATATCTGCATCAGCGGGGGAGATCCGGGGCACAATATCGGCATTCATATCTTTGTCATTGATCTTGATTGACTGCTGTGCAACAGAAACGGAGGAGGTTGCAAGAACAAGTACTATGGCACAGAATATGGATGAAATTGATGGGGCAAAAAATTGTTTGAACTGTTTCATGAACGTACCTTTTTTTTCGTTTTGGTGGAACTGTTTTTCCTACGCTGTTCATTAAATAAGGTTGCGGTTGAAGGCGCCCTTTCAGGGCTCACTTGTTCTGACTTCTTTCTGACATAGCGCTACGCACTATGTTGGTGACATTACCCCGGTGGGGCAGGATGGCCATATTTGTTGTGCCGGCTGGTATTGGAATCAAGATTTGCGAACGGACTATTTTTGAGTCGCATTTTATACGTTATGTTCATAAGATCAGCTCCAACGGAGCACCGGCAATAACATCGTGCAGAGCGCGATGACTAAAAGAAGCTCAAATACCAACCAGCCCCAAAGCGGGCGCTGGCCTATCTTCACTGATGAACGTGAGCTTGATATAACAAAGTAAGCTTTGCAAGTCCCCCTTTTGGTGGCCGTGAAATATTGCCACTGAGGCACGGAAATACACTGAATTTTACGTGATTGTCAGTGTTTCCTTGGCAATAATCAGGCATTCACAATTTTATCAATTACACATCAGTCAATTTCTAACCGTCAAGCTCTGTCAGCTGGGCTTTTAATTTGCCAAGGTTGGATTCGGCATCGGCTTTTTTCTGCCGCTCTTTTTCCACGACGGCTGCCGGCGCATTATCCACAAAACCTTTGTTGGATAGTTTGGCGTCAATTCCCTTCATGAAACCCTGCAACCGGCCAATCTCTTTTTGGATGCGTTCCCGTTCAACATCAAGGTCAATCAGCCCTTCAAGCGGAATGAAAATTTCTGATCCGTCAACCACTGCCGCAGCCGATGCTTTCGGTTTTTCTGCATCAATATTGAATGTGAGAGAATCCACCGGAAGCAGCCTGTTGTAGATCCAGGCAGAACCATCAAGCTGATTGGCAAGCTCACTGTTTTTGGGTTTGATGGTGATATTCAACGGCGTTTTTGGTGCAAGGTTCATCTCTGCCTGAATGTTTCTGATGGCAGAAATTTGTGACTGAACTACGTCAAAAAGCTCAACCGAACCTGAGTGGTTATCATTTGTAAGTTCCGGCCATGGGCTGATTGTCAACGCTTCACTTTCTGAACGCTCCCGTATTCGCTGCCAGATCTCCTCCGTAATAAACGGCATGAATGGATGGAGCATTTTCATCAGAATTTCAAAAAATCCGAGTGCCCGCTCAAGATTCTCTTTCGGCATCTTTTCACCGATTTGATCTGATTTACACACTTCGATATACCAGTCGCAAAAATCATCCCAAACAAGTGAGTAGATCTTTTTCAGGGCTTCATTCAGCCGGTATTTGCTGAAATCATCCTCCATTTCAGCCAGTGTAACCTGAATTCTCCCAAGCATCCACTTATCGGCAAGGTTTTCAGGGTCTATTTCTGTAGTTGGTGTGTAGCTTTCGTTCTCGTCCATGTTCATGGTGAGGAACCGGAACGCATTCCAGATTTTATTCGAGAAATTACGGCCCTGTTCGCAAAGGGCTTCATCAAACAGGAGATCGTTGCCGGCAGGTGCAGAAAATAGCATCCCTGCCCGGGTGCCATCCGCCCCGTACTGTTTAATCAGTTCAAGCGGATCGGGAGAATTTCCAAGCGATTTCGACATTTTTCGGCGCTTTTCATCCCGTACAATTCCGTGGTAATAGACATTGCTGAACGGCTTTTCACCGGCAAAAGCGTAGCCGGCCATTATCATACGTGCTACCCAGAAAAACATAATTTCGGGTGCGGTAACCAGATCCTGAGTGGGATAGTAGTATTCCAGCTCTTTGTTTGCTTTTTTCGTTTTGATGAACTGCGGATCAAAAACAGAAATCGGCCACAACCATGATGAAAACCATGTATCAAGCACATCCTCATCCTGGTGGATGTCAGCTGAAGTGAGGTTGCTGTTACCTGACTTTTCTACTGCTTTGGAAAGGGCTTCATCTTCGGTTCGGGCAATCACAAATTCATCGTCGCCATCTCCAAAATACCAGGCCGGTATTCTGTGCCCCCACCAGAGCTGGCGCGAGATGCACCAGTCGCGAATGTTCTCCATCCAGTTGCGGTAGCTGTTTTTAAACTTCGCGGGGTGGAACTGAACATCGTCATTCATTACATGCTCCAAAGCCGGCTTGCTCAGCTCCTCCATTTTCAGGAACCACTGCAGGGAAAGGCGCGGTTCAATCACCACATCGGTGCGCTCGGAGTAGCCCACTTTATTCTGCATCTCTTCAACCTTCACCAGCAGGCCAAAGCTCTCGAGATCTTTTGCGATTCTTTTACGCGCAGTAAAACGATCTTCACCCACATAAAATTTGGCTTGTTCGGCCATGGTGCCGTCGGGGTTGAGGATGTCAATCACATCGAGCCCGTGTTTTATACCCAGCTCATAATCGTTGGGATCGTGTGCGGGTGTAATTTTCAGGCAGCCGGTTCCAAACTCAGGGTCCACATATTCATCCGCAATGATGGGTACTTCACGGTTCACCATCGGGATGATGGCTGTTTTGCCAACGAGGTGCTTGTAACGTTCATCATCGGGGTTCACACAAACGGCGGTATCCGCGAGGATGGTTTCGGGCCGGGTGGTAGCGATGGTTACGTGCTCATCCGAATCTTTGATGGGATAGCGCACATGATAAAATTTCGACTGAACTTCTTTGTGGATCACCTCTTCATCACTGAGAGCTGTTTGCGCGGCGGGATCCCAGTTAACCATCCGCAGCCCGCGGTAGATCAGCCCGCGATCATAAAGCTCAATGAACGAGTCGATTACGGTTTCGTAGAGTTCATCTTCAAGGGTAAATCGGGTTCGCTTCCAGTCGCACGATGCCCCCAGTTTTTTTAACTGCTCAAGGATGATGCCGCCATGCTCGTCGGTCCAGTCCCATGCATGTTTTAAAAAATCTTCTCTTGAAAGATCACTCTTTTTGATGCCCCGTTTTCTGAGTTTTTGAACAACTTTCGCCTCAGTTGCGATGGATGCATGATCGGTTCCCGGAACCCAGCAGGCATTTTTGCCCAGCATTCGGGCACGGCGTACAAGTACATCCTGAATGGTGTTGTTGAGCATGTGCCCCATGTGCAGCACACCGGTAACATTTGGTGGCGGAATTACAACGGTAAACGATTCGCGATTATCCGGTTCGGAATGGAAATAACCATTCTCTTCCCAGTAAGCGTACCATTTTTCTTCGGTTTCAGCGGGGGTATACTGCTTGGGTATATCTTGATCTTTACTCATAAATGGATAAGGTTTAACCGCAAAGGACGCTAAGTTCCGCAAAGATTACCCTTGGCGATTCTCAGCGTCCTTAGCGGTTTTTTCACAATTTATTTGACTCTCTTCAACCGTACCCCGAAGTGGCCGTCGCAGCCGTGAACGTGGGGAAGAGTTTGATAGGCAAGGCCACCTTCAGCAAGCACCTCTTCCGGGAGGAAATCATCCAGTGGTTCCAGCTCGAAGTTATCGTACTTTTTCAGGAAGTTTTGAATTTGATCCCAGTTCTCTTCCGGTTCGATGGAGCAAGTGCTGTACACAAGGCGTCCGCCGCGTTTTACGTGATTGGCTGCTTCATCAAGAAGCTCTGCCTGAAGCTTTACGGAGTTTTCAAGTTCCTCTTCTGTACGCTTCCAGCGGAGATCGGCTCGTTTGCTCAGAACGCCGGTTCCTGTGCACGGGGCATCGAGCAGTACGCCATCGGCAAGTTTAAGATTCAGTTCCCGGACATCATCCTGGCGGATCTTCATATTTTCTGCGCCATAATCCATTGCGCTTTGGGCAAGCATTTCGAGCCTGTTTGGGTTGATGTCAACCGCAATAATTGTGCCTTCACCCTCCATCATATCGCTCATTACAATACTTTTTGTGCCCGGAGCTGCGCAAAGGTCGTAAATGGTTTCGCCCGGCAATGGTTCAAGAATGGTTGGTGCAAACCCTGCTGCGATGTCCTGAACAAGGCAGATACCTTTTCTGAGGAGATCTTTTTCGATAAACGGAGCGGTAGAATCTACCTTAAAATAGCCCGGCAGCCAATCGCTCTCTTCAAACTCAACATCAAGCTTTTCCATTCTCAGCACAAAATTCTCAGTTTTGGTGCGGAGGTTATTTACCCTCACATAGTAATTTGGGCGTTGGTTGTTCGCCTGCATCAACTGGAATGCTTCCCGTTCGCCAAACCGCTTAACCCAGCGCTTTACCATCCATTCGGGGTGTGAAAAAGTTGTAGCAACCAGTTTGGTTCGGTCTTCAAAAGCGGGCTTTGGAAGGTTGGTAATATCGCGCTGTACGTTTCGAAGGATGGCATTAACAAGATCACCTGATTTTGAACCCAGTGTGTATTTTGCAATTTCTACAGCTTCGTTGATGGATGCATAATCGGGCGTTCCTGCCATGAAAAGAAGCTCATACAATCCAAGCCTGAGGATGTTTTTGAGCGGGGCTTTCATCTCATCAACCTTAATACTCGAAAACTCATTGATGATAAAATCGAGGTAGCTTCTTCTTCGTAAGATGTTTTGTACATACTCTCTGACCTGCGCGCGTTCTCTGGGCTCAAGCTCGTTGGCATCTGCAAAGCTCAGGGCTCCTGTCTCATCGAATTTTAGTAGTAAATCAACACTTGTGGATCTTGCTGTTGCTTCTTTTTCCAATGTTTTCAAATATTTAAAATGTTAGATATCCAGCTGAAACTGCATCACTTTTGAACGGCTTTTCCAAAAGAAAAACAGTCTTAAATATAGAGCATTATGCTACTTTTTGCTAATTGCAATCGGCATAAAATGGGGCTGTAAATTGAGCGGGTTTAAGCGATGTATAATTTTTTATTGGCAGGATGAGATCTTAGCTCTCAGAACTATATTTCCATTTTTTGCAACAGTTTTATAACATACAGCATACGTTATTTTGATTGTAAAAACTGAGAAAAGCATCTGATGGTAGCCGGATTTGAATATTGGGTATTCCTAGCCGGGCTGGGAATATTTCTTTTTGGTATGCATATGATGGAGGAGTCTATCCGGCTGCTTAGCGGGGGTGCTTTTCGGTCTCTCATCAGAAGATATACCGGCACAAAGCTGAAAGCTATCTTTAGCGGAATATTCAGTACGGCAATTCTTCAAAGCAGTTCTGCTGTGTCGCTGATGGTTCTTGCTTTTGTTGGTGCCGGAATTATGACGCTCACGCAGGCCATTGCTGTGATGATGGGCGCCAAAGTGGGAACCACAGCAACGGCTTGGATCGTGGCCGTTTTCGGCTTTAGCTTTAATATCGATGCATTTTCGTTGCCGCTGATTGGGATTGGCGGCCTGGGAATCATCCTGTTGGCAAAATCTCCGCGCTATGTAAATATCAGTAAGTTTTTGGTTGCCTTTGGCTTTCTGTTTATGGGGCTCGATTATATGAAGAACAGCGTAGATCAGCTCGCAGAAGTTCTGGACCCTTCCATTTTTGCTGATTACGGTGTGATCGTGTTTGCACTTGTAGGGTTGGTTATGACTGCTATCATGCAGAGCAGTTCGGCTACCATCGCAATCGTATTGACCATGCTATTCAGCGGGGTTATAACATTCAGCTCGGGTGCGGCAATGGTAATTGGTGCTAATGTTGGCACAACGGTTACCGTTCTGCTCGGGTCTATTGGAGGCATTGTTCCAAAAAGGCAGGCAGCGTTAAGCCAGCTTATTTTCACAGTTAGTACTGCTGTTATCACATTGTTGGTACTGCCACTTTTAACATGGCTTGTTCTCGATTTTTTCGGGTTTGATGATAACATTGTACTTGGCCTGGCACTGTTTCACTCCATCTTTAACATTATCGGAGTGATGGTGTTTTACCCATTCATCGGGAACCTCGCCGGTTTTGCTGAGAGCCGTATCAAAGAGAAGCAGGATACGTTTGCAAAATATATTTACCGAACAGAACCGTCTGTATCAGATGCGGGCCTTGAAGCGCTTCGTAAAGAAATTTCCCGCCAATTGCGCTATTCATTGCTGTTCATCAGCCAGACAATCAACCCAACAAAACACGGAAAGCATGTGAATTATGGCGATCTGGTGCAGTATCACGGCGAGATATTTGAATACTACACCAAAGTAGTTTCGCACGAAATGGATAAGCCACTACTTCAAAAGACAGATAAAATGCTCCGGGCAAGCAGGAACCTGATGAATGCATCAAAGAACATTTTTGATTTGCGGGATGAGCTGATCATTCTAAGTAATGAAACAGATGACTCACACCAAAGAGCAAGTAACTCGATCAGAGAGAGGCTTGAAAAAATTGTTGTTAAAGGGAAAGAGTTGAAGCTTGAGGATCCCGAGGAAGGCGGACAGATTCACGACGTACAGGAGCTTCATGATTACATTGAGAGTGAGGATAAAGTTTTTATAAAAATGTGCGGTGATATGATCTCCTCACAACTCATAAATAAGGGAGAGGCATCCTTTCTCTTGATGATGAATAGAATGGTTACCCAATCGAACAGGATGCTAATTTTTTCTATGAAAACCCTTCTTGAAAGAATTCATGAAGAAACCGGATCCGCTGCAAATTAACCGATCCAACGTACTCAATTTAACATACTCTGCTTTTGATTTTTGAGGGAGAAGTACCTACCTTTTAAAGCTGTATTAGATAACAAATGCAGGCTGATTTTTTACCTGTTTATAACCCTATCCTTACAAGATTTACTACATAAAAAATAGACTGAATGAATAAAGGAACCGTAGCACAAGTAATTGGACCCGTAATCGATGTTGATTTTGAACAGGGTAAACTTCCACAAATTTTAAATGCGCTTTATATAGAAAGAGAAGATAAAACAAGGCTCTATCTTGAAGTAGCACAACACCTTGGCGAGAACAGAGTTCGAACAATCGCCATGGACTCTACCGACGGAGTTGTTCGGAAAACTGAAGTTGTTGATACCGGGGAACCTATTGCGATGCCTGTTGGTGAAGATATCAGAGGGCGTCTTTTTAATGTAGTAGGCGAATCAATCGATGGAATTAAGCCGCCAAAAGGTGAGCGCTCCTATCCAATTCACCGCGATGCGCCAAGTTTCGAAGAGCTTGCAACGAGTACCGAGATGCTTGAAACGGGCATCAAAGTTATCGACCTTCTTTGCCCATATGCAAAGGGGGGTAAAATTGGGCTTTTTGGTGGTGCCGGTGTAGGTAAAACGGTTCTCATTCAGGAGCTTATCAACAACATCGCCAAGCAGCATGGTGGTTTGTCGGTTTTTGCCGGTGTAGGTGAGCGTACCCGTGAGGGTAATGACCTTCTTCGTGAGTTTATCGAGTCGGGCGTTATCAACTACGGTGATGAATTTAAACACGCAATGGAAGCCGGCGAGTGGGACCTCTCAAAAGTAGATGAGGATGTGCTCAAAACATCGCAGGCAACGCTGGTATTTGGCCAGATGAACGAGCCCCCGGGTGCACGTGCACGAGTTGCACTCTCGGGCCTTACTGTTGCAGAGTACTTCCGCGATGAGGTTTCCCGGGATATTCTTCTCTTTATCGATAACATTTTCCGGTTCACACAGGCAGGCTCTGAAGTATCCGCTCTTCTTGGGAGGATGCCATCAGCGGTAGGTTACCAGCCGACTCTTGCTACAGAGATGGGTGACCTTCAGGAGCGAATTACATCAACAAAAAATGGATCGATTACATCTGTTCAGGCAATTTATGTGCCTGCTGATGACTTGACTGACCCTGCTCCGGCTACAACATTCTCTCACCTTGACGCCACCACGGTATTGAGCCGTGCTCTTACACAGATTGGTATTTATCCTGCTGTGGATCCGCTCGATTCAACATCACGAATTCTCGATCCAAAGGTGCTTGGTGATGCACACTACCGTTGTGCTCAGAATGTGAAAGAGATTCTTCAGAAATATAAAGACCTGCAGGATATCATCGCGATTCTTGGTATGGATGAACTTTCTGATGAAGATAAGCTGGTTGTTTCGCGTGCACGCCGGGTACAGCGTTTCCTTAGCCAGCCGTTCTTTGTAGCTGAGCAGTTTACAGGCCAAAGTGGTGAGTATGTTCAGATTGAAGATACTATCAAAGGATTCAATATGATTCTTGACGGCGAGCTTGATGACCTTCCTGAAAATGCGTTCCACCTTGTGGGTACCATTGAACAGGCGATGGAGAAAGGAGAAAAATTACTCGCAGAAGCATAAAAACTGATTACGGAGAATATTCGTGGAAAAAACTTTTTATGCACAGCTCTTAACACCTGAAGGCCCCAAATTCGAAGGCGATACGGTTAGTGTAAAAATACCGGGTACAGTAGGCAGTTTTCAGGTTCTTTATAATCACGCGCCTTTGGTTTCGTCCCTGGGGCTTGGTGAGATTACCATCACACAAAAAAATGGTACTGAATTACACTATGCTGTAAATGGTGGTTTTGTAGAGATTAATGATAACCGCTGCACACTTCTTGCTGAAAAAGCCGAACTCGCTGAAGAGATCGACAAAGTTGAAACAACGAAACAGCGTGAAGCACTTAAGGAAAAGCTGAGAAAAATCAGGCATAACCGCGAAGAAGCTGAGCTTGAACTTGCTATTGTAGAGAATAAGCTGAAGATCGCGAGCTTTTAAAATTCACACATTTTTATTCAAAGCCCGTTTCTGGTAACAGAATCGGGCTTTTTTGTGTCAGTGAAGCAGGCCAAAACTATTTTTTATAAAAAAGGTTAAAAAACATGTTTTTTTGCTACGGACACGGAAAATCACGGAATATTCAGTGTATCCGTGCCTTCGTGGCAATATTTCACAATCTCTCGAAGTGGGACTTTTTAGACTTTATTTCCTTATCTAAAACTCACGTTAATCTACTTCAACAAGTACAGGATTCTCCATCACCTGAAAGTAATCATTCATGATTCCGTAGATATCAAACCACTCCCAAAGCAACAGTTCGCGTGGATTTTCAGGCCGCTCAACCCATACATCGTTTTCAATATCCATAATAGGAGCGGGGATAACTCGTTGTTCAGCCCAATCAGGATTTTTTAAAATGGCTACGGCAGCCATGTCGAAAAGGGCACGTGATGGCGGATCACCATACATTGTGTACATTTCAAAAAGATTTACGGAGTAGTCTCCCCAGTTTGTGAACTCCCCGCCATGCCTGCCAACTACAGGTTCACTAATTTCAGGCCCCAAGCCGGGCATTCGGTGCAAAATTTGAGCCTGGGTTACTTTTACTGCATCGGTTCCTGACGGATCGCCGTAGCGTACGGTAACAAATTCAAGCGGCACATCGAGGTCGAGAATATAGTTCATCGATTCTTTGTCCCATATTTTATTGTGTTCTCCGGTTGCGGGATAGTTGGAGCCAAGCCAAACTATTCGAACATTTTCTGCGATGGCAGGTTCTTTTTTCAGTGCCAGTGTAATATTGGTCAGTTTGCCAACCGGCAGAAGAATCAGTTTTTCATCTCGCTCTTTAAGTGCTTCTTCAATAATAAAGTCAACTGCCTCATGCCCGTCGAATTCATCATCGTGTATAAAGTGTCTTATCTCTTCAAACGAGGCTTCTGCACCGGTGAGCAGAGGGATTCTCCCATAAAACTCACCCGCCAGCTGCATTACCCTCCGGGCCTCATCATAATGTTCCTGAACCGTTGAAAAGGTATCAAACCCATCGGGCCCGCTGGTGGCATTAACCGTTATCCCAACTACATTAAAATAGTCTCCACTGAACAGCAGGTAAGCCAGGGCATGTTGGTCATCAACCTCATTGTTGGCGTCGGTATCAAAGATCACATCCATTTTTTGGATTGCAGTGGATGTTTGTGTTTGCCCATCGTAGGACAGCTCAACACAGGAAAAAAGGAAGATTGGAAGTAATAGGGTTACGTAAGAAAAAAACTGCCTTTGAAGTTTCATAGGTTATTTTGTTTTAGTTTCGAACAGTTAAAATAATCTCATCAGATACCCGCATAAATATTCATGCTAAGGCCATTGTTATTGGAAGTTAGTTTATCATCTAACTTGAAACT
>SLLL01000205.1 GCA_007134085.1 Balneolaceae bacterium
ATTCAAAATAGAAGATTTAGCTACTATGAATACAATTACCGGCCGTAACTTGATTTTTATTATCGCAGCAGTAGTCTCTTTAGCGTGGCTCACTGCATGTGAAGAGAGTATGCCAACTCAACCCGAAAACGACCTTATTGATGGCCAGTACATTGTGGCCTTTAATAATATTTGGGATGACAAACGCGACCCGGACACTATTAATGAGATTAGAGAATTTACGGATCAGTTTTTCATTGAATATGCAATTGATCCCGATTCAGTTGTTGCCCGGTTTGAATTTGCTTTACGTGGTTTTACTGCCCGGATGGATGAATCGAAAGCGGAACAGATCAGAGAAGATTCCAGGGTAGATGGAGTATACCAAGATCGGGTAACTTCTGTTCTCTGATTGGTAGTTTTATTGAAGTTCATTTCACAAAAAAAGAGGAGATATCTCCTCTTTTTTTATACTGCATATCTATCAATCTTACACCATTTGATGTGATTCAGGCTGAATAACAAGTTCGTTCAATACTGACTGGCCGGGCTGGCTGGCAGCATAATACACAGCTTTTGCAACTTCCTCTGCGGTAAGCATCTTATCTTTCTGAACACGCATCTCTACAACGGGATTGTCCCAAAATTCAGTAGCTACGCCACCCAGATAGAGTAACGAAAACTGAATGCCAGACCTTCTGTTCTCTTCAACAAGTGCTTTGGTAAATCCTGTAATGGCAAACTTTGATGCAGAATAGACCGAGGTATTTTTCATTACAGCCTTGCCAAGAATTCCGGGAAACATGATAATCCGTCCCTTTTTAGCAGTTGCCATGTAACGCGCTACAGTTTGAGTGACCAAAAAAGTACCATATACATTAGTGTCAATCACTGCTTTAGCATCTTCAGGCTTAATATCGAGCAGTGGCTGAATAATACCGGTTCCGAAAGCATTTACAAGCACATCTATCTCGCCGAGGTTTTCGGTGACTTCACGTGCCATATCTGAGACGGATGCAAGATCGGTTACATCAACCTCAATAACATAGGCATTGCCACCGTTTTCATTCAGCTGCTTTGCTTTTTCTTCTGCTTTCTCTTTGTTTCTTGCTGCGAGTACAACTTTAGCTCCGGCTTTTGAGAATAGATCTGCACAGGCTTGCCCTATTCCGCCTGAGCCCCCAATAATTAGTACTACTTTTTCTTTCATAATATAGTTTTAGTTATTCGAATTTATTCACTTTAAGAAGCCTCTCATGTCAAAATTCGTTCAGATAGCTATTCTAATAGCGTTCATTTTCTAAAATCTTATCATCACTATAGCTGGGTATGGCGTGCCTAATTTTTTCCTCAAAAAAAAGACACCGGTCCCTATTAGATTGGAATTTCGATAATAGAGTGAATTTATTCTATCCGGCGGGAATAACCTTAGTATTGCACTGTAATGTTAGCGCCTAAACCCTACGTAATGAATGCAGTGTAGATGATTTTGACAAGCGTTAGTTCTGCTCCATAGCAGATGGAATTGCTGCTTCGTATGGCTTCGATAACTCTTCGATTGGAAGGTTCAGGTGCGAATCTATACTCAGCGTATCACCACCGGTTTTTCCAAGTTTTGAGTATGACAGCTGACTTTCTGCGAGCTTTTCCTCAAACGCAGAGAGATGATCAGATGCCACAGTTACAACCACTCCAGACTGAGTTTCACTGTAGAGCTTTTCATGAATGGTTCCCTCAAGGCTATTAACAGAAAGATCCGCACCAATTCCGGAGAATATTGCCATTTCGCAAAGAGTTGTAACCAGGCCACCATCTGAACAATCATGAGCAGCATTCACAAGGCCGGCCTGAATTAATCCAAGAAGTACATTCTGAAGTTTTACCTCTACATCAAGATCTATCTCCGGGGCATCGCCAATGGTTAATCCGTGTACTGTTTTGAGGTATTCTGATCCCCCCAGCCCTTTTCGGGCTGCTCCGATGTAGAATACAGCATCTCCCTCATTCTTAAAGCCGGGAGTCATGGTGTGCTTCTCCACATCTTCAACAATTCCCAGCATCCCGATTACAGGCGTTGGGAAAATGGCTCCTTTCGGGTTTTCATTGTAGAGACTAACGTTACCGCCGGTAACCGGTGTGCCAAGTGCACGGCACGCATCTCCCATACCACCGAGAGCCTCTTTGAATGTCCAGTAAACGTCTGGTTTGTAGGGATTCCCGAAGTTAAGGCAATTGGTAATAGCAACCGGTTTCGCACCACTGCAAACTACATTTCTGGCAGATTCTGCCACAGCAATCTGTCCGCCTTTTCTGGGATTCAGATACACATAACGCCCGTTACAATCTGTTTTAGCTGCAAGGCCTTTTTTGGTCCCTTTTATTCTGATAACTCCCGAATTAGATGCGCCGGGGGCATTTACAGTATTGGTTCGTACCATTGTGTCGTACTGCTCATGTACCCATCGCTTGGATGCAATATTGGGAGAGCCCAATAATTTTTTTACTATCTCATTGTGATCGTCCGGATGATTCAAGCTGTCAATATCAAACCCCTGAACATCATCAAGATAGGTGGGACGTTCAGCTTCGCGTACATACTGAGGGGCGCCACCACCAAGCACGAGAGAATCCGCCGGGATATCCGCTTTTACCTCGCCCTCTTTCCAGTATGTTACATTTTTGGTGTCTACCACCTCACCAATCACAACAGCGTGGAGATCCCACTTATCGTACACATCAATAATTTCCTGTTCTCTGCCCTTTTCAGCCACAACAAGCATACGCTCCTGGCTTTCACTCAAAAGAAGCTCGTAGGCTGTCATACCTTCTTCGCGGGCGGGCACTTTATCCAAATCAACTCTCATCCCCTGGCCGCCTTTGGCTGTCATCTCTGATGTAGAGCAAGCTATACCTGCCGCCCCCATATCCTGCATACCTACAACAGCGCCGGTTTTCAGGGCTTCAAGGCTTGCTTCAAGCAGAAGTTTTTCGGTAAACGGATCGCCTACCTGCACACTCGGGCGCTTTGCTTCACTCTCTGCACTGATATCTTCCGATGCAAACGTAGCTCCGTGAATGCCGTCCCGGCCGGTGCTCGATCCCACAATTAATACCGGATTCCCAATTCCTTTTGCGATGGCAGATGCCGTTTCGCCAACTTTCACAATCCCCACGCTCATTGCATTCACAAGCGGATTGCCTTCATATGCTTCATCAAAATAGATTTCACCTCCAACCATTGGTATTCCAAACGAGTTGCCATAATCCGAGATACCCCTCACCACGCCATCAAGCAGGTAGCGAACTCTTGGGTTGTCCATATTCCCGAAACGCAGGGAGTTCAGAGAAGCAACAGGGCGAGCTCCCATCGTAAAAATATCGCGATGGATTCCCCCAACTCCGGTTGCCGCACCCTGATAAGGCTCAATTGCCGAGGGGTGATTGTGGCTCTCTACTTTGAATGCACACGCAAGGCCGTCGCCAATATCCACCAAACCAGCATTTTCTTCACCTGCTTCAACCAGAAGCTGCTCCCCCTCGCGAGGCAATTTCTTGATTTCAAGAATAGAGTTCTTGTACGAGCAGTGCTCACTCCACATCACAGAATAGACGCCCAACTCGGTAAACGTAGGCACCCTTCCCAGGTAATCTTTTATCATTTCGAACTCTTCGGCGAGCAGGCCGTGATCAATTGCAAGTTCAAGTGTTACTTCCGGTTCCTGAGTGGTTCGTTGCGACATCTGATTGATTTAATTTTAAGTAAGAAATGGTGAAGAAAAATAAGAAAAGATGATCTCCCGATCATTGATTATTTCCTCAACTGCGCAGTAAGAAAACTGACCAGTTCGGGGAATTCATCAAACGAAAAATCAGCTTCTGAATAGCGCGAAGAATCCATGCCATTCGTAAATGCAGTGTACCAGGCGGTTTTCCAGCCCGCCTGCCTGCCGCCTTTTATGTCGGATGAGTAAGAATCGCCCACATACAAAATGCTGTCTCGTTCTACCCCGGCTTTTTCTGTGGCTACATCAAACACTTTATGATGTGGTTTCATCACACCCACTTCTTCTGAGATGATAAATATCTCACAAAACTCCCTCAGCCCCATAAATTCGAATTTCTTCTGCTGGGTTTCTGTGAAGCCGTTTGTGATTATTCCAACCGGATAGTGGTGACGAATGGCATC
>SLLL01000086.1 GCA_007134085.1 Balneolaceae bacterium
CGTTTATTACACACGGCTTAATAAATAATCAAAAATCTACGATGTTTACCATACCCCGAATATCCTTTTTAGCCCTTTTAATGATTCTGCTTTCAAACACGGGGCACACTCAAATCTCTAATCCAACAGGTGAGCTAACATACACAGCGCCGGATGATATTTGGGCACAGACACTCACCGGAAGCCATTTCAACGAATTCTGGACGTATCATATTTACCTGAATGATGGGCTTACCGTTCATATTACCTTTTCTGTTGCAAACTTTGGAAGTTTAAAGTCGCCCGTAAGTGGAGCTCAGGTATCTGTAGATGGTTTTAATGGTAACCTCTATCAACTGTCACGGGAGTATAACATCAATCATCTTGTACAGGATAGAGAGAATTACATTTTCCGGTTACGCCAGGAAAGGGATTTATGGTTTGAAGGAAAACTCCCTCACGAACACCGAATACGAATAAATACAGCGAAAGATGGCGTTCATTATGATATTGACCTGGACTTTCACAACATTGTAAAAGGCTATAAATGGGGAGATGGGAAATTTCAAATTGGCCGCGAAGAAGTAGGCATTTTCACGCACATTCCTTTCGCAGAAGTTTCAGGTTATGTAGCCATTAACGATAAAAGAAAAGATGTTACTGGTACGGTTTATATGGATCATACTTTTCAGAATCAAACAACAACACGCCTTGTAGACAGTGGATACCGGTTTATACATCATCAGGATGCCAAAAATTGGGACATTGTCTACTTGCTCCTGCCTGAAGATACCTCCGAAAAACAAACAATTGGCTACAGGCTTAAAAGCGTTGATGGAAAGGTTACGTACCAAGGAGTAGAAAACATCACAAATATGAGAAAAAGCTCGGTTTTTGGTGAAAATATTGCTAGAACACTTGACTTGAACCTCAGCTCATCGAATGATATTCGTTTAACAAGAATGGAAGACTCCGAAAAATTTTCGGTTCTATCTGAACTGAACCGATTTGCCCGAAGAGCTGCACGTACATTTCTTGGCGGGGAGGTAATTCATTTCAGGGGTGAAGGTGTTTTAACAGAAAGCGGACAGCGCCCAAAACGCGGCCACTACAATTTCTTTATCGTGAATTGATTTACAGTTTATTATGATATGAATCAATAGTTAAACCGTTGCCTCGTGAATGCTTTTACCCGCTCACCATCCTGCCGGGCAGGCCTGAATCTCCACTGCATAGCCGCTGCTAAAACAGCGTCCATTAAGCCATATTGAACGTAAGGCAGTTCTTCGAAGGTACCATCTGCACGGTACAAACGAATTTCCATGATGCTAACTTCCTCCACCATTCCGTTTTCATCCACAAGAAAGTTTACAATCATCTCGAGATTGCCACGTATTTCGCTTGGCACTTCCTGCGGAGCTGATGCTTCAACAATTCTAACTACTGTTGGGGGAATTTGAGGATTACTTACTATTCTCTCTTCATCACCGGTTTGGCCGGTTCCAAAACCGGGGTCTAGTGGTGGCAAATCAGGAAGGTTGATCTCCATATCCAATTCAAGCTCAACTTCTATGATCTCATCATCCGGTACGGGGTTGGGGATAATTGGCCG
The DNA here is from genome assembly GCA_007134085.1 of Balneolaceae bacterium. Lineage (GTDB taxonomy): Bacteria > Bacteroidota > Rhodothermia > Balneolales > Balneolaceae > Rhodohalobacter. The sequence goes on from SLLL01000086.1 coordinate 1,592, forward strand.
TGGTGGCGGTGGTGGTGAAGATAGCTGCCGTGTTATCTCTATATCATCGAGCATAACTACTTCTTGCTCGGTAATTTCAAAGTCTAATGATGGCCTGTAAATGGTATCCGGCCATAAGCGAACTAACAAAATAGCCGCAACCTGCACAGTGATGACGCAGCATAGTACAAGAATTCTGTAATCCTGATCGGACAGGCGCCTATTTTGATTTGAGTAAAACAATCTGAAACTATCTGATATTGAAGCAGGCTGAGTTAGCCGGTGTTTAAATAACGAATGAGAGCAAATTTAATGATTCAGTAACAACAAGTTTACACTAAGAATCATTTACCGAGTGCTTTTCTTATGAAGCCATCATGTTCACGAAGCTTTTCTTTTGCCTGATCTGCTGTGAGTTTAGTAAGTGCCATTAATAAAGCCGTTTTAACATGATTATCTGCAGTTTCGAGGTAATGGGAAGCCTGCTCATAATCAATCTCAGCAAGATTCATCACAATACGCTTTGCCCGTTCAACGAGTTTTAAATTGGTAAGCTGCAGATCAACCATTACGTTTTCATAAACCTTTCCGAGGCGAATCATAGCTCCGGTGGTAAACATGTTTAGTACCAGTTTTTGGGCCGTTCCGCTCTTCATGCGTGTGCTCCCCATTATAACTTCAGGGCCAACCGGTACATCCACCAAAATATCTACGTAAACATCAACCTGATCGCCCGAAACTGTGGTTACCAATATGGTTTTACAGCCAATTGACGCAGCTTTTTTGATTGCACCATGTACATAGGGTGTGCGGCCACTCGCTGCAAGGCCAACCACAATATCATGTTTGTTTACATTGGCTCTCAGAACTTCTTCTTCACCAAACTTTTCGTGATCTTCCGCACCTTCCTGTGCACGAAACATCGCCTTTTCACCGCCGGCAATGAATCCCTTAATTATTTCAGGGTCCGTACCAAAAGTTGGCGGACATTCAGCCGCATCAAGCACACCAAGCCTGCCGCTCGTACCGGCACCAAAGTATAGCAGCCTGCCTCCTTTTTTTAATCCATCTACAATCAGTTCTATTGCTGCTGCAATTTCATCGAGACGTTTTTCAACACAAACAGCAACTTTTTTATCCTCATTATTGATGATTTGTGCTATGGTTCTGGAATCAGCAAGGTCAATTTTACTGCTTGCAGGGTTTCTCTGTTCAGTTAGAAGTGTTTCAAGTTTGGTAAAGAGCTCAGGTTTATTACTCACAGTGTCTGTTTTCTTTTGATCCACCAGGTACTATTACCGGCAGAATTTTCAGATTTCTTATTAGTGTTAGCTGGTAATGATGACGCCTGCTTTTTCAGGATAGCGGCAATCAAAGCCGCGATTTCAGGTTCTTCACTGCCTGCCAGAGATTCCGGTGTAAAATAATCGGCAATGAAATGTGTATCGTATTTTCCGCTTCTGAACTGTTCATTCTCCATCACAAATTTGCAGAACGGTATGGTAGTTTTCACACCGCTGATTTCATAATCACAGAGTGATCTATGCATTTTATCCATAGCTTTTTCGCGGCTATCTGCATGTACACAAAGTTTTGATATCATCGGGTCGTAATTGATGGATACCTCCTGCCCTTCTTCTATGCCCGCATCAACCCGAACACCCGGCCCGGAAGGTATTCGGTGCCTTTCCAGCTTACCGGTGCTTGGTAAAAACTTATCAGCGGGATCTTCTGCATAAATACGGCACTCAATGGCATGGCCATTGCAAACAATTTTTTCCTGTGTTATAGGTAGCTTTTTCCCTTCAGCTACATCAATTTGAAGTGAAACGAGGTCGAGCCCGGTAATTAGTTCTGTTACGGGATGTTCTACCTGCAAGCGGGTATTCATCTCAAGGAAATAGTAGTTCAGATGTTTATCTACAAGAAACTCAACCGTGCCGGCTCCCACATAATCACAGCTTTTTGCAGCTGATATTGCAGCGATGGCCATCTTTGCACGAAGTTCATCGGTTAGTACAGCAGATGGAGCTTCTTCTATCACTTTTTGATGGCGGCGCTGGATTGAGCACTCCCTTTCAAACATGTGAACTACATTACCGTGCGTATCAGCGAAAATCTGGAATTCAATATGGCGGGGTTCTTCAAGATATTTTTCAACAAAAACCCTGTCGTCGCCAAACGAATTTTTTGCTTCTGATTTTGCTGCTTTCACGCTCTTTTCAAAATCTTCTTCGGAATGAACAATGCGCATTCCTTTACCACCGCCACCGGCTGCAGCTTTTATTAAAACAGGATAGCCGATCTCTCTTGCAATAGATTTTGCCTCACCAATGTCCTGAAGGTCTGATTCAGTTCCAGGCGGGAAAGGCACGTTGGCAGCAGCCATTAGTTCACGGGCTTTTGTTTTGTCCCCCATCATCTCGATGGCTTTAGGGTTTGGACCTACAAAAATCAGGCTGTTTTCTTTACAGAGAGAAGCAAAAACTGCGTTTTCACTAAGAAATCCATAGCCGGGATGAATAGCATCTGCATTTGTCTGTTTTGCAGCATCGA
>SLLL01000237.1 GCA_007134085.1 Balneolaceae bacterium
CTAAATAAGCCTACCTGTAGATACTGAAAGAGCGCTTATTGAAGTCGAGGTTCAGGCAGATAGCGAGAAGTATGGTATTTGTAAGAAAAGCGGAACCGCCATAGCTGATAAATGGAAGCGGAATGCCAATAATGGGCAACAGGGCAGTAGCACTGCCAATATTTATAACAAAGTGTACAAAGTATAAAAATGTAACACTGATAATCACCAACTGAGCAAAAGGGTGTTTATGGGTTGCAGCCATATGAAGCAATCGCATAAATAGTGCAGCATAAAGTAACAATAGTAAACCTGCACCTATAAAACCGAACTCCTCACCAACTACACAAAATATAAAGTCTGTCCACTGTTCGGGCAGGAAACGCAGTTGTGTTTGTGTGCCCTCCATAAATCCTTTTCCATAGAGCCCGCCAGAGCCAATGGCTGTTTTTGCCTGAATAACATTCCATCCGGCACCGAGAGGGTCAAGGCTGGGGTTTGCAAATGTTTCAATTCTGGCACGTTGGTGAGGTTGTAATATCTGATGAAGTGCAACTTCGGTACCAATAATTACAAGTGCACCAAATACTAAAGAGGTAACAGTTAACCATGTTCTTCGCTGCAGGAAGAAAATCACAACGGTGAGAATCAAAGCCACAATGATTCCTAACCTTACATCCAAAACAGTGAAATAACCAATCAACGCGGGAGAGATCATCAAAACAGAAATACCATAAGGAAGGCCAGACCAGAACAATACAACAGGCAAAATACCGAGATAGACGATACCGACTCCTGCTTCATTTTGTGCTAAAAGAAGAATGAATGGAACCAAAAAGATGGCTACTGTAACAAGAGCCGTTTTAAGATTCTCAGCGGAAACATTACGCCTGCTTGTAAGATAGCTTGCCGCTGCGAGGATGGTAGCTGCCTTCATTACCTCGCCAACCTGAACATTAATCGGCCCAACTCTTAACCAGCTGCGGGACCCACTTACCTCCACACCAAAGAAAACGGTAATAACCATCAAAACCAGCCCAATACCGTAAAAAATATAGGCACCTTCCTGAAATGTTCGGGGCGAGATAAATTGAATGCCAAATAAAACGGCAATAGAAAGGGCTATCCATGTTGCTTGCCTGGTAAAGTTATCGAGTATATAGGATGGCAGAAACTGCGATACAGGCCCCTGAGTGGCACTGTAGATTGCTGTTAAACCGATGGAGAACAGCCCAATCCAGATGAAGATTACCGACCAGCTAAATTCGCGTTTTTCGCTCATTGATCACTAACCTGATGGATTGAAGTTGCGCGCTGGCCCGGAAATTCGTGCAGAACATAATCAATTACATGCTGCCGTTTTACCTCTCCGGTTAAATATTGCTCGATAATAAGAGAAGCAATGGGCGCGGCAGACTGTGAACCAAACCCGGTATTTTCGGTTAACACTGCAATTGCAATCTGGGGATCGTCTTTCGGGGCGTAGGCGATAAACCAGCCGTGATTCTCGCCATGTGGGTTTTGGGAGGTCCCCGTTTTTCCGGCAATATCAATGCCGGGAATCATGGAACGCCATCGTGCACCGCCTTCAGGAATTACACGCAGCATACCCTTTTGAACGGCTTCTACATCCTCATCTCTTAGCCAGGTAATTTTTTCGAGAACCGGGCGGGTGTATTGTACGTCTCCGTCGCCATTTCGAATACCTGTTACAACATGTGGCTGTACTCTATACCCTCCGTTTGCCAATGTCGATGTAGCCACTGCCATCTGAAGGGGTGATGCAGAAACCATTCCTTGCCCAATTCCAAGGCTCATCAAATCACCAATTCCCCATCTGCGTTCACCAAACGTACGATTCATGTAGGTACTGTCGGGAATAATACCGCTGCGCTCTGATGGGAGGTCTATATTGTTCAACGGCCCCATACCAAAATCATTTATCAGCCTTGCCCACTCATTTAACCGCCCCCTGGAAGCAATTCTATCCATTATCCAGAAGAAGTAAGTGTTACTCGATTTTGCTATGGCGAGTTCAAGATCGTAGTAACCGGGATCAGCGAGGTCATTGTACCTGCGCCCTCGTAAATAAAAACCGGGGTTATAAATTTGAGTTTGGTTTGTAACAAGGCCCATTTCAACACCAACAAGGCCCATAAATGGTTTGAATGTGGAACCGGGCGGCTGCCTGGAAGAGATTGCCCTGTTGTATAATGGGGTAGTAGAATCAGTATTTAAATCTCTCCAGTAAGAGATATCCATTCTGCCGGCAAGCTTTCTGGGGTCGAACAGCGGGGCACTTACCATTGTTATGATACCGCCGGTCTGTGGGTCCAAAGCAACAAGGCCGCCACGCTTACCATCCATTAATTTTTCTGCCAGTGCCTGTGTTTCGGCATCAAGTGATGTGATAAGGTCGGAACCTCTAACAGGTGTTACATTTAACCCGGCGCCTTCGTATGTGCCTAAAGATTGTCCGAATGCATTAACACGAACGTACTGAGTTCCAATTTCGCCTCTCATATAATTTTCATAGGTTCGCTCAAGCCCGCTTTTCCCGATGCGGTCGCCAAGGCGTATTCTGTCATCAGCGCGATACTCTTCGAGTGATGCTTCTCTCAGATAACCAAAAATGTGTGGGGCAAGTACATCTGTAGGATAATGCCGTTTACTTTCAAGCTGATGGCCAATTCCGGGCAGCTGCCATGAATTTTCCTGTATTGAAGAAAATACTTCAAAAGGCACTTCAGCAAAAAGCCTTGAAGGCCTGTGCCAGGAGTAAGCCTGTGCAGCCCGTATTCTCTGTTCTACTATTTCTTCATCAATCTCAAGGATTTTTGAGAGTAATGGCAGTTTATCCATCGGGAAACGGGCCGGAGTAATGGTGATGGAATATATAGGTTGATTTTCAACGAGTATGGTGCCATTGCGGTCTAAAATCAACCCTCTTGCGGGCTGCAGAACTTCCATCCTGAGCGAATTCTGCATACTAATGGGCGAGTAGGTCTCATAGTCCAGAATCTGAAGCTGAAATATCCGAACCAGCATAACAAGAAACCCGATCAGGATTATAGCCTGCAGTACCTTAATTGATGTTCGTACTTTATCTGAATTATGAGTAGACATTATAATGAATCTTCTCTTACAATGTGCAAAAAGCTGCCTGTGAGAGCAGTGAATAAGGGGCTAATCAACAGGAAGCTCAAAACTATATGTTCGGCTGAATAAAGCTCCGAAAAGAGGCTTACCGAGTATAGAATTCCATTATGCAAAAAAGCCGAACTGAAAATAATGAGCAATACCTGCCAAAAGATTAACCTGTTTTGTGATATACGGTTAATGTAGCCGTGTAGTATAAAAACAAGAAGCGTTTTTGAAAACATATTAAGCCCCCAGAGATCGGTTAACGCATCCTGAAGAAAACCAAATGAGGCAGCTGTGAGCAGACAAAATGTTTTTGTTTTTTTGGTGCAAATCCAAATCACAAAAAGAAAAATAAGGTCAGCTTGTGCTCCAAATATCCGTAGGTGGCGAAATAGTATAAGTTGTATCGCTACAATCCCCAGCCCATACAATAAAAGACGTATATTTTGCGACCGAATCAAAAGAGCTCCTGCTGCTCGATGTTTAAGTTTGTAACCGTGGTATCGGGTGCGAACTGCACCACAAAGGCTTCAGCAATGGTGTATAAATCGGTAAAAGCTTCGAGAAAAATGGTTTGGGTTTGTACACCTTCATCGGGTTCAACAGCAACAACACGGCCTATAGGTATGCCCGCTGGATATTGGTTGCCAAAACCTGAAGTTTGCACAACCTGCCCCGGTTCAACAGGAATGGTTTCGGGCACGTATTGCATGATGAGTTGCCTTGCACCCCTGTCTGGCCAGGAAACTATGCCATATGCACGGCTGCCCTCAATTTTAGCACTTACCCGAAACATTGGATTTGAGTAGGGCAAAACCTGCGAAAAATTGTTTTGTGAAATGATGATCTGGCCCACAAGCCCGTCAGAGTTTATAACCGGCATTCCCGCTTCTGCACCACTGTTTAGCCCGGCATTTATAGTCATAGAACTGTTTAGGCTTACAAGATCTTTCGCTACAATTTTAACGGGTACAAGCGGAAAGCTGCTTTCATGCTGAAGGTTAAGCAGGCTTCTCAATATTCTATTCTGTTGCTCTACAGACCTTAGCCTGCTCAATTCATCCTGAAGAAGAATGTTTTGCCTGTGCAAGTACGAATTTGTGGAAACGGCCTGCCGGTAAACCCTGATATTGGAGAGAGGCTGCTCGAGGTAACTTAAGGTTGCGACGGATACCTTTCGAAGGTTTTGCAAACCACCATCGTGCCTGTTAACCATCAAACCGATAGCCAGTAACAGTATAAACGCTGTTATGATGTAATCTTTAACATCAGCTATTTGTTGCATTCAAAATTACGCAGTGTTTCAGGTAATTACTGTTCTATAGTAATTAAGATCTTCCAGAATTTCACCGGTTCCTCTTACAACAGCTGTTAGTGGATCCTCAGCAATGTGTACGGGGAGATCGGTAGTTTCCATGATAAGGCGGTCAAGATTTTTCAATAACGCACCACCACCGGTTAGCATTATACCCCGGTCAAGAATATCAGCTGAAAGTTCAGGAGGAGTTTGTTCCAGCGATTTTGTGATGGCTTCTACGATGGTGTTTACTGATTCTGATATCGCTTCCCGCACATCTTTTGATGTTACCTGACGGGTACGGGGCACACCATTCACAAGGTCACGCCCTTTGGTGATCATTTCGAGCTCTTCATCGAGCGGTGCAGCTGACCCAATTTCACACTTAATTTTTTCGGAAGTACGCTCTCCAATAAGAAGGTTGTGGTTTCTCCTGAAATAATTTGCGATATCATCATTCAATTCGTCGCCGCCAAGCCTCACAGACTGAGCGTGAACAATCCCTGAAAGAGCTATTACTGCAATTTCAGTTGTACCACCACCAATATCTACAATCATATTACCCACTGGCTCGTGAACATCCAGGCCAATACCGATAGCTGCTGCCATAGGTTCATCAACAAGGTACACTTCTTTTGCACCGGCATGCTCAGCGCTGTCTCGCACAGCGCGGCGTTCCACTTCGGTAATTCCGCTTGGCACACAAACAACCATTTGCCGGGTGGTGGAATACCATTTCATTTTTACCTTTTTGATCATGTCGCGGATCATCAATTCTGCAACTTCAAAATCGGCAATAACCCCATCTCTAAGAGGACGCACAGTACGGATATTTCCGTGCGTTTTTTCGTGCATCAGGCGAGCCTCATGCCCTGTGGCAACTGGTTCGTTGCGGTTGTTCAGTGCTACTATAGAGGGTTCATTTAGAACAATACCCTGCCCTCTTGCATAAACAAGGGTATTTGCCGTGCCAAGGTCAATTGCTATATCGGTGTAAAGAAAGTCGAAAAGTCCGTTTTTCTTCTCATTTTTTTTCACTCTTCTTTGAGTAGCTGTATAGGTATCGGGCATTATAATAGAATGGTTTGAATTTTTTTCTAACAGGCAGTCTCAAAAATACAGGAATAACTGCCTACTTGCGAACATTTTGTTTGCTCTTTTGGTGATAAAAATTAGTGCTTAAAATGGCGTATTCCTGTGAACACCATTGCCATATCGTATTTGTTGGCAGCTTCAATTACTTCTTCATCACGAACACTGCCACCAGGCTGTATGATTGCTGTAGCACCAGACTGAGCCGCTGCGATGATCCCATCAGCAAATGGGAAAAAAGCATCAGAAGCAATTACACTTCCTTGTAGCGAAAGTTCCCCATTCATCGCTTTTCGAACGGCAATTACAGAACTTTCCACACGGCTTGTTTGGCCTGTACCAATTCCACAGGTTGCGCGATCTTTTCCGTAAACGATGCCGTTTGATTTTACATGCTTCACAACCTTCCAGGAGAAGAGAAGGTCAGAAAGTTCTTCAGGTGTTGGTTCCCGTTTTGTTACTACTTTTAGCTCATCAGCGGTTACAGTGGCGTAATCAGATTCCTGATAAAGGGCGCCACCAATGATTGACCGCACGTTAAACCGGTTACTCTGCTCAGGCAGTTTACGTGTTTTAATCAGCCGACGGTTTTTCTTTTCCATCAGAAATTCAGCAACACCCTCTTCGTAATCGGGGGCGAGAATTATTTCTGTGAAAATGGAATCGATAGAGGTTGCTGTATCCATATCAAGCGGTTTGTTCACAATCACAATGCCGCCAAATGGTGAAACAGTATCCGTTTTAAATGCTCTTTTGTAAGCTTCATTCAGGGAATTGCCGGTTGCAACTCCGCATGGAACAGTGTGTTTAAAGATTGCAACGGTTGGTTCTTCATTTTGAAAGTCGGCGATAAGGTGCAGCGCACTGTCAATATCCAGATAGTTGTTATAACTGAGCTCTTTTCCATGGAAACAGTCAATGTAGTCTGCCTGCTTTCCATAAACTCCGGCTCGTTGGTGAGGGTTTTCACCATATCTGAGATCACCTGACTTGGGAAGGCTGACGGTTAACTGCTCGGGCAGATCTAAATCATCAATCGTTGAAAAGTAGGTGCTGATAGCAGCATCATAATCGGCAGTGTGTTCAAAGGCTTTTCTTGCAAGTTTTCGGCGGGTGTTGAATGAAACTGTACCCGAGTGATCTAATTCCTCTACAAACTCATCATACTGTGCGGGGCTGGTGAGTACACAAACATGCGCAAAGTTTTTAGCTGCCGCACGAATCATTGTTGGGCCGCCGATATCAATATTTTCTGTAGCGATGGCAGGGCTAATATCGGCTTTTTTGATAGCATCTTTGAAAGGATACAAATTCACAACAACCAGTTGGATGGGTTCTATGCCAAGGCGCTCAATTTCTTCGTTGTCCGGTTGGTGGCTTGTCCGGGCAAGTACACCGCCATGAACATTTGGATGGAGAGTTTTTACCCGGCCATCAAGACACTCAGGGAACCCGGTTACTTCATTAACATCTTTAACGGGGATGCCCGCTTCTTTAATCGCCTTTGAGGTGCCGCCCGTACTAATAATTTCTATACCGTGTGAATGTAGTTTCTCTGCAAGCGGAATAAACCCGGTTTTATCGGAAACTGAAATTAGTGCTCTTTTTATAGATAATGGGTGTTCAGGTAGAGATGCTAATGGTTTTAATGCCACAATGTTATTTGGTTTGATTTAAAAGTTGCCTGATGACGTTAGGAAGTAATATGTGCTCCTCTGCAAGCACGCGGGCAGCAAGTGTTTCCGGGGTATCATCCGGAAGCACATCTACGGTTTTTTGCATAATGATTTTGCCTTCATCATACTCTTCGTTCACATAATGCACCGTGCAGCCCGATGTTTTATCTCCGGCTTCTAAAACGGCTTGATGTACATGCTTTCCATAAAACCCCTTTCCCCCATATTTTGGGAGGAGAGATGGATGAATGTTGATGATTTTGTTATGATACAGACGTGTTATCTCATCAGGGATTTTCTTCAAAAAACCTGCAAGAATAATCAGATCCGGCGACCAGTTTCTTAAAACAGAGAGAAGCTCTTCGGTAGCTTCACCCGTACCGAAATTTTTAATCACACGCACTTCGATGTTATGATTTTCTGCACGGCGTAGTGCACCTGCATGTTCATTATCGGAGATGAGTCCGGTAATAACAGCGTCTATTTCGTTGTTTTCAATTGCATCTACTACAGCCTGAAAATTGCTGCCCGATCCCGATGCAAAAAACACAAGTTTGTTCACTCTAAAGATTGCTTACAGGGGATTTTCTTCGCGCGCAAGATAACGAAAAACGAAGGCAAATATCGGTTGATTTATTGCTGATTCAGAAAAAATTCTACGGGATAATAATCTGCTATTCCAAACCAGAATAGTTTTGAGAGGTGCCTGCGGGAGGGGGTGGTGGTGCGATGCTGCCAGCACGAAAAACGTGGTAATTATTTACACTCCACGAAACCTGATTGATGGTAATTTTGATGATGGTGGCTATCGGTATGGCAACAAGCATACCCAGTATTCCAGCAGTTTGTGCGCCAATCATAATGATGAACAAAATGGCCACCGGATGAATATCTGCAGATTTTGAGAAGATAAGTGGCTGCAGCACAACATTATCAAGAATCTGAGCTACCATTACAGCAAGAATACAGGGGATCACAAGAGAGAAGTCGCCAGTTTCAATAATTGAAACCACGATGGATAACAGATATCCAATTATTGGGCCGAAGTAAGGGATGGAGTTTGCGATACCAATAGTAAGGCCAACAGTACCGGCATTATTCAGCCCGGCTACCGATAGTGTAAGCCACGATACGATACCTACCAACGTGCATTGAAGCAATACGCTTCTGAAATACCTGCCAAGCCTGGTTTCGATTTTATCTACAAGGCTAAGCGTAGTTTCAAAATATTTATTGGGTACTAATTGAAGAATATCCCGCCGTATTTTGTGCCCGTCTTTTAGGAAGAAGAATGTTGCAAAAGGAATAACGAGAAAGGCTGCAAACAGGTTTGTAAAGATGCCTATAAGGTCGCCAACAATATCAGAAACCCGGCCGAAGTTGAAAATATCCTGAATAAATACGGCTACATTTTCTGTGAGATACCCTGCCGGAATAAAGTCGAAATTCGATTTCAGGTGCAGTTCTACCTGTTCTGCTATCATAATCAGGTTTTCGGCGTGTAGCTGACGCGTTAAAACGGCCATGCGGTTGGCTACTATGGGTATAATACTGGTTGAAATCCAGATAATCAGCAATAGTACGGTAGTAAGCGTAATGGTGATACCGAATGTCCGCTCAATTCCCGCGGCTTGCATTCTGTTAACAATTGGATCGAGCAGGTAGCTGAAGAAAAGTGCAATGAGCGCATAGATGGCAAGGTTGAAATAGTTGTAAACAACCAGAAAAACCAGAGCAACAGCTGCTATAAAGAGGGCTGTTTTTACAATCTTTTCTAATGTGAGATTCTTAAGCATCTAACGCATTAATGATTAATGGAAGCGATTTTTTAATTACAGATATTGAAAAGCCTCTGCCTGCAAGATAATTATAAATTTTTTGTTTGCGCTTAAAAAGGTCATTCTCTCTGAGAAAATGGTTTTTTCTCTTTATTGCCAAATCTACACAAATTTGTTCTTGCAGTAAATTCTCAGAAGATCTGTTTATGGCCTTTTCAATACTATCTTTTGGCAGTTTCTTTTTGAATAGTGCAGCTCTGATTTTATTTGGGCCCCACTTATTGAACTCCATCTTTTCTCTGGCGAACGTTATTGCAAAAGCGTCATCATCAATATAGCCCCGATCAGCCAGTTCATCGATTACTTTGCTGATGGTTGGCTCTTCAAAACCTTTCTTTTGCAGTTTCTGTATTAGTTCGCCTGAAGCATGATCTCTTCTGCCAAGATATCGAAGCGCACTCTCTTTAACCGCATTGTGATTTTCTGATGCAGTGATAGCATCAAACAAAGAAGGCGTCAGTCCGACGCCTTTTCGCAGTGAAAAATCAGTTAATGTTTTTGCACTTACACCAATCAGAAATTTCCCCTCATGAAACAGTGAGAAACGGCCCCGATTCTTTTTTTGAACCGTTATCTCAGTAATCTTCAGTGGCAGTTTGTTCCTGATTTCAGTGCTTTTGTCGTATTCAGACATGGTGCCTGCTACTACTCCTCAGCTTCTGCCGGTTCCTTTTCAGTTTTTTTCTCCTCTGAAACTTCTGCAGGCATTAGTTTTTCGCGAACAATAGCCTCAATTTTTTCGCACAGTTCGGTATCTTCCTCAAGAAACTGAATGGCTGCATCGGTTCCCTGGCCTATTGGCTCACCGTCGTAACGATACCAGCTGCCTCGTTTCTCAATAATGTCGTAATCAACGGCAAGATCGAGAATTTCAGAAATGCGGGAGATCCCTTTTCCATAAAGAATATTGAACTCAACAACTTTGAAAGGTGGAGCAACTTTGTTCTTAGCAATCTTAACTTTTGTCCGGTTACCCAAAACTTCATCGCCTTTTTTGATGGCTCCAATCCTGCGGATATCAATCCGAACGGATGAATAAAATTTCAATGCGCGGCCACCGGTAGTGGTTTCCGGGTTGCCAAACATCACCCCGATTTTTTCCCTTACCTGGTTAATAAACACACATGCTGTACGGGTTTTGCTAACCACACCCGTAATCTTTCGCAACGCCTGCGACATTAACCTTGCCTGAAGGCCCATGTGAGAATCTCCCATTTCACCCTCAAGTTCAGCGCGGGGTACAAGTGCGGCCACGGAGTCAATCACAATCACATCCAAAGCACCTGAGCGGATTAATGTCTCCGTAATTTCAAGTGCCTGCTCGCCGCTGTCGGGCTGTGAGACCAGAAGTTCATCTGTATTAATTCCAAGTGCACGGGCGTATTTGGGGTCAAATGCGTGCTCTGCATCAATAAAAGCCGCATATCCACCCGCTTTCTGAGCCTGTGCAATTACCTGAAGTGCAAGGGTGGTTTTACCACTCGCCTCAGGGCCGTAAATCTCAGTAATTCGCCCCCTCGGAATTCCATTCACACCCAGGGCATAATCAACCATGATTGATCCGGTTGAAATGGTAGGTACTTCGTTGGGATTGTGGTCGCCCAGCCTCATTACGGTACCTTTACCGTGCTGTTTCTCAATTTGGCCAATGGCTATGTCGATTGCTTTGTTTCTGTCATCTTTTGAAGCTGCCATAATGTCTATCTGATTATTTGAAGTTTGTTAAATATAGAGGCCGGGAGTGTCAACATATTGTCACCGATTCCTAATTTTTTTGTTCTGCCATATTTTGAAAGAATATATGTACAGTATATGTATGAACCAAATTTTGAGAAAACCTTACACTTTTTTTTGAAGATCGTTTAAAACATCAAAAAGAGAGCTGATTACTTCTTCACACTGCTGTGATGTTGTGTATGGCGCGGGGCCTAAACGTATGATTTCATCACGGGCATCGGTAAAGATTCCTTTCTCGAGGAGGGCTGCACGCAGATTTCTTGCATGGGGAGAGCGTAACGCGAGAAATCCGCCTGACTCCTCAATTGGCCGTAAATTTGCATGCTCAATTTCTGACCCTTCAAAATTATTCTCATCAAACAGAGAGCGAAGGTATTTAAGCTGAGAAGAATAACAGTTTCTCAAAACCTTTGGCGTGAGGCCCATCTCCCGGAAAAATTCCGTAACAGCAGCAGCCCTGAATTGCGAAATGGGATCGTACGTAGCAGTTGCAAATTTTTGATCTCCGTCATCAAACTGAACAGGCCCGTTAGTGCGGGGGTGATCGAGCTGTTCGAAAGCAGAGAACCATCCGGTTATTACAGGCCTCAGCTGGCAATCAGCCGGGTAGCGGAGAAAGCAGTTCGCCTCGCCCCACTGTAGGTATTTATATCCGCCAATAAGCATATAAACATGCTCTAATTGCTCTTTTTGGAATGAGATCGGAACTACGTTTGTGCCGTGGTAATCATCAACCATGAGCGGTACACCGGCTTTTTTTGTAACAGCGGCAATCTTCGGCAGGTGCGTATTTATTTCAGACGTTTCAAAATATACCCTTGAAAGCATAACGGCTGAGGTTCTTTCATCAAGCTCATTTTTGATCAGGTCAAGGAGTGCATCATCATTCTGATGGGGCAGATACACAACCTCAATACCTGCGGATTCAAGGCTTTTGAGCTGGCGGTACATGGAGTGAAACTCGCCGGTGGTGGTGATGATTTTCGGTCTGTTTTTCAAGTCGAGGGCTGAAAGCCACGACACTATGAGGACATGTGTATTTTGTTCACGGCAATATCTGCCGCTGGGGTCATCATAGAAATCACGCAGATAATTTCGCATGATTTCGGTTTTCTCAAAGCCAAAACCCCATTTTTGATCAACCTGGCCTGCAACCATATCCATATACTCCTGCACGCCGTCGAAAGCTGCATCAGGCCAGGCCTGATGAGAATGCCCGGTAAAAAGCAGGCGATTGGCTACATCAAACCGGCTGTAGTGCGGTTGAAGGGTTTTTGCGAGTGAATCAAATTCTTGCATGGAGTCAGGTGTAGGTTTAAAGATTTTTCAGGTTCTCATTCAGTTGGAGAGATGATCTGTTAGTACAGAAAATATCACCCAAAGTCGCCCTTTTTAAAGCGTTCTACAAGGCGGTTTTCGTTTACCCGTTTGAACGCGGAAAGCTTCTCAGCACTTTTGGAGGCTATTGTCATTTCCCGCTTACCTAAAGCTCCTCGGGCGCGTGCAACGTTCCAACCTGCAACAGCCATTGCTGCACGGGCTGAGGTTGCCGCACAATAGGTAGCCAGAGTGGCATCTGATGTGCTGATCTGGAATAGTTTATTAAACACATCGGGCGTCCAAAGTTCAGGATTTACATCGGGCGAAAAAGGGTCGTGAAGGATAAAATTAACCCTGTTTTTATCCGGTATAAATTCTTTTGAGAAATCCGGAAAGTCATCAAATTCACCCCAAAAAAGCTCAAGCTTTAAAAGCGGATTGATCTCTATTTGATTTATGCCCGGCTTTACCCCGCCAAAAATTTCAGCGAGAATGGGTATTTGATCGTTTAAAAATGGCTCATCGCCAAATGTTAGCTCTCTTACAGTTTGCGGTTTGATGGGATATGCTTCAACACTTTGGAAGGTGGCCGCTGTTTTTCTGTTGGTTTGATTGAGATAGTCAAGGCAGAGAACAAGGTTGAGGCCGGTTCCAAAACCGGTTTCGAAAATGGTAAGCGGTTCGTCTGTTTGAAGAAGCTCAGCAAGGCCTGTGGTCTCAAAAAAAACGTGGCGGCTTTCGGCTACCGCACCATTAGGGTTGTGATAGTGCTGATTATACGCTGAAGAAAAGAGTGTGGTGGAGCCATCTTTTGTTAATGTTACGGATGGCTCCGGACTTTCAGAATTCATCATTAATCATCTACCCGAACCGGGGATGCAGCCTGTTCACCTACTACCGTCATCCAGGGGCGTACGTCCCACTTTTTCACCAGGCCATTCTTTACATAGGGATCATTTTCTGCAAACTCCTGAGCTGCTTTTGGTGAATCGCCTGTAAAGAGAAGAAACGCTTTGTCGGAAGGTTCCTGAAGTGCTCCGCCCAGCAAAAGGTCTCCGTTGTTACTGGCATGCCAGGCAAGCTGTAGGTGTTCCGTTCGGAATTCACCCCGGCGCTCGAGGTAATCATCAGACAGGTCATAAATGAGTAAATAGTGCATGGATAAGGATTTTTTATATGGTTCTCTTCAATAGAAAAGATAGGAAAAGTTTTTGAGAGAGCTGTTAAATACTGCCACTGAGGCACGGAAATGCACTGAATTTTCCGTGCTCTTCCGTGCCTCAGTGGCAATAAAACGTGCTTTTAAACTATGTTTATAATTAATCAGGGAATAAACCGCAGCTGGAATACAAGTACAATTATGGAGTTATCGAGATCCATAGGGCCACTTTGGCCGAAGCCGTAGTTCAGATGTGCCCGCATAATTTCGCGGTTGCCATCAAAAATGTATCTGGAGATTCCGAAAAGGTAGTTGTTTGAGAAAATCCGGTCGTAATCGAGGTTGATTCCCGCTTGGCCCGGTTTTTGAACCATTTCATCATACCTGCCAAGAACGTGCCACTCTCGTGTAATTCGGTACCCAATCTGGGCATAAAAACCGTGAAGATTATACTCGTTTTCCTGATTTAGTACAATGCCACGGCTGTCATCTTTTCCGGTAAGGCTCATGTATTCAACATGGGTGAAAACCCTGTCTAACCCAAAATTATCAGTAGCCACCCGGAAGGAGTACGATGTTCTGTTAATATCATACGGCCCAACACCACCCTGAACCACGCCGCGCTGCTGATTGGTGGCAAAGTGAGAGCCAATTGTGAAACCTTCAAAGATCTCCCAGTCAAAACGTCCGCCGTAGAGCCCGCCGCCGGGTTTGCGCTCGGTAATATTTGAACCAGCCTGTACAAAACGCCCGGCTCCATTACCTGCCTGCAGTGCGTAGTAAAAACTGCCTTGCCGGCCGTGTATCATTACACCCAGATCGCGGAAAGCAGAGTAGCCCATTACACTGGAAAGTGTAGTTGTAATGGGTGCACGGTCATAAAAAAGAAGCCATGATGACGCATTATTGGCCGTATCCCAAGACTGGCCCGGCATCATAACCTGGCCAACCCGTACCACGAACCATGGCCTTATTCGGGCATCGGCATAAAAGCAGAGCAGTGAAGGCGATGTGCCCGCAAGCTCCAGCCAGGATGTTACGCTGAATGTATCGTTAATGCGTGCTCTTGTTAAGAGCCTTGCTCGCCGCAGCCTGAAGCCTTGTGTGTCGATAGTTTCTGTGCCAAGAACCGGCAGCATTCCCTGCGATGTGGTTACAACCTCGGTACTTTGATTGGCGATATACCATGTTTGTATGTATCCGCCCACATCAACGGTTAGCTGGGCTTTTGCGGCAGGCGCAAAAAGAAATAGTACTGTTAACAGTGCAGTTAAAGGAGCCGTAAATGTTCTGTTCATCTTCTTGATTTGTGGTTAAGTAATTCTCATGAAAATGTGGCTTCTCAAGCCAGTATTATCATGTTTTCCCTCTATAAAAACTCAATCTCTATAGAGGTATTCTACCACTTAATCGTGAAGAATGTATAAAGCTTTTAGTACAGATTAGATGAGATATTGGCAACATGATCATGACGTAAAAGTTTCGATTTCGCCGCTTAACTTTATGGTGCTAATATTGTAGATTATAACCCATGAAATTTGATTCAATATGATACCAAAAAACAGAATAACCACACATCCGGGTACCATTTTGCTTAAAGAGTATCTTGAGCCAATGGGGCTTACCCAGAAAAAGCTGGCAGATCACTTAGATTTATCTATTCAAAGGATTAACGAAATTGTACGGGGAAAACGTGGGATTTCACCCGATACGGCTTGGTTATTGTCTGAAGCCCTGAACACTTCACCGGAATTTTGGCTCAACCTGCAGGCAATGCACGATTTATCAATGCATCGTCCAAGTAAGCATGTAAAGCCGTTAAAGTCTGTCGAGGCCTAATC
>SLLL01000146.1 GCA_007134085.1 Balneolaceae bacterium
CAGCGTTCGTCCTGAGCCAGGATCAAACTCTCCATTGTATACTTACTAAATACACTCTGTAGAAATTTAACCCCAAACTCATTCAACAATCTGTTTATATCTTCTCAATATTTTAAAGAACATTACTGCTTGGTTTCGTAAGCAGACTTTCAAGATAAGAAATGATTAAGCACAATGTCAACAATAAAATGCCATTGTGTTTGAAAAATTTTATTCGGCAGGTTTCTCTTTTTTCTCAGCCGCTTCAGCTGCCACGTCTTCTGAACTTGTTTCTTCAGCACTTGGAGGTGTATCAGTCACTTCTTCTACAACTGCTTCAGCTTCAACTTTTTTTTCTTCTGCCTTCTCTTCTGGCTTTACTTCTTCTTTTTTTTCTGCAGCCGGAGCTTCTGGTTTATTGCTCTTGCCGGCTCTTCGGGTTCTCTTCTTCTTAGCTTCTTTCTTCTCGGGCTGTACATCATTAAAATCTACAAGCTCAATCACAGCCATATCCGCAGCATCTCCTAATCTAAAACCAAGCTTCAATACGCGTGTATAGCCACCTGGGCGATCAGCTGCTGCAGGACCCACTTCTTCAAACAATTCGGTAACAGCATATTTATCCTGCAATGCAGAAAATGCTTTTCGCCTGTTATGAGTATTATCAACTTTAGCTGTCGTAATCAAAGGCTCAATATATGTTCTGAGTTCTTTTGCTTTAGCTAACGTTGTTTTAATGCGGCGTTCTTTTATAAGCGCACAGCTTAACGCTTGGAGCGTTGCTTTACGATGCGGCTTTGTTCTACCTAATTTTCTTCCTCTTACCTGGTGACGCATTTTAATTCCCTGTTATTTATCGATGTATTTTGATACATCCATTCCAAATTCAAGATTTTTTTCTTCAATAACTTCAATCAGTTCAGACAGCGACTTCTTTCCGAAATTTCTGAACTTAAGCAGGTCTTGCTCATCTCTTGAAACAAGTTCTGCTATGCTATTTATGTTTGCTGACTTGAGACAGTTATATGCACGTACACTCAAGTTCAAATCCTCAATACTTGTTTTCAAAAGATTAGTGATGCGTTGCTTCTCTGCATCCACTTCTTCTTCTTCCTGAGTAAATGGCTCTTCAATTTTCTCAGTAATAAACTTCTCTATGTGCTCTTTCAATATTTTACCGGATATTGTAAGAGCCTCTTTTGCATTCAGCGAGCCATCGGTAGTTACGTTCATAACCAGCTTTTCATAGTCTGTTCTCTGGCCTACACGTACATTTTCTACATCAAACTGTACAGATTTGATTGGCGTAAAAATCGCATCAATTGGCAAAAGATTTATTTCTTCTTCGTAATCTGCTGCCATCTCTTCAGCAGGCACATAACCCCTGCCTCTGCCAACCCGAAATTCCATCTCGAGATTAACATCATCTGACAAAGTTGCGATTACTAATTCAGGATTCAGAATTTCAAAATCAGCAGTTGCTTCGCCTATATCTTTTGCGGTGAGATTGCCGGGACCGGCTTTAGTTAAATGAATAACACCGCCACTTTGATCTACCTGCTTAAAGCGAACTTGTTTCAGGTTAAGAATGATTTCGTAGACATCTTCCTTAACTCCGTCAATGCTTGAATATTCATGTTCAACACCATTGATGCGAACTGCTGTTATTGCCAAGCCTGGAAGTGAAGAGAGTAATACTCTTCGAAAAGAGTTACCTATAGTAACTCCGAAACCTCTCTCAAGTGGTTGTAATACAAAAGTTCCAAAGCTTTCATCGTCTTTTGCTACTTCCAATGCCTCTGGCATTTGTAAACTATAGTTATTCATAGTTAATACTTTTAATAAACTGTTTTAAATTATTTAGAGTAAAGCTCAATGATTAACTGCACATTAATATTCTCAGGAATCTCTTCCATAACCGGGAGATTCAGAAACTTACCTGTCATTGATTTTTTGTCAGTTTCCAGCCACTTGTATTTGTTGGTTGAATAACTTTGCAGAGACTCTTTTACAAGATCAAGATTCTTTGATTTTGGCCTGATGCTAATCACATCACCTGGCTTTACCTGATATGATGGGATATTTACAATCTGTCCATTTACTACAACATGCCGGTGGGTAGTTAACTGCCTTGCCTGCCTTCTTGTCCTTGCAAATCCAAGCCTGAATACAACATTATCCAATCTTGACTCAAGCAACTGCATTAAAACTTCACCTGTTACACCTTCCTGCCTTGTTGCTTTCTCATATAGATTGCGGAACTGCTTTTCGAGCATTCCATATGTATATTTTGCTTTTTGTTTTTCATCCAGCTGAATAGCGTATTCTGATTTTCTTGTAAATCGGCTCCTACCATGCTGGCCCGGGCCGTAAGGTTTTCTTTCAAGCGCACTGCTGGGGCCAAAAATTGGTTCTTTGAATCGCCTGGCTATTTTTTGCTTAGGTCCTCTATATCTTGCCATTATACTATTCGATTAAAATTAAACTCTTCTTCTTTTTGGTGGCCTGCATCCGTTATGAGGGATTGGCGTTCTGTCTTTAATAGATGTAACCTCAAGGCCACTTGTGGCTAAAGCACGTACTGCGGCTTCACGGCCAGACCCAGGCCCTTTTACAAATACTTCAACCTTTCGCAAGCCCATTTCATAAGCAGTTTTAGCAGCTGTTTCTGCACTGAGCTGAGCTGCATACGGCGTATTTTTTCTGGAGCCTTTAAAGCCTTCCTTGCCGGATGATGACCATGATAATACATTACCGTTGGCATCGGTAACACTTACAAGTACATTATTGAAAGTAGCTTTTATAAAAGCCATTCCATTAGGGTCTGCAACCGACTTTTTCCTTTTCTTTTTTAAAGCCTTATCAGCAGATTTTCTTTGTCTTTTAGCCATTTGAAATAAATTTTACGCTATTGGTTATTTAGTTGCCTTCTTCTTTCCGGCAACAGTTCTTCTCTTGCCTTTTCTTGTTCTGGCATTGGTTTGAGTTCGCTGCCCTCTAACCGGCAGGCCTTTTCTATGCCTTACACCTCTATAACTTCCAGTTTCAATCAATCGCCTGATATTGGCATTGATTTCTGTTCGAAGTGCACCTTCAACTTTAAGATCATTGTCAATTACTTTACGAAGATCTGCTACCTGGTCATCGTTCCAGTCTCCAATTTTTATATCTGGATTGATATCGAGATCCTCCAGAATCTGCTTCGCAGTAGTTTTGCCTATTCCAAAAATATATGTTAGGCCAATTACTCCACGCTTCTGTTTTGGTAAGTCAACACCTGCAATTCTTGCCATAAAATTCTAATTTTTAACCTTGTCTTTGTTTATGACGTGGGTTCTTCTTGTTAATCACAAAAATACGTCCTTTTCGTCGTACGATTTTATCGTCTGAACTTCGTTTTTTTACTGATGATTTTGTCTTCATAATGTCGCTATTTGTATCGGTAGGTTATTCTTCCTTTAGTAAGATCATAGGGAGACATTTCAACTGATACACGATCGCCCGGTAAAATTTTAATGTAATACATTCTCATTTTTCCGGATACATGGGCCAGTATTTCATGACCATTATCCAGCTCAACCCTAAATTGAGCATTTGGTAATGCTTCTATGATTTTTCCGTCTTGCTTTATCGGCTCCTGTTTAGCCATAATGCGTTTCTAAAATTTCATTTTTGGTGATCTCAGTAATATAATCAAAAGTACTGAGAATTTCAGCTTTACCTTCTCTAACAACAATATCATGTTCAAAGTGGGCTGAATTGGAACCATCACTTGTAACGATTGTCCATTTGTCGGCCAGTGTTTTTACTTTCCATGAACCTCTTGTAATCATCGGTTCAATGGCAAGTGTCATGCCGGTTCGTAACCGTTCACCCCTGCCGGTTTTACCATAGTTGGGAACAGAAGGATCTTCATGCAAAGCTTTTCCTAATCCGTGTCCAACCAAATCTCTAACAACACCAAAGCCTCTTTTCTCGCAATACTGCTGTACAGCGCTACCTATGTCTCCGGTTTTTTTGCCGTGTACTGCCTGCTCTATACCTTTGTAAAGTGATTCAAGGGTAACCTTTAACAGTTCTTTATCCTTTTCATCACACTCACCCACCATAAATGTGTAGGCATGGTCTCCAAAGTATCCATCTTTCTCAACTCCGCAATCGATAGACACGATATCACCTTCTAATAACTCTCTGGTTCCCGGTATTCCGTGAACAACTTCTTCATTTACAGAGATACAAAGCGTTGCCGGAAATGGGTTGTTCTTAGGCCCATATCCTTTGAAGGCAGGTTTTGCGTTGTTTTTTACAATAAATTCTTCTGCGATTCTGTCGAGCTTACCTGTTTGAACTCCTGGTGTTATTTCTTTTGCAACTACAGCAAGTGTCTGAGACACTAACCGGGCTGCAACACGCATTTTGTCAATTTCAGATTCACTCTTCAAATAAATCATCAGGCTCGTCTTCTTCCTTTGATTCTGCCTGATTTCATAAATCCATCATAATGTCGCATCATCAGATGGCTTTCAATTTGCTGAAGTGTGTCTAATGCCACACCAACAATAATCAACAAACTTGTCCCTCCATAGAAAAGTGCAAAGCCTGGCGTTACACCCATACTTGCAACAATGGCCGGAAGAATAGCAACAAACGAGAGGAAGATTGACCCCGGAAGGGTAATTCTTGTAAGAATGTTATCAATAAACTCTACAGTTTGCTTGCCAGGACGTACGCCTGGTATAAAACCACCCTGACGCTTCATTGTGTCTGCCATTTCACGGGGGTTAACCGCAATTGCTGTGTAGAAAAATGTGAAGAACACACAGATAAAGAAAAATACAATTGAATAGGTAACACCTGTAAAATCAGCCGACCATGCTGTCATCCACTGCACTGTCTCATTTTCCGGAAAAAATGTACCGATAGTGCTTGGGATGAACATTATGGATTGTGCAAAGATAATAGGCATAACCCCTGCTGCATTTACACGTAGTGGAAGATACTGGGTTGTTCCGCCATAAACTTTACGGCCAACAACTCTCTTAGCGTACTGTACCGGAATTTTTCTTGTTCCTTGTGTTAAGAGCACACAAGATGCAATAACAAGAGCAAGCCCAGCCAGTTCTACAATAATAATAATTGCATTATTAGTTGTTTGAACTTCATTCAAGAAATTTGTTGGAAGTACAGCAATAATCCCAATCATAATCAATATTGAGATACCATTACCAATACCTCTGTCTGTAATCCTCTCACCAAGCCACATCACAAATGTAGTACCTGCCGTAAGAACAATAATACAAGTAAGAATAAATGCTGTGTTGCTAACAACAATGGCATCTGGTGAAGTTGCAAGCAGGTTTATTCCAAAACCAATTGCCTGTACTGCAGTTATACCAACAGTACCATAACGGGTAAGCCGATTAATCTTTCTGCGGCCCTCCTCTCCTTCACGTTGAAGTTTTTGGAAGTAGGGAACTGCCGCACCCATCAACTGGATAATAATTGCAGCAGTAATGTAGGGCATAATTCCAAGTGCAAATACGCCGGCACGGGAAAAAGCACCACCTACAAACATGTCGAATAAACCAAGAAGGCTGGAAGCATCACCTGTTTGTGCTGTAAGCATACTTGCATCTACACCCGGCATGGTAACATAGCTACCAATTCTATAAACAAGAAGAACCCCAACTACATACAGAATTCTGTTTCTGAGGTCCTCAATTTTAAAGATGTTTCGGAAATTTTCTATTATACTCATGTATAGGTTACTGCTGTGAGCTATTTATTATGAGATGATTGTAACCGAGCCTCCGGCAGACTCAATCTTTTCTTTTGCCGATTTACTGCAAGCATGTACCTCAATCGATATTTTTTTATCGATATCACCCGCGCCGAGCAGTTTTACAAGGCTATTCTTATGCATAATTCCTGAAGAAACAAGATCTGCATGAGTAACTGCATCAGACAGCCTGCCTGCTTCAATGTATTTGAGCAAAGTTTCAATGTTAAGCGCCTGATACTCAGTTCTGAATCTGTTTTTGAAACCAAATTTCGGTAACCTTCTTTGAAGCGGCATTTGCCCACCTTCAAATCCTGCTTTAACCTTACCACCACTTCTGGACTTCTGCCCGTTATGCCCACGGCCAGACTGTTCACCGGTACCGGAGCCCTGGCCACGCCCAACACGCTTTCTATTTTTTCGGTTCGTGGCAGGTGCTTTTAATTCATGTAATTTCATTGTGTAATACCTTTAATAAATTATCCTTCAAACACTTTACTTACACTTACGCCTCTACGTTGAGCCACCTCAAGAGGGTCGGTAAGGTTTCGGAGTGCCTCGTAAGCAGCCTTAACCATGTTGTGTGGGTTGGAAGACCCGAGTGATTTCGACAGAATATTCTGAACACCCGCAACATCAAGTATAGCTTTTACAGCTCCGCCGGCAATTACACCAGTACCTTCAGCTGCTGGCCTGAGAAGAACTTCCCCTGCACCGGCTTTTCCAACCACAGGGTGGTGAATGCTTCCTGTTTTTGTAAGCGGGATTTTAATCAGATTTTTCTTTGCATTATCAAAACCTTTCTGAATAGCATCGGAAACTTCATTCGCTTTACCTAAACCATGCCCAACAACACCTTCGCCATTACCTACTACTACAATAGCGTTAAAACTGAACCTTCTACCACCTTTTACCACTTTGGCAACACGGTTAATGTGTACAAGTTTCTCTTCAAGATTCAGGTTTGCTGCTGGAATGTTATGTTTTCTTCTGATTTTTGGCATGAGTCTATATTTTTATAATTCTAATCCACCTTCGCGGGCACCATCAGCAGCTGCTTTTACGATGCCGTGATATTTATATCCGCTTCTGTCGAAAACTACTTTTGTGTAGCCCTGATCTTTTGCAGCTTCAGCCAATGCCTTACCAACAACGGAAGCCGCTTCAACTGCAGTCTTGTCTTTAATGGCATCTGCTAAGTCAGCAGTTCTGGTAGAAACTGAAAGAATAGTTTTGTCTTCCAGATCATTAATCAATTGTAGGTAAACGTGCTTATTACTTTTGAAAATACTAAGGCGTGGCCTTTCTGCAGTTCCACGAATAGTAGAGCGAATTCTTCGCCTGATCTTATTTCGTCGTTCTGTTTTGATTCTATTTTTTCTCATTACTCAATTACCTTTAATTATTTAGCAGCTGATTTACCGGCTTTACGTCTGATCTTCTCATCAAGATATCGGACACCTTTTCCTTTGTATGGCTCAGGCTTTCTCATCGCTCTTATTTTTGCTGCAACCTGCCCTACAAGTTCCTTGTTAATTCCCGAAATATTAATGATTGTATTTTTTCTTGATTTAGTATCAATTTCAATCTCAATTCCTTCCGGTGGCACAAAATAGATTGGGTGCGAATACCCAAGGCTAAGTTCAAGCACTCCGTTGTTGAACATTGCTCTGTAACCAACACCAATAATTTCAAGCT
This sequence comes from Balneolaceae bacterium, assembly GCA_007134085.1. Lineage (GTDB taxonomy): Bacteria > Bacteroidota > Rhodothermia > Balneolales > Balneolaceae > Rhodohalobacter. Next base: position 7,457 of record SLLL01000146.1, read on the forward strand.
GCTTTTTGTAACCGTTTGTTACACCTTCAACCATATTGTTAAGTAGTGACCTGTACAAGCCATGAAGTGATTTATGCTCTTTTGTGTCACTTGGGCGTGAAACAATAATTTCACTCTCGTTAACTTCAACTTTGATATCCGGATGAATTCGAAGTGAGCTCGAGCCTTTATCACCCTTAACGGTAACAACATTATCTGCACCAATACTCAGCTCTACGTTGTTTAAAAGTGCAATGGGCTGTTTTCCAATTCTCGACATGTTATAAAAATCTTTGAATTAATAGATGGAGCAGAGTACTTCTCCGCCAACATTAAGTTTACGTGCTTCCTTATCTGTCATAACACCTTTTGAGGTGGACACAATAACAATACCCAGGCCATTGTAAAATCTTGGAAGTGTATCACTACCTGTGTATTTACGTAATCCTGGTTTGGAAATACGATTAATTTCCCTGATAACAGGTTTGCCATATGCATCATATTTGAGAAACAGCCTAAGCACTCCTTGTTTGCCATCTTCAATGTCTATAAAACGGCTGATGTAGCCTTTGTCAACAAGAATTTTCGACATAGCTCTTTTAAGCTTAGAAGCGGGTATATCTACTCTTCTGTGGCCTGCCTGCTGGGCGTTTCTGATACGGGTTAAAAAATCTGAAATTGTGTCGCTATTCATAATCTAAATTATTGGTGTTACCAGCTTGCTTTTCTTACGCCCGGTATTTTTCCAGCCAGAGCGAGTTCACGGAATTTGATTCTTGATACACCATACTTTCCAATGTATCCGCGGGATCTACCGGTAATGCCGCATCGATTTCTTACCCTTGTTGGGCTCGCATTTCGAGGCAGTTTTTGAAGGCCCTCATAATCGCCGGCTTCTTTCAATTCACGGCGTTTTTCGGCGTACTTATCTACAGTTTCTTTTCTCTTTTCGTTACGTGCTATCCAGGATTTTTTTGCCATTGATACGTTTGTTTTGTGTTCAAATTATTTTTTGAATGGCATTCCAAAGTGTTTCAATAATGCAAAAGCCTCTTCATCGGTTTCTGCACTTGTAACAAATGTGATGTCCATACCATGAACTACGTTAATGTCATCTACATTAATCTCAGGAAAAATTGTGTGCTCTTTAATACCCATGGTATAATTACCACGGCCATCAAAACTTTTGTTTGGCACTCCCTGAAAGTCACGGGTTCTTGGCAATGAAAGGTTAATGAGCCGGTCAAGAAACTCATACATAATTTTGCCGCGCAGCGTTACTTTGCAGCCAATTGGCATACCTTCGCGCAGTTTAAAGTTAGATACAGATTTCTTGGCTTTAGTTTTTACCGGTTTCTGGCCGGTAATCAACCCGATGTTATCTACAACTGTATCCAGGTATTTTCCGTCGTTAATTGCGTTACCTGCACCTACATTTATTACAATTTTTTGGAGTTTAGGTACTGCCATTACGTTTTCGTAGTTGAACTCCTTAGTGAGCTTGCCAACCACTTCGTCTTTATAAAATGTATATAATCTTGCTTCAGCCATTATTCTTACTTGTCTATAATTTCGCCACTATTCTTTGCATAACGCGCCCATCTACCGCCGCCTTCTTCTTCAATACGCTTTCTTCCTATTCTTGATGGCTCATCAGTGGTAGGGTCAATCACCATTACATTAGAAATATGTACAGATGCTTCTCTCTTAAGCCTGCCACCCTGCGGATTTTCCTGGGTTGGTTTTTCATGATGAGTTTTCATGTTAATTCCCTCAACGAGTACTCGCTCTTTTTTAGGATTTACCATGAGAACCCGGCCTCTTTGGCTTTTATCATTTCCGGCAATAACTAAAACATTATCACCTTTTTTAACATGCAATTTTTTCTGAGTATTGTACTTTCTGCTCATTTCTAAAAAATTTAAAGTACTTCAGGAGCGAGTGAAACAATACGCATAAAGCTCTTCTCTCGAAGCTCTCTGGCTACTGGGCCAAAAATACGTGTTCCTACCGGTTCCTTTTCTTTGTTAATAATTACCGCCGCGTTTTCATCAAAACGGATGTAGCTACCATCACGGCGTCTTATTTCCTTTTTTGTTCGTACAACAACGGCCAGTACAACCTCTCCCTTTTTTACGTTACCTCCGGGAATTGCAGCCTTAACCGAACAAGAAATCAGATCGCCAATACGGGCATATCGTTTCTTAGAATCGCCAAGTACTTTTATACACATCACTTTTCTGGCGCCGCTGTTATCAGCAACATTTAATATGGATTGCGTTTGAATCATGATCTAACCTACAAATTGATCGTTATTTTGCTCGTTCAATGATATCTACCAAACGCCATGACTTGCGCTTAGATAGTGGTCTGGTTGACATTATGAGAACCGTATCCCCTGTGTTGGCATCATTATTTTCATCATGTGCCATGTATTTGGTAGTTTTGGTAATAAACTTCCCGTAAATAGGGTGTTTAATCTGGCGATCTACCGCAACGGTGATACTTTTATCCATGCGGTCACTCACTACTTTACCGGTTCTTGTTCTTCTTTGTGATCGTTGTGCTTCGGCCATAACTTTATTCAGCACTTAGTTTTTCATTAATAATCATATTGAGACGGGCAATTTCCCGACGTGTATTTTTTATTCTGGCAGGATTCTCAATTTGTCCTGCTATAGCTTTATTGAATCGAAAATCGATTAATGCGTCTTTTTCGTCTTTAAGCCTCGCTTCTAATTCAGTAAGTGATAAATCTCGTAATTCGTGTGCTTTCATTATTCTATATATCTGTAATTATAAATCACTGTCGAGATCGCGACGCTTCACAAATTTTGTTTTAATCGGAAGTTTGTGAGACGCTCTTCTCATCGCTTCTTTTGCTTTCTCTTCTGTTACACCTGCAATTTCAAAAAGAATTCTGCCAGGTTTTACAACAGCGATAAAATGATCAAGAGCACCTTTACCTTTACCCATACGAGTTTCAGCCGGCTTGCTGGTTACAGGCCTGTCCGGGAAAATCCGGATAAACGTTTTCCCTTCTCTCTGGAGTGATCTTGCAATTGCTACCCTACATGCTTCAATTTGCCTTGAAGTAATAAACTTAGGCTCCAGTGCTTTTAGCCCAAAGCTTCCGAATGCAAGTGTGTGTCCTCGCTGAGCGTTGCCCTTCAGCTTATCTCTGTGAACACGGCGTCTGTGAATTCTTTTTGGTTCTAACATTGCTTAATTCAGTCTATTGGTTGCGAGTACGTCTTTTTCTGCGTGATTGTCTATCGTTTCGTCCACCACGCTTTCTTCCAGGTTCGCTATCTTGCTGTTGCTGCTTTGATTGCGCATTAGGGGCAAGATCAACATCACCTATAATTTCACCTTTGAAAATCCAAACTGAGATGCCGATGGAACCATAAATTGTGTTCGCAGTAGTATTTGCGTAGTCAATATCGGCTCGGAGTGTGTGAAGTGGAATTCTTCCTTCTTTATACTGCTCAGTACGGGCCATTTCAGCACCACCAAGGCGTCCGGAACATTTCACCTTAATTCCTTGTGCTCCCATTCTAATTGCAGATGAAATTGCTGTCTTCATTGCTCTTCTGAAAGAAACACGAGCCTCTAACTGTTGTGCAATATTTTGCCCTACAAGGCTTGCGTCCAGTTCCGGGCGCTTAATTTCACTAACATTTATCTGTACTTCTTTGTTGGTAATTTTTTTGAGCTCTTCGCGAAGCAGTTCAATCTGCTCACCACCTTTACCAATAATAACACCCGGCCTGGATGTATTCAGTGTGAGAAGGATTCGCTTCGGGGTTCGCTCAATAATTACATTAGATAAACCCCCATTTCGGAGCCTTGCCTGCAAATACTGTCTTAACTTGGTGTCTTCAAGCAAAATTGCCGGTTCATTCTCTTCAGAATACCAGTTTGAATCCCATCCTCGAATGATTCCAAGTCTAAGTCCGGTTGGATTGGTTTTTTGTCCCAAATTAACCTCGTTTATTATTCAGTTATAGTTTCTTCTTGCAATTTCGCTACAACAACAGTTATGTGGCAGCTTCTCTTGTTGATTCTGTGAGCACGGCCTTGTGGTGCCGGCTGTATTCTCTTGAGGGTTACACCCTCGTCAACAAAAATTTCTTTAATGTAGAGCAGATCGTTATCCAACCTCTCTTCTTCAAACTTATCTCTTATGTTAGCAGAAGCTGATTTAATAACTTTTGCTACATCAACAGCAGCTGCTTTTTTCAGAAAGTCGAGCTTTGCTAATGCTTTGTCTACTTTATCACCACGCACATAATCTGCCACCAATCGTACTTTGCGGGGCGATTTTCTTAAGTGGCGCTGTACAGCTCTTGCTTCAAATGTTGGCGAATCCATGTTTATTATCCTCTATTTTGCCTTTTTCATAGGATGACCTCTAAAGGTACGGGTAGGTGAAAACTCACCTAATTTATGCCCAACCATATTTTCTGTTACATATACAGGGATAAATTGCTTCCCGTTATGTACTGCGATCGTTAAACCGATAAAATCCGGCGTGATCATTGAACTTCTTGACCAGGTTTTGATAACCTTCTTTTTTCCGCCTTCATTAGCAGCATCAACCTTACGCTGCAGTTTGTAGTGGACATAAGGTCCTTTTTTTAGTGATCTTGGCATAAATATTATTTCTTAGTTTTACGGCGTCTAACGATAAACTTCGACGACAACTTCTTGCGGTTTCTTGTCTTCTTACCTTTGGCAGCCTGGCCCCATGGTGAACGCGGATGCCCACCTGATGCTTTACCTTCACCACCACCCATCGGGTGATCAACCGGGTTCTTTGCAACACCACGAACGTGTGGTCTGCGTCCGAGCCATCTGTTTCGGCCTGCTTTACCTTTAGTGGTATTAAAATGATCAGGATTGCTTGTTGCACCAACTGTAGCGTAACATGTACCCAAAATCAGGCGAACTTCACCTGATGGTAATTTAACAGTAACATATTTATCAGTTTTAGCAACCATCTGCGCAACAGTTCCTGCACTTCTGCATAACTGGCCACCTTTTCCGGGTTGCATCTCAATGTTATGAATGAATGTACCAGCAGGCATATTCTTCATAGGCATTGCGTTACCTACATCAGGTGCAGCAGTTTCCGAGCTGATAATTGTATCACCGACACTCAGTTTGTTTGGTGCAATGATATATCTCTTTTCACCATCAGCGTAAGCAAGTAAAGCTATTCTTGCAGTACGGTTCGGATCATATTCGATCGTTTGTACTTTTGCAGGTATATCCTTTTTATCACGCTTAAAATCGATTACTCTGTATTTTCTCTTATGCCCACCGCCACGATAACGCATGGTTGTACGGCCACGGTTGTTCCGGCCTCCGGACTGTTTCAGCCCTACAGTAAGAGATTTAACGGGCTTGCTTACAGTTACCTCGTCAAATACAGGAGCGATACGATGACGCTGTCCTGGTGTTGTTGGTTTAAGCTGTTTTGTAGGCATTGTTACTTCAATTTTTAAATTTCACTGAAGAGGTCTATTTCCCCTTCTTTTAGCGTAATAATTGCTTTCTTCCATGATTTACTTCTCCCGCTAACAAAACCACTTTTGGTAAATCTGCCTTTTGGTTTAGTAGGAACAATCATGGTGTTAACTCTGGCTACTTTCACCTCTGGATATCTCTCTTCGATAGCCTTTTTGATTTGAGGCTTTGTAGCACTCTTTAGTACTTCAAAAGCATACTGCTGATGCTCTTCCTGTATTCTTGTGAGTTTCTCAGTAATGAGTGGTTGAATTAAAATACTCATGCTGCTTCCTCTTCAATTTTATCTTCAAAAAATGTGTTCTCAAGAACCGGAACTGCATCATCCATGAAGAGAATTACTTCCGCATTCAAAATATCGTAAGATGTTGGTTTGTTTGCTTCTGCAATAGTTAAGCCGGGAATATTTCTCCCAGATAGTAGTACATTTTTGTCCGTAGAAGAAACAAGAAGCAAAACTTTCTTACCAGCCAGCTCAAGTGCTGTAATGATTTGAAGAATGCTCTTTGTTTTAGGCTCCTCAAATGTAAACTTCTCTACAACTTTGATGTTCTCTTCTGAAGCTTTCAGAGACAATGCAGATTTTCTTGCAAGCCTTTTCGCTTTCTTGGTTAATCGTACAGTATATGTTCTTGGTTTTGGCCCAAAAACAGTGCCGCCACCTTTAAGCAGAGGAGAACGTAAAGTCCCTCTTCTTGCCATACCGGTACCTTTTTGCTTATATGCTTTTTTCCCACCACCACGAACTTCGCTGCGTTCTTTAGTTTTAGCAGTACCTTGTCTTCTGTTTGCTAAGATTCTGCGTACATCTTCGTAGAGTACAGTTTCATTTGGTTCAATAGCAAAAATTGCATCATTCAAATCTGCCTTTTTCTTGCTAGCAGTACCATCTGTTTTAAAAATCGTCAACTTCATGAGGCTGCCTTTTCTTATCTATTAAAAATTTCCAGGTATCCTCCTTTTGGCCCCGGTACTGAACCGGTAAGCAGAATCAGGTTTGATTCCGCAAGTATTCTTGCCACAGAAAGATTTTTGATCTTGGTTCTCTTGTTGCCTGAACGGCCGGCCATTCTTAAGCCCTTGAAAACTCTTGAAGGGTCTGATGCCTGGCCAATAGAACCCGGTGCACGCTCTCTGTTGTGCTGGCCGTGTGTTCTGCCTCCCACACCACTAAAATTATGGCGCTTTACAACACCTGTGAAACCGGTACCTTTGGTAACACCTGCCACATGAACCAGATCACCAACGTTAAATACATCTTCAACGGTAAGCTCATCACCCAATTCCAATCCTTCAGGAATGTAATCTCGAATCTCTTTTACAAGCTTCTTGGGGGATGTACCTGCTTTGGCAAAATGGCCTTCAAGTGCTTTTGAAACATGTTTTGGCTTTTTCTCGACAGATGCAATCTGCACTGCATTATAGCCGTCAGTTTCAGTTGTTTTAATTTGAGTAATAACACAAGGTTGTACTTCAACTACAGTAACCGGAATACTTCTTCCCAGGTCGTCGAAAATACTTGTCATTCCCAATTTTTTTCCAATGAATCCACTCATTATTAGATCTCTATAGGATTTAGCTTAAACTTTAATTTCAACATCAACACCTGATGGCAATTCAAGCTTCATCAATGCGTCTACTGTTTGTGATCCGGTAGAAAGAATGTCAATTAATCTTTTGTGAGAGCGGTACTCAAACTGCTCTCTTGATTTTTTATCTACGTGAACGGATCTGTTAACCGTAATAATGTTTTTATTTGTAGGAAGCGGTATTGGCCCTGAAACCACAGCTCCGGTTGACCTTACGGTTTGAATGATCTTTTCAGCTGATTTATCAATCAGGTTGTGATCGTATGATTTAAGCTTGATTCTTATTTTTTGTTGTGATGCCACGTGCAAATACTCTTTTTTTAATCTAAGATTTTACTTACCACACCGGCGCCTACTGTACGCCCGCCTTCACGAATCGCAAACCGAAGGCCCGGCTCCATGGCTACAGGCTGTATCAGCGATACGCTCATCTTCACATTA
>SLLL01000124.1 GCA_007134085.1 Balneolaceae bacterium
ATATAAAAGAGAGAATTGGGCTTGATGAAGATCAAACTCTTCGTACTGTATCACATAGAAGATACTCAAGAGTATCTGATAAACGAGCAGGGCTTGAAACCACGGATACCTCAGATAAAATTGCCGTGATTTATGCTTCAGGCGCCATAATGCCTCAAATATCTGATTCACCTTTTGGGCAATCCGGAAATCTTACGGCAAGGAACTTTAGAAACCAGATTAACAGTGCGCTTGAAGATGATGATGTAAAATCGATTGTTATCTACATAAATAGCCCCGGCGGTGCAGCAACCACTTCCGATTTACTTTGGAGAGATATAAAAAGAGCATCAGAGAAGAAACCTGTTGTAGCACATATGGGTAGTGTAGCAGCTTCAGGTGGGTACTATATGGCAATGGGTGCCGATACTGTGGTTGCCCAGCACAATACAATTACCGGCTCTATCGGAGTGGCATTGAATCTCTTTCATGCAGATGAACTGCTAACCGATAAACTTGGCCTTAATTTTGACACGATCAAATCGCATGAGTTTGCCGATCTATTCGACCTTACCCGGCCACTGACTTCTGTTGAACGTGATATTTTTGAGCGTGAAATGGAAGCTACTTATGAATCCTTCTTAAATGTAGTAGCAGATAACCGAGGCATGACCCGCGATGAAGTACATGAAGTAGCTCAGGGCCGAGTGTACACTGGCTGGCGTGCATTAGAACTTGGCCTTGTAGATGAGGTAGGTGATCTTGATCGATCTCTCGAAATTGCAGCTGAGATGGCTGGAATCACTGAGTTTACTATAGATTCCTATCCAAAACGAGAAGATCTTTTCCAGGCGCTGTTTGGTGCGGCTGATACTAAAATGCGTTCCATTATGTTTGGCTGGATACCGGAGTCACTTCGCGCAGAGGCGGAGACTGTACAATTGATGACATCACATCAAGATGTTCGACAATGGATGATTCTCCCAATTCATATTGATACCAGATAATAGCATCTATCCGTTTCGCAATATATGATTGAACAGCTAAGTGAAGGTTTTTTCGAGATTTTTGAAGATGGATCATTCCAAAAAATGGATCCATCCAGGCTCGACAATGTGAGCGAAGATACTTCTCTGGGAAAATATTCCTCAGCTTTGGGCATAGACCCTCTTCTTATCCAAAGTAATGGCAAAACCATTGTGATTGACCCCGGCCTTGGCTGGGGCCTCGATCACAGAAGCAGCTACAATGACACTTCAAGCGTGGTAACAAATCTCGATATTTTTGAGATTTCGCCGGAAGATGTTGATCTGGTAATTTTGAGCCATCTGCACTACGATCATATGGCCGGCTGCACTTATGTTGATGAAAATCTGAAAACACAAGCCACATTTCCCAACGCCCGTTATTTGGTGCATAAAGAAGAGTGGGAACACGCTCTTATCCAAACAGGCACAAAACAAGGTTCAAAAGGTGCCACGTATAATCTGGATGAGCTTTATAAACTGATTGCAGAGAAGCGTGTTGATTTTATCGATCAGAACATTTACTCACCAGTGCAGGGAATTAGCCTGATTAAAACCGGCGGACACACACCCGGCCATTTGATAGCTAAAATTATTGATGAAGAAGAGGTATTCTACTTTTTGGGTGATTTGGTTCCCACCGAGTATCACCTAAATCATTACGCCATGAAACAGATAGACTGGGATCCCATTCAGGCAAAGAAAGCGAAGAGAGCTGTACTAAACCACGCAACTGAAGAGAGTGCCACTCTATTCTTTTACCACTCACTGTTTCAGAAATCAGGCAGAATATCACTGAATAAGAAAAATCAGTTCACTCTCAGCCAGCCCCCACGTAGGTAGAGATACATTTAGAACTGTTATGTAATTCTTAACTCGGTTACCCTCTGCGTACCTTTGCCCACTTGGCGGTTTTTAATTCTTTGGTATGGCATTAGGATTTTAAAAATCGATTTTTCAAGAATTGTATAAAAATGGATATAAATTCTTTAGGTCATTTTTTTATCAAGAGGTGAATTTCTGATAACCGCCAAGTGGGCTAATAAACGCAAAGGTTTTTAGTAGACTGAGTAATTTTTTTTAGGCACAATTCAGTTATTCTGAGTTGTAAATCAACACTAATTTTTAGAAACAATCAGAATTCAGCATGCTTCACTTATTTATTCATCGAAATGAGAAACTCTTCATTGGATTTGGTCCCCTTCATTTTATCGAGCAGAAATTCCATCGCTTCGAATGCGTTGTGATTGTTGAGATAGCGCCTTAGCAGCACAACTTTCTCTCTCTCCTCATCCGATACAATAAGCTCTTCCCTTCTGGTACCACTCTTGAAAACATCAATGGCAGGGAAAATTCTGCGCTCGGCAAGGCGTCTGTCAAGTACGAGCTCCATGTTACCGGTGCCCTTAAACTCTTCGAAGATCACATCATCCATACGGGAGCCGGTATCAACAAGAGCTGTGGCAATGATGGTGAGGCTGCCGCCATTTTCAATATTACGGGCAGAACTAAAAAGCTGACGCGGAGCTTTCAACGCTTCTGAATCAACACCACCGGTCATGGTTCGCCCTGAAGTGCCCGCAGCTACGTTATATGCACGGGCGAGGCGTGTGATGGAATCCATCAGCAGCAGCACATCATGTCCGCTTTCTACAAGCCGTTTCGCTTTTTCAAAAACAATTTCAGAGAGCCCAACATGATTTTCAGGCTTCTCATCAAACGTTGATGCCACCACTTCTGCACTTTTTACGGTACGCTCCATCTCGGTAACCTCTTCGGGGCGCTCATCAACCAGAAGAATAATAATTTTGGTTTCGGGATGGTTTCGGCTAACCGCATTGGCAATATTCCGAAGAATGGTTGTTTTACCGGTTTTTGGTTGAGCAACAATCAATCCCCGCTGCCCTTTCCCTATCGGTGTAAACAGATCCATAATGCGGGTTGAGTATTCAGCAAAACTGTTTTCCAATTTAAAGCGCGCATCGGGGTAGATGGGAAGCAGGTCTTCAAAATCGCCACGATTGTCCATATCTCGCGGAATCTTACCATTTACCCCTTCAACCCGAAGAAGTGCAAAATAGCGCTCGCCAACTTTAGGCGGACGAATAATCCCGATCACACAATCGCCCTGTTTAAGCCTGAACCTTTTTATTTGCGATGGTGATACGTAAATATCATCCGGACTGGCTTTATAGTTGTAATTCACAGAGCGCAGAAATCCGTATCCATCGGGAAGTATTTCCAGGGTACCTTCATTCAGCAAAAATTTACCCAGTTGTGGGCTTATTTCAGCAATACGGTCATCCAGATTATCAGCGTCAGATTCAGGCAAAACATTGCTTACATGCTTCTTATTCTGCTTTTTGTGCTTATGCTGCCTGTTGTGGTTCCGGTTATTTTTCTGGTTGTTGTTTCCGGCTTTGTCATCATAGGTTTGGATGTGATCTTTACTGCCGTAAACAGCATCTTTTGCCAGAACCTCTTCTTTTTTGGGAGGTTGAGGTGATTGAGACGTCAGTTTCTCGATCAACGCTTCTTTTTTAAGTGTTGAAATGCCCTTAATCCCGGCTGCCTTTGCGATGATTTTTAAGTCTTTAACCGTTTTTTGATGCAGCGTTGCCACGTCAAAATTCGTGTCGTTATCGGTTTGATTCTCCGACATATTGAAATTTAGGTTTGTTGATAATGAATCATTTAGAGAAGCGAACAATCTTTTATAGAAGTACGCTGCGGGTAGATAATCGTTGTAGTGCGGAAAGATTTTTTTATAGTGAGTTTGTTTCGGTACCCATCCAATTACTCACTGCTTTATAAAAGTAAAAACTTCCGCTAAAAATTACTAATTCTGTTTCAAACAGATTAGCTGTAAGTTTTTCGCTGAGATCTAAATATTTTGCATGAGGAAACAGAGCTTGCATCTCTGCCAATTTTGCCGACCTTTCGCCTTCCATTTCAAATATGAACAGATTCGGGAAATCAGCCCAAATCTCTCCAATCTCCTGCGAAAGCTTATCCTTCATATAACTGAGAACTACTGTCCACTCCTCAGCAGGTGCTATTGAAAGTAAATG
>SLLL01000256.1 GCA_007134085.1 Balneolaceae bacterium
GTAGCCGGGAATCTATTTGCGTTTGCATGTAAACTCTCGTTTGAGAAAGGATATGAGGGGTATGTTGCCTTTGACTCAAAGTCTGCGTTAATTGAACACTACAAGAAAAAACTTGGTGCTATACAATTCAAAGGACAACGAATGTACATTGAAACCGTTAATGCATTGAAGCTTGTGAAAAAATATTTTCAGGATTAATCACTATGGCTATAGTTAAAGAACCCAAAGGAGTTGATTTCGTTGTTAAGTCAGAACCTTGGTCTGATGAAGAGTTGAAAGAGTTCAGGAAACTGATGAAAAAGCAGAAGTCTGAGCTTGGTGAAAAAAAGCGATCCAAAATCAAAGAGAACTATAAAAAAGTTTCCAAGCAACCTGCGTAGTCTTCCTCTTACCTACTTATAGCTACGCCAAATAACAACCGCCTCTCCAAAGGAGTCCTTTGGACAAGCGGACATGCCTCGATTTGGGCTTTTAGAAATTCGGGTTTGGTAATTGGTTCTGCCCGATTACATTACTTTTAACCAGTACTCCGGCATGACCGCTTAGGCGGTGAGCCGTTACATGAGCATTCTTTCCAAAGTTCTGGTATTTTATAACTATGATCGAGCTCACCTTTTTTCAGCTATTACTACTGATTGGTCTTGGGAATGCGATTATTCTTTTGCTCTCATATACCCAAATAGATCATAAATACAGGAGGCCGGCTATTTTTCTCGGCTTGTTTATTGTGGGATACCTGCTCTATCAGGCTAACTTTACGATTATACCTGAGGTGCAGCGGCACGTGAGTTTTATTGTGCCCGGTTTTCCTGTCCTTCTGTTCCTGCCGGCATTGTTCCTCTTTTTTGTGGAATCAACCTTTGATTCTGGTTTCAAAATCAGGGGTAGATACTTGCTGTTTCTTGTGCCGGGCATTTTTGATGTTAGCCAGCATACTGCATTCTGGATTTATGTCCATTATACCACATCGGGCCCTTTGTATACCTTCATAACTGGCCCTGGCATGCATTTTACTATCGAAGGGCTGGGTATTCTGTTCAGCCTTATATGCTTTTGGTTCGTCATCAAAAGACTGCTCCTGCCCGAATCCAGGAAAAGCCGAGCCTATCATTTTTACCGGTTTGTAATAGCCGGAATGACGTTTATCCTGCTTTATTGGATAGTGCTATTTATCATTGCTCTGATTGTCCCGGGCTATTATAATATCACAATTCAGTACTATCTGTGGGTGTTTGACAGTGGCTTTCTTCTTTACACCGGCTACAAACTGCTCGTTTCACCCAAAATTATGAAAACTTCTGCCGGAGGGTTTACACTACCTGAAGAAGAGAGTCTTACTTTGAAGTCGCAACAGCTCCGTCAGCTGCTAGCCGAAAAAAAACTCTACCTTAACCCGAATCTAACGCGCAGAGAACTAGCTGATGATCTTAAGGTGAGCGAGGTTTTTATCTCTACATTGCTCAATGATGGATTAAAAACGAGTTTTTATGAGCTCATCAATAAGTACAGGGTGGAGGAGGCAACCCGGCTGATCCGTTCAGGCTTGCTGAATGAGATAACGGTTGAAGCGCTGGCGAGTAAAGCAGGCTTTAAATCCAAATCAACGTTCAATAAAGCATTCAAACAGCACACTGGCAATACCCCAACAGCATATAACGCTCAGTTGTAGTCCATTTAAATTCAAACGGTCAGAGTTTGAAATAAACTGTCGTGAATAGAGGGTATTTTAATACTTATTCCACCCTCAATAATCGCAGTAAAATTCTAATGACACCTATAGTATTACTTTTTTTACTTCTTCTTCAACCCGGTTTTTTTGTAGACGACACAGATCGAGTGCATATCAGTGAAGCATTTATTGCTGAGCATACTACTTATTTTGATATTCATGATGGAAATATTATCGGGGCAGATTCCCTGCTAGCTGCACTAGAGCAGGCCCACTTTGTAGCACTTGGAGAGTTGCACAACCGAATCAGGCTTGGTGAATTGACAGAGGCATTGTTACGAACACTTGAGCCTCACGGATTCAATTATTTTGCCATTGAAAACGGCCCATACTCCGCCAAAAAACTACAGCAGTTAATCCGTGAAGGTAAAGATGACATATCCGCGTTTTATTCAGCCTATTCATCGTGGTTGTATAACATTATCCCCATTCCCTTTTTTACAGGTGAAACCGATCTTGCTTTTCTTGCCACCGCTGATTCCCTTGGTTTTGAACTTTGGGGGCTGGATCAGGAATATTATTTCTCCTACGCCTATCTCATCGATGAACTCGCTGATCTGGCCGGCAAATCCCTGACCCGTGATCAACAAAATCTTCACAAAAAACTGAAGCGAAGAGTGAACCGGCTGGATAGGCGAAATCAGTTCAGGGAACTATTTATAAGCAGTTTCGCCCGCAGCTGCCGGCTTAAAAATGATGCCGACTTTCAGGCATACCTGGCAAGCTTTGCACATTTCGATGATCCGGATATTCAGCTTATCAGGGGCGCTCTTCAAAAAACAGTGGAAATCTACTGTATGGCTGAGCGGGGCCAGGCCAGCGAACCGGTACGAATCAACTATTTCAAGGAGAACTTCAACCGTAATTTTGAAGCAGCCCGTGAGATAAACCCAGAACCTAAAGTATTCCTCAAAATGGGATCTTTTCATATGGGGCGAAATCGCAGCCCGCTGAACCTTTATGATATTGGAAACCATGTGGCTCAGCTTGCAGAATCAAAGAGCCAATCATCTGTTCATATCTACTATTTGAATCGGTTTTTTGATGGCAGGGATGTAAAAGGCAGTAGGGGGTGGGAGGGTTCTGAGCGTTTTCTAAGTATAGGCCATAAAGAAAAATGGGCTCTTATAGATTTGCGCCCTCTTCGTGAACAATTATCTAAGAAGACTCTCAGAGGTAGTTCATTCGAAATCCAAACCATTCAAAACTATGATTTTATCATCATTGCCCCGGAAGATGATTGGGTTAAAAGGCATTGGTGATTGTTAGACTTGAGACTTGAGTAAGATTTATTAATACAGGCAAGACATTACGCACAACACACATGTGGTGCTATCGAATAAGCGATAATCGTTTACATCATTAGTTAGTTGTGCCGCCGAGTAGGTGCCAATCCGTTATTCTCTCAACACACGAACATACATTCCGCTGCTTTTCAAAAGGCTACCATCTGTAAAAGAATCATCTATGCCACTCAAGTAAAAGAACGAGGCATGGTTTTCACCGGTTTCAGAACTGCTCCAGAGATAAACTGTATTATCCATACCGTTAAAAATTTCATTCAATCCCCGGTATCCACCTTTCAGCAGTGCAAATCCATTCATTTTCGTGAGTTCTGAAAAGGCAGAATATTCCCCGCCGGCATTTTCCGTAAGAAGTGCCCAGTCTTCATCATCAGGGATTCGCCAGCCTTCTGGGGCCAGGCCTCGGGGATCATTTACGGCATACCAATTATAAAGCTTACCGTGGCGCTCACCAAATGAAGGAGTTTCATTATAGTAAGTCCATGCAGGCTCCCTATTCTCACCAGCTTCTCTCCAAGCGTCTCTGTCGGACGCCTCCGGAATCAGGTCTCCGTTGCGGAATCTGTCCACATTCAGGTTTTGTGTCATCCATGTTTGCGAACCGATTGTAACCTCTTCATTCAAAGGGCGATCAGGTTCGGAACTACAGCTAATCAGAAACAGAATAGAGGAAAGAATAATAGATGAGAAAAGAGATGCTGTATATTTCATCGAGTTCGGAATCAGTTAAGTTTAAAGTTATTATAAAATATTTATTTAGCGCCTGCGAAAACAGGCAATTTTCGGAAAAATATAGAGGTGTTAATTGTGGCTATTTACCACTTACAATCTCAGGCATTTTAAATATTGAGTACAAAATGCTAAACAAATCATGTGGTTATTTTCGGCCAGGCAGATAAAGTTTTACCAAACCATTGCGTAAAGTACACCAAGCACTCCAATCGCAGCTAAAGCATACACTATTTTTGCTGGCATAATACCGTCATTTTCAGCGGCTTTCCCAAAAATCCCGAACACTAATGGATGCACTAAAAATGGCA
>SLLL01000254.1 GCA_007134085.1 Balneolaceae bacterium
ACCACTTCATCAGATACCGGATTTCCACACCCGGCACCAAAAAAGCGAATGGTATCCGGTGTAAGCCTGCCGATTTGATTTTCAATCTCAACCGAATCGCGCAGTTGTTCAATGTTAGAAGGGTGGAGGCCCTGGGTTTTAAATTGTGTGATGTCTGTTCCATCCACATAAAGCCAGTCGGTTTTTGTGGCTCCGCTATCGGCAATCAGGTAGGGCATAACGATCGGGTTTTGTGATAAAAGTTAACGGCTGGCGTAGAAAGTAAGAAACATCTGCCACAATAAGTATAAGTGCGAATGCCCTAAATGCTTTCTATTTCTTTCTCACAAAATCAATAACATCCAAAGCTGGTTGAGGATCGCCCATAATGTAATAATGAATTCCGGGGGCACCGGCATCCATCAGCTCAAGTGTTTGTTTTTTCGCCCACTCAATGCCTATTTCTTTGGCTTTATCAGGATTTGCATCAACTTCAGCGGTCAATTCGTCCGGAATATTCAGGTGAAAATATTTAGGCAGGCTCTTCAGATGATTTGTTGTTGTAAGAATTTTTAAACCCGGTACAATAGGTACATCAATACCATGTTCGCGGCATTTATCTACAAAAGTGAAATAGGCGCTATTATCGAAAAACATCTGGGTTACAATATAATCTGCACCGGCGTCTACTTTATCTTTCAAGCGTTTGATGTCCCAGTCCAGGTTTGGCGCCTCAAAATGTTTTTCTGGGTAGCCTGCCACACCTACACAAAAGTTAGTGGGTTCTGCATTGATGATATCCTCGATGTAATCACCCCGGTTCATCTGCCCTATCTGCTTTACAAGATCAATAGCGTATTTATTAGCTGTGCCATTTAGGTTCAAAGAGACCTGCGAGCCGGTATTATCTCCCCGGATTGCCAGAATATTATGAATGCCGAGATAGTTTAGTTCAATAAGCGCATCTTCGCTCTCTTCCCGGGTAAAGCCTTCACAAATGAGGTGGGGAACAGGATCAATTCCGTATCGGTGTAGAATTGCGGCGCACAAGCCAATTGTTCCGGGACGCTTTCTGCGGACAACGCGCTTTAAGGTTCCATCCGGCTGCTCTTCGATGTGAGCCTCTGCTGCATGATAGGTTACATCAATGAAGGGAGGCTTAACTTTCTCAACAACTTTGTCTAAGGATTCAAATATGCTTTGAATGGAACCACCCCTCTTTGGCGGAATAATTTCGAACGAAATTAATGGTTCAGTTGCTTTCTCGTAGTGTTCAATAACTTTCATAAAAAATGCAGTAATTAATGCGCAAAATGCAGATTTTGTAAACTTGTGATAAAATCAGCTAATCAAAAAGCTGAATCTTTGTGATAATATTTTTTGTTGATACATGAACCTCTCAAAACATCCACTTTATAGCCACCTTCGAAACAGAATTCTGGTTCTCGACGGAGCGATGGGAACCATGATTCAGAACTATAAACTCTCCGAAGAAGATTTTCGGGGGACACAGTTTGTGGATTCAGAAGATGATCTCAAAGGTAATAATGATCTTTTATGTATAACTCAACCTCAAATAATAAGGGAAATTCATGCCAAATTCCTCTCTGCCGGGGCTGATATCATCGAGACAAACACTTTTAATGCTAATCCCATTTCGCAGGATGACTATAATCTTGGCCATATTACCTACGAACTGAATGTAGCAGCCGCGAAAGTTGCCAGAGAGGCTGCCGATGAAGCAACCCGCCAAAACCCCGATAAACCACGCTTTGTAGCCGGCGCAATTGGGCCAACCAATAAAACACTCTCCCTTTCACCCGATGTGGAAGATCCCGGTTTTCGGGCCACAACATTTGATGAGCTCGCCGCTGCCTACACCGAACAGATACGCGGCCTGGTTGATGGCGGCGTGGATACACTTCTCGTAGAAACAGTTTTTGATACGCTTAACTGCAAGGCAGCCATCTATGCCATTCAAGAATATTGCAGAAAAATCGGGAAAAAAATCCCTATACAAATTTCTGGCACCATTGTTGACCAAAGCGGGCGAACGCTATCCGGGCAGACAACCGAAGCATTCTGGATATCCGTTCAGCATGCCAATCCGCTATTAAGCATTGGCCTGAATTGTGCACTCGGCTCAAAGCAGATGCGCCCCTACATACAGGAGCTATCGAAACATGCCAGCTGCTTTACCAGCCTCTACCCGAATGCAGGCCTGCCCGATGAAATGGGCAACTATAACGAATCGGCTGAATTTATGGCCGCGCAGATCCGGGAATATGCTACTGAAGGCTTTGTGAATATTGTGGGCGGCTGCTGTGGCACTACGCCGGAGCACATCAATGCGATGGCAGAGGAGGCGAAACGCCATAAGCCAAGAAAACCGGGTGAGGTTAAGCCATACCTTCGGCTTAGTGGGCTCGAGCCGCTTGTTGTGCGCCCGGAAACCAATTTTGTAAATATCGGTGAGCGGACAAATGTTACAGGTTCTGCAAAGTTTAAGCGCCTGATTAAAGATGAGGAGTACGAAGAGGCACTGTCTGTTGCACGTGAGCAGGTAGAGGGCGGGGCGCAGATTGTAGACATCAACATGGACGAAGCGCTCCTCGATTCAGAGAAAGTGATGAAAGATTTCATCAACCTGATGGCTGCAGAACCCGATATTGCACGGGTGCCGTTTATGGTAGACAGTTCCAAGTGGAGTGTACTGATTTCGGGGCTTAAAACCACTCAGGGTAAAAGTGTGGTGAACTCAATTAGCCTGAAAGAAGGTGAGGAAGAGTTCAAAGAGCAAGCCCGGAAAATACTCGATTTTGGGGCTGCCGTGGTAGTGATGGCATTCGATGAACAAGGCCAGGCTGATACCCTTGAGCGCCGAAAAGAGATCTGTAAACGTGCCTACACCATCCTAACGGAAGAGGTTGGCTTTGCCCCTCAGGATATTATTCTGGATCCCAACATTCTCACCGTTGCCACAGGTATTGAAGATCACAACAACTACGCCGTAGATTTTATCGAAACCGTTCGCTGGATTAAACAAAATCTGCCGCTGGCACAAGTGAGTGGCGGCCTTAGCAATATTTCGTTCTCATTCCGGGGAAATAATACTGTTCGTGAGGCCATGCATGCTGCCTTTCTCTATCACGCCATAGAGGCTGGGCTGGATATGGCCATTGTAAACGCCAGCCAGCTTGAGGTGTATGAAGAGATAGAACCGCAACTGAAAGAACTTGTTGAAGATGTACTTCTTAACAGGCGCGAGGATGCTACCGAAAGGCTGGTTGATTATGCGGATAAAATCAAAGATCAGCAGGCAGGCACCGTTGCTGCCAAGCAAGATGAGTGGCGGTCCGGTACGGTGGAGGAGAGAATCAAACATGCCCTTGTAAAAGGCATTGTGGATTACATCGAAGAGGATGTTGAAGAAGCCCGCCAAAAATATCCTGAGCCTATTGAAGTAATTGAAGGGCCCATGATGGATGGAATGAACGTTGTAGGGGATCTTTTCGGGGCAGGAAAAATGTTTCTGCCGCAGGTGGTGAAAAGCGCCCGCGTTATGAAAAAGGGTGTTGCCGTGTTGATTCCGTACATCGAAGCGGAAAAAGAGAAAAACAGAGACAGCAAACCAAAAGCACGGGTTTTACTCGCTACGGTTAAGGGTGATGTGCACGATATTGGAAAAAATATTGTAGCTGTAGTTTTACGGTGCAATAATTACGATGTGATTGACCTTGGCGTGATGACGCCCGCCGATAAAATCCTTGCCGCAGCCAAAGAGCATAATGTTGATGTGATTGGATTGAGCGGTTTGATTACGCCATCGCTCGATGAAATGGTACACGTTGCCGCAGAGATGACCCGCGAAGGTTTTGAAAAACCACTGCTTATTGGCGGTGCCACAACATCGCGTATGCATACAGCAGTTAAAATTGCGCCGGCGTACAAAAACCCGGTTATTCACGTGTTGGATGCATCCCGCAGCGTAACCGTTGTAAACAGGCTTGTCTCTGAAACATTGAAAGAAGGGTTTGTGAATGAAATAAGCCGTGAATATGACGATCTTCGCGCGCAATACAGCAGCCGGAGCAGGAAAAAAAGTTATCTGCCGCTCGAAAAAGCCCGCCTCAACCGCACGTTGATAGACTGGGAAAAAGCCCCCATCAAAACGCCAAATAAACCTGGTATTACGGAATTCAAAAATATGTCGCTCGAAACCTTACGGCGATATATCGATTGGGGCCCATTCTTTATAGCCTGGGAGATGAAAGGTAAATTTCCCGATATTCTTGAGGACAAAAAAGCCGGTACGGAAGCCAGAAAACTTTTTGATGAAGCGAACAAACTTCTTGATAAAATTATTCAAGAAAACCTCTTTACGGCACATGGAATTGTTGGCCTTTTTCCGGCAAATAGTGTGGGGGATGATATTGAAATTTATCACGATGAAAGCCGTACAGAAGTGCTTACAACGTTCCATGCGCTTCGCCAGCAGGCAAAAAAACGCAGTGGCCAGCCCAATAAAGCGATCTCTGATTTTGTAGCACCGAAAGAAACTGGTATAGTAGACTATGTTGGCGGATTTGCCGTAACAACAGGCCATGGTGTACTTGATCTTGTGAAAAAGTATGAGGAAGATCATGATGATTATAACGCAATTATGGTTAAGGCGCTGGCCGACCGCCTTGCAGAAGCATTTGCAGAATATCTGCACAGAGAAGTGAGAACAAATCTATGGGGATACTCGCCGGATGAAGATCTCGACAACGAACAGCTTATTCGCGAAGAGTATGCGGGAATTCGCCCTGCCCCGGGCTATCCGGCACAACCAGATCATACCGAAAAACCACTTCTCTTCGATTTGATGGGAGTGCAGAATGCCACCGGAATTACACTAACCGAACATCTGGCGATGAGCCCCGCCTCCTCAGTTTGCGGCCTCTACTTTGCACACCCGGAAGCGCAGTACTTTAACCTTGGTAACATCACCCGTGAACAGGTAGAAGATTATGCCACCCGAAAGGGGATGAGTGTTGAAGAAGCGGAGAAGTGGCTTGGCCCGAACTTGGCATACGATCCCGAGTGATGATATTTGTTAGCACTTAGTTGTTCAGCAGATTTTTCATTTTCTTTGTTATGAAATTTGTAGCAAATTTTGGTGCAAACCTGTACATCATATCGAGCATTTTGGCATCTGACCCAACAAGCACTCGGAATGCATTTTTCTCGATTCCACTGATTATTTGAGATGCAGCCTTATCAGCTGGCATTGGTTTATAGTTAGTATCAGCACCGACTTCCGGAATATCCAGCCCAGAGTTGGAACTGATATTTGTGGCAATAGCACCGGGGAATACCACTGTTACCCGTATATTTGTCTCTTTTAGTTCTGCATAGAGCCCTTCCGTTAAAAGCTTAACAGCAGCTTTTGAAGCTCCATAAATTGTTTGCCCGGGCACAGGCAGAAAGCCACCCATACTGCACACGTTTACAATGTGTGCCTCTGGCCTGTCGAGAAAGATTGGCAAAAAAGCCTTTATTAAATATAGGGTGCCGTTAAAATTTACATCCAATACCCGTTCTGCATCCTCGATAGAGAGCTCGTTTACAGGCACAAACTTTTGGATAATGCCGGCATTATTGATAAGCCCATCAACAGATCCGAAGTGATCAATTACTTGTTGAGGAAGCTTATTTGCAGCCTCCCTGTCAGTAATGTTTAGCACAACTGGCTGAAAAGTTTTCCCTCCGTCTTCTGCCATTTTTTGGGTTTCTGCCAACCCATCTTTATCAAGGTCAATACCGGCAACCCTTGCACCTTTTATGATGAGTTGTATTGCCAATTCACGGCCAATGCCGTTTCCGGCTCCGGTGAGTACAAATACTTTATTTGAAATTTTCATGGCTATTCTCTCTTTAACGCGGTTATGTAACTAAACTTCAAGGATTCACTGTAAAACCACAATGGGGAGTCGCCTGATTTACGGATAGCAAAAATTAGGATGATCATTCAGAGAATTAAAGTATCTTTTTTTAGAGCTTATGGTAAATACTCCTACGAAAAATCGGCCGCTATGCAAACTTCCTATCTATTTGTTTACGGAACTCTCCGGTCAGATTCGCCGAAGAAACCGCCTGTAAAAAAAACATTGAATCTATATGCAGAGAGGTGGTACAAAGCATCGGTGAAAGGGAAACTGTATGAAATTGACTGGTATCCTGGCTTAGTACTGACTGATAATCCGGATGATATTGTATCAGGCGAGATTTTCAGGATCAGCGACGAAGAATCTCTTCTCTCTCATTTGGATGAATACGAAGGTTGTTCTGAGGGTTTCCCTGAGCCACATGAATATCGCAGGGAAAAGATTTCTGTAATTACTGAAGATGGTGAAACTTTGTTAGCTTGGGCCTATCTATACTATTGGGATGTTAATGAAGAATCCCGAATACATTCAGGAGATTATTTAAATCCATATATCTTATAGATGCGCTTTATCCCCGTAGTTCGAAGCACCTGCTTCGAAAAACTCAAATCCTTCATAACCCATCCCAATCCTCCCCGAACGGGGACGTTCGGGGCTACGTAGCTCGAAGCTCCCGCTTCGAAAATCTTAACCTCGATTTATACCCAACCCTCCCCAAACGAGGACGTTTGGGGCTACGTAGATCGAAGTTCCCACTTCGTAAAGCTTTGATTTGTAGCAGCGATTAACTTCAATATTGAACTGTTTTTAAAAATGATTTACATCCCTGAATTTCTTTACTTAGTTCTCATCGAAAACATCAAACCAAACATATTTCCAATTGAAAAAGAAACTTTACAAGGCATATCATAAGTTGGAAAAACAGCGCGAGGAGATTCTTCGGAAAACTGAAGGGTTAAGCCGGGATCAGCTGTTGTGGAATCCTGCAAAAGAAAAATGGAATATTCTTCAGGTATTAGCTCATCTTATAAAAGCAGAGTCACTTTCATTAAAATTCATTGAGCGAAGTTACACAAGATACAGTGAATTGCCGGATGCCGGGATTTCTTCAGCCATTCGTTTTCAGTTGTTGAAGTGGGGATTGAAGATGCCTATCTCATACAAAGCTCCTGCAATGGCAGATACCACAGGGTATAATCCGGAATTTGATGGATTAGTAAGTGACTGGGAAAAAGTCAGAAATCAGCTGAAAATGTTTATTGAGGAGTGTGATGAAGCCTCCCTGAAAAAAGCTCTTTATAAGCACCCGAGAGCCGGTGATCTCAATTTACGGCAGGCGATTGAGTTTATGCGATATCATGTGAACCACCACGAAAAGCAGCTGGAACATCTGTTTGAGTCTGTAAAGAACCTGCCGGGAAAACCGGCTCCGTCAACTTTAACCTGAAAATATGTGAAATTGAACTGTTGTAACACCAACACGTTACGCATACTTTAGTCAGCATTTCGAAGCTGAGGGCTTATAAGGTGCAATCATAGAATCCGGCTGTTATATATTGGTGATTATTGTTAAATACAATTAGCGAATCCATTAAGATTGCTTGTGGTATTATGCTGTAAAAAATGATGGATAATGGCCTCAATAAAGCATATTTTTGATTTCTAAGCCAAGATGCTCAATATCACTTCTTTTTTATCCCCATATGCTACACTTTCTATTCATTTTTTTATTTGTATTGTTTCAGCCATTTGGACTGCAAAAGTCAGACATTCAGGGTAACTGGAGTGGATTTATTGAAGTCGGGGAGGATCAACTTCGAATAAGTATAGTTTTTTCTTACAGTGATGGCATTCTCGATGGCTCGCTGGACATTCCCCAACAAAATGCATTCAATCTACCTATAGAAGTGCTTGAATTTGATGATGGCAAAATTGATTTCCAGTTTCAAACGGGTTCCGGGCCGGCAATATTTAGAGGAAATATACATAATGGTGAGCCTCATATTGTTGGGGAGTTTGAGCAGGTTGGGGAAAGATTACCATTCACACTACAGAAAAGGCCATCAGATCAAGGGCTCAGAGCCGGCATGCCTGAAAAAGATATCCTGATTGAAACAAGAGCTGGCAAAGTGCATGGAAGCCTGATTCTAACCAACCCTGAATCACCAATTGTGATTTTACTTTCCGGTTCAGGGGCACAAGACCGCGACGAAAATATTGCCGGCTTCAGAGTATTTCGTGAGCTTTCAGGGCTCTTATATCAACAAGGCTACTCCTCATTCCGGTATGATGACAGGGGAATTGGCCTTTCAGAGGGAGAGCCGGATGCAACGATTCATGAACTTGGTGAAGATCTTAGCGATGTGATGCACTATCTGAAAATGAATTACGGCAGCCGCTTCTCAGGTTTTGTATTAATTGGCCACAGCCAGGGCGGTATGGTTGCAACGCTAATGGCAGAATATGCAGGCCTGAATGGAATAATATTTATGGCTAGCCCGTTTTTGAGAGGCGATCAAATTATTGATGAACAGATCAGGCTTTTATCTGCAGCATCCGGTGTAACAGAAGGTGTATTAGAAACAAACCTTCAGTTTCAGCAACGTATTTACGATATCGTACGTACAGAAGGCGACTGGGCCGAAATTGAGCGAGACCTCTCGGAACGTCTCGAAGAGCAGATAAATCAGCTTCCTGAGCAGCAGAGAGCCGCTCTGGGTGATATGTCTGCATTTGTACAAAGCCAGGTAAACCGCCAGCTTTCTGCAGCAAAAAGCCGTTGGTTTAAGTCTATGATTGAGTTCGAAACAGCTGAAAAAATTTCCAAAATCACGGTTCCAATGCTTGCTGTTTTCGGGGATAAAGATATGCAGGTAACTGCAGAGCAAAACCGCGCAAAGGCCGGAGAGTTAAAAGCAGCCAACAACCTCGAACTCGAAATTGTTGTGATAGAGGAGGCAAATCATCTCTTTCAAAAAGCGAACACAGGTATGCCTAGCGAGTATGGAATGCTTGAACGCAAGTTTGCCTCCGGGTTTATTGATGCCATAACGAACTGGTTAGAGCAACTGGATTAGGGTAATCAATAATCAGATTACCCTGTTCATTTGTTATCCGGCCTTCCAGCTATTTTCATCCTATCACCGATTACCACCGAAATACGGCTAACCGGTATGCGGCTTTGTTTCATATCCCCACTGTGTCTGCTGCCCTGTATCTTCTCACCTTTTGATTGAACGCCATCAAAATCAACAGTAAAGCAGAAAGCTCATTCTGCCACAATAGCATACGGGGTTATCGCTTTTCTTTATACTAAACGAATTAAATGACAGAAAAGTAAAACAAGCTACGCTTATAAAGGTGAAACAGAAATCAGAAAACTACCGGGATTTCTGATTAAAGAGATAATTATCAATTAAAATAAATGAACTATGTATAAGAGCAGCTTATTTATCGCATTTTTGTCTTTAGTAATGCTATATATGATTAGCGACACATATGCACAGCGAGGGAATGAAACTTTATCATTTTCTTTAGAGCTAAGCGAAGGGAACTATAATGCCATGGCTAATCGATTTGGTGAGAGGGGAATTTCATCCGGTGAATTGAGCCGATGGCTTGCAGAAAATGTAATTGTGGAGCCTGTGGAGTTCTGCTGCACAGGTGAACATGTACCTCGCCAGGTTTCAGAGCGAAGCACCTTAGCAGTATTAATTGTGGGAGAAAACGGGATTATTGAGCAAAATGAGTTTCATTTTGAATCACCAGATAGGCCTACCCATTTTGGCAGATTGGTAAATACAGCTGTTATACAACGTACTCTTGAGTCTGCTTTTCCAGATGAGACTTTTTTCCCCAGTGACACATTTTTTCCAGATGAGACTTTTTTCCCCAGTGACACATTTGTTCGGTCGGGGAGTGAAGCAGAAAGAACTGCTGTATCAGTTTCTCAAAGGGCGAGAGGTTCGAGTGGTGCACAAATGAGAGGTTCAGGTGGTGGGAAAGCATCCATTAGTTTCCTATTCATACCTGCAATTAAGGAGTTTGAACTCCCGGTTAATCCAGGTGCTTTTGGATTTGTAGTAGATGCAGAGTGATTTTATACATTGCCTTTGCGGCAAAAAATTCCTCCAGGATTTCAAAATCCTGGAGGCTTTCTCATCTAAGTCAAATCGGCCTTCCAGCTCTTCATCCCGTCACGGATAACATCGGCAATTCGGCTAACCGGTATTCGGTCTTGCTTCATATCGTCCCGATAGCGAATGGTTACCGTATCTTCCCCATCTGATTCAACACCATCAAAATCCACAGTAATACAGAAAGGTGTGCCAGCCTCATCCTGCCGGCGGTAACGCTTACCGATTGAACCCGCCTCATCATAAAGAACGGTGTAATCTTCCTTGAGCTCGGTTTCAATTTTACGGGCAAGTTCCTGGAGTATCGGTTTTTTTATCAGCGGGAAAATCCCAACTTTTGTAGGAGCCAGTTTTGGATGAATTTTCAGTACGGTTCTACTATCTCCATCTACCTCTTCTTCGCGGTATGCATCACAAAGAACCATCAGGGTTGTTCTGTCGAGTCCAACGGAGGTCTCAATTACATAAGGAATATATCGGGTTTGATTCTTCTGGTCGAAATACTCCATCTTTTTTCCTGAGAATTCCTGATGCTGTGATAAGTCAAAATCCGAACGGTTATGAATTCCCTCTACCTCTTGCCAGCCAATTGGGTATTGGTACTGGATGTCGGCTGCAGCGCGTGCATAGTGGGCAAGTTTATCATCCGGATGTGGTGAAACGCGAAGATTCTCTTCCCTAATGCCGATGCTCTTGTGCCACTCAATTCGGGTTTGCAGCCATTTTTCATACTCATCGCCGTCTGTTCCCGGCTCCACAAAGTATTGCATCTCCATCTGTTCAAATTCCCTCATTCGGAATACAAATTGCCGTGCAACTACCTCATTCCGGAAAGCTTTTCCAATCTGAGCAATGCCAAAAGGAACCTGAACTCGGGCGGTATCGAGTACATTTTTATAGTTTACAAAAATACCCTGAGCGGTTTCCGGGCGCAGGTAGATCACGTCGTCATCATCTTTGGCAAGCGCTCCATAATGTGTTTTAAACATCAGGTTGAATTGCCGCACCTCGGTCCAGTCGAATGCGCCTGAGTCCGGCGATCGAATCTCTTCCTGCATGATGATATCATAAAGGTCTTCGCACAGGCCCTTTCGGGTTCCGGTTGTGTCGAGCTGTTTCTGAAGATCGTCTGCTTTTTCTTCATCTCCGTTTTGGCGAAGCTTAAAAATGTGCTGCTCAATGAGCATATCGGCACGGTATCGTTTTTTCGACTCTTTATCATCAATCATTGGGTCGTTAAACCCGTCTACGTGCCCGCTCGCTTTCCACACTTTTGGGTGCATAAAAATAGCGGCATCAATCCCTACAATATTATCATGAGCCTGGGTCATTGCTTTCCACCATGCCGCCTGAATATTTCTTTTTAACTCAACACCGAGGGGTCCATAATCGTAAACAGCACCCAGGCCTCCGTAAATTTCTGATGATTGAAAGATAAACCCTCTTGATTTAGCGAGGGATACAATTTTGTCGAGGCTGTCTAAATGGGTTGAAGACATTGGTGATGCGATTCGTTTTAATTTTATCTGTTTACTACTGCTTTTAATGCAGCTCTGAAATTGTTAAAGCCTGAAAGATAGCAATTTATCACCTTTGATGAACGGATTGTCCTGATGATTTGCTATTTTCTCTGTTCGGATTAATTCACATTAGCGATGTTGTAATTGACTTCATATCAGGGATTAATCTGAGATTTATCATTAAAATTCTTACAGAGTATTATCTAAAAAATGGCACAGTTTAAAGCAGGGATTCTTGGTGCAACCGGAGCAGTTGGCCAGAAATTTATTCGACTTCTTCAAAATCATCCGTGGTTCACTATCAACGCACTTGGTGCGTCGGGCAGATCGGCAGGCAAGCCTTACAGTGAAGCTGCAAACTGGATTGAAAGCACGCCGATGCCCGATTCAGTAAAAAAGATGAAAGTACGAAACTGCAACTCTTCTGAATTTGGCGATGTAGATTTTGTTTTTTCCGGACTCGATTCATCCGTAGCCACAGAGATTGAAGCCGGTTTTGCACAGGCAGGGATTCCTGTGATCAGCAATGCAAAAAACTACAGAACGGACCCCACCGTGCCGCTTTTGGTACCGGAAGTGAACCCGGATCACATCGAACTCATCAAAATCCAGAAATTTTCTGCTGATGGCTCCGGATGGATTGTTACTAATCCAAACTGCGTGGCAATTCCACTAACCATGAGCCTGAAGCCGCTCCATGATGCATTTGGAATTCATTCAGTGGTTGTAACTTCACTGCAGGCCATATCCGGTGCAGGCTACCCGGGTGTGCCAAGCCTGGACATTCTGGGAAATGTGATTCCCTTTATTGGCGGTGAAGAACCAAAAATTAGTGCTGAGCCGCTGAAACTTCTAGGCAAATTGGAAGACGGACAAATTGAGCATGCTTCATTCCCGGTGCAGGCTACTGCTACTCGTGTGCCTGTGATTAACGGTCATTTACTGGCAGTGAATGTGAAATTGAATGAAAAGCCATCAGATATTTCAGAGGTCTCTGAAGTGATGAAATCATGGAAAAGCCCGATTGCAGATCTTGGCCTGCCGTCGGCTCCCGTATTTCCACTGCACATTTTTGCGGATGAGAGATATCCTCAGCCAAGGCTGCATGCTGATAGTGAAAATGGCATGCAAACGGCAATCGGGCGTATTCGCGGGGGTGATGTGATGGATGTTAGCTACATAGCCATGGCGCATAATACCATTCGTGGTGCGGCAGGCGGAGCTATATTGAATGCAGAACTTCTTGTGAAAAAAGGTTTTTTGAAATAATTACGGTATCTGTTTTTGGAGAAAAGCTCTGATCCGGAAAATTTGCTTTAATCAAAAAAGCTATTCGTCTTCAAGACTGTTAAGCCTGAACTCTGAAAGCCGCAAGCGGGCACTGCTTACGGTTTTTTCGGCTTCTTTCACATCCGATCGTTTAATTTTCAGAATGCAGCGGCCCTGCTGTGCACCGGGCAACCCTTCAAGTGTTTTAAGGGATTTGGTTTCAAAAATAACCTGCGCACTGAACCACCCCTTTTTAATTCTCAGAGTCTCGATCTGATCAAAAGGCACATCAATTTCCCGTACTCCCGATAGAGGCAGGCCGGTGGCCGGGTCAGTTTGTTCAAACTCTATTCGAACGGATTCCTGGAGAATGTGCAGTAAACCGTGTTCACGGGTGTAACCATTTTCAAGGTGTGTGATAGTAAATGGTATGGTGCTTTTCTTCAAAATTAGAGGGGTTTTGTTGCTCGATAAAAATAATTAAAAAAAAGTGTAAGGTTTTCAGTTTTTCCGGTTCATACATATGAGAACACGAACAAAAAAAGAGAAAATTGAGAAGTGCTTGAGCACACTTCTCAAAGTCCTTCGGGGAGTTGTGATGGATAATCACAACTCCCCCTTTTTTTAGTAAAGTTTCGTTGAGTCCTTTTTTCAATTGTAGTATGTTAGAACTCAATATGTATTAAGTAAGTTCTATGACTAAACTGCTCCGATCTGTTCGAAATGCAATTCTATTCTCAGTAATTTTCTTTCTGTTTGGTACCTCTTTGTTTGGCCAACAGGTTGTATTTCAGGAGGATTTTGAATCCTATGCCAATGATGCTGATTTCATAGACAACTCTCCATGGTCTGGGGATTTGGAGGATTTTACTCTTGTTACGGAGAATGGGAATCAGTTGTTGAGGTTAAACAATGATGATGCAACTGGTACAGCAAATCGAAGCCAGTTGAGAGTTCCTTCAACTACTGCTTATGGTACATGGGAATTCTCTTACAGTCCCAATGCTAATCCAACTACAGCCAACCGGTCTTTCTTTTTTTTGGTATCTGATACCGAAAATTTAAACATATTCTCACCAGATAATAGCACAGTTAGCGGATATGCCATCCGAACAGGTGGATCTGGAGATTCAACTTTTGAACTTGTCCGAATAAATAATGGCAGTCAGGGTGCGGTTATTACAGAAAGTGAAACGGTAATAGAAGAGGGACATGATTACCGGGTTCGGGTGACTCGAAGTTCAGAAGGTGATTGGCAGATCTCAGTTGGTTTAGGATTTGATAGTACTCCAGTGCCAGATTCGCCAGTCGGAAACGATAACTTTTACACAGAGTCCTCCAGGTTCGGTTTTTTGGTAGTATACTCTTCCGGCAATAGCGATAATTTCTTCTTCGACGACTTCACCATCACCGAAGAAACAGATGATTTAATCGCCGAAAGTGTCGAACTAACCCGTGCCGACCAGCTCGATGTTACTTTTAACAACGACCTCGATGAATCCACTGTTCTCACCTCAAATTTTTCCGTAAGTCAGGGTGTGGGAAATCCGGCAACGGCTGAACTGCTGGACGATGAAGAGAATGTTGTCCGGCTTTCATTCAGCGAACCTTTCGGCGATGGCGATTATACACTCACCATCAATAATATCGAGGATGAATTTAGCCAGCAAATTGAAGATGATACCCAACTGTCATTCTCCGTCATAAACCCATTCGATGTGGAAACGATCACAGCCATTTCATCCACATCTATCGAAGTTGAGTTTAGCGAAGCTCCTGAAGGAGCAACCCTGCTCACCGGAAATTTTTCGCTTACAGGAGACGGTATGACGGGCAGCGTTCAGCCTGAAAGTATCGATCATACCGAAGGGGAAGAGGCTGTAACTCTCAATTTTGGCACTTCACTATCTCTGGGAGATTATGAGCTGACGATTGTTGATGTTCTCAGCGAATTTGGGTGGCCTTTGCGCGGAAATAACCAGTTCGACTTTGAGGTGATTAACCCATTTCAAATTTCAGACTTTGATGTTTTAAGCAGGAGTGAAATTGAAATTACGTTCTCTCAGGATATAGACTCTGGTGGTGATGATGCATCAAATTATCTTCTTAATGGATCTATAAATCCGGAATTAGTTACACTCACTTCCTCTAATGTTGTATTTCTTCAGTTTGCAGATCCAATCAATGAAGGAGATCAGGTTATTGAGGTCAGCAGCCTCCAGAGTGTTGATGACTGGCAAATTGATGCGGGTACACAGATTGAATTCACATTAACCAACAATTTTGATCTTGCATCGCTTGACCTGTTTCGTGGTGATGAAATAACATTGGAATTTACGGATACTCCGGATGAGACAACTCTCCTGCCATCCAACTTTGAGATTAGTGGTGTCGGGAATCCGATAGCAGTGCTTTATGATTCTGCAACCGACCCCAACACGGTAATTCTTGAATTAAGCAGCCCGCTTTTTTCGGCCGATTATACCCTCGTAACAACCAATCTGTTAAGCGATTTCGGCTGGCTGTTGTCTGATGAAACCAGTTTTGATTTCACCGCCGAGAATCCATTCGATGTAACCGCTTTTGATATTGAAAGCACAACAGAGTTTATTATTACATTTTCGCAGGATGTTTTTGGAGGGTCGGTTAGCCCGGCAGCTTTTGTAATTGAAGGTGGTAGCTCTCCGGAAAGTGCTGTGGTTGAAAATGGAAATCAGATTCGGATTACATTCAGTGAATCTGTAGAGGAAGGAGATCAAACCCTCATCATAAACGATATTCAAAGCGTAGATGGCTGGCAAATTGAACCAGATACATCAATCCCATTTGCCCTTTTTGGAGATTACGAGCCGGGCGACCTGCTGATCAGTGAATTCTATTACCGCGTGCCCATTTCTTGGAGAACACCCGAGTTCGACCGTCCGCGATATGTTGAGATTTTCAACCGCTCAGATAAAACGCTGAACCTCAGAAACTTCACACTCACCGGCCAAAACATTAGTGTGGATAGTGATCTGCCCATTTCACCGGGAGAATATCTTGTGTTAACACGCGGAGTTCCGGTTTTCGAAGAACGGTTTGGTGAGCGCACGTTCGTGGAGGTGGATAACTTTCCAACACTTCTCCTTACCTCATCAAGCAGTATTGTTTTCGAAACGGATGAGGGTGAGCTGATTGAGCAGCTGACCTATTTTCCAGACACATGGGGAGGAAATGAAGTATCTCTTGAACGTATCTCTTTTGATATTTCCTCCGAATTCCGGGATAACTGGGCCGAATCAGAAGATGTACTCACTGGCTCTCCCGGCCTGCCAAGTACAGTGTCGGCTCCTACCAATCCCCCGGAGGCTGTGTCTGCTGCCTTCCCACGCCCCCAAACCTTACGTATCACGTTTTCTAGAACTCTCTCTGATGAATCGCTCCAATCGATATCCAATTTCAGCCTTAACAACAATGCTGCATTTACTTCGGTTAGCGTAACCTCAGACGAGCGCACCATAGAGTTTGAAACGGAAGAAAAACTTGAAGATCAGTTTGAGTACACGTTCTCTTACCAAAATATAGACGACATTTTTGGCAATGCCATTGCCGGTACTCAACAGTTCAATTTCACTTTCACCAATCCTTTCAGAATCCTTTCGGCTGAACTTGAAAGCGACACTCAGCTGGATCTGCAATTTACACTCCCATTAGACCAGCCATCCTCTTACGGCACATCCAATTTTGAACTGTCTGATGGCACAACACCATCATCCGTTACTGTGCTAAACTCAGAAACACTCCGCTTAACATTTTCAGATGCGTTCGCGGTAGGAAATTATACCATCGTTGCCAATGGTTTAACAAGCATCACGGATGGCTGGGAGCTTGAGGATGATTCTGAGTTCCAATTCTTTCGGTTTGATGAATATCAGCCCGGAGATATTGTAATCAATGAATTTATGTACCGTCCACCTGAGGGCTATCCTCGATATGTGGAAATCCATAATCGATCAGGCCGCTTTTTAAACCTCAGAGAATGGGAGCTGAGAAGGGCTGAAGGTGCGCCATCAAATGGCGGTTCATTCAGCTCGTTTGACCTTCCGATTGAACCGGGAGGCTTTGTGGTAATTACCCCAAATGCTGCACAGCTTGATGCAGTATTTGGCGATGGCCCCTGGCTTCAGATGAATAATTATCCGGGCCTTACACAAACCACACCCGACCGTATTCGGCTTATTGACAGCGATGGCAATCTTGCTGAGTTTGTGGATTATAATCCTTCAACATGGGGAGGCAACGGTGTTGCCCTCGAAAGAAGAAGGGCAGATTTAACACCTGAATTTGTAGAAAACTGGGCAGAATCGCCAAATGAACTTCTTGGTACACCCGGAGCGCCAAATGAGGTGAATCCTAATTTTGAACTGGTTGCAGAAGTTGTTGAAGCACTGAACAGGCAACAGGTAAGGGTAGTATTCAATGCAGAAATACGCGAAGGTGATGCTGTTCCGGGTAACTTTTCAGTTGGCAATACAAATCCCCAGTCTGTCTCCATTGATAATGGCAATGAGCTGCTGCTCGAATTCAGCTCAAATTTACCAAGAGGTCAGCGTTCACTTAGGATCGATAATGTAAGAACTTTGGCTGGTTTCCAGATTGCTGCTAATTCGGTATACTCATTTTTGATTTTCGACCAGTTTCAGAGTGGTGACATTGTAGTGAATGAATTTATGTACAGGCCGGCAACCGGATTTGTTCGTTACGTTGAACTCTTCAATCGCTCTAACAGGTTGATTAATCTGAGGGATTGGGAGCTGCGCCGCGCGGAAGGAGCTCCAAGTAATGGTGGCATTTTCAGCAGTGAAGATCTGGCTATTCAACCCGGCGAGTACATCGTACTTACGCCAAACGCAGAGCTGCTTGAGGAGATTTACGGAACCGGCCCCTGGTTTGAAATGAGTAACTACCCCGGTTTCACACAAACCGTAGCCGACCAGATAAGGCTGATAAACCCCGATGGGGATGTTGATCAATTTATTGAGTATGTGCCATCAGTTTGGGGAGGCAATGGAGTTGCTCTTGAAAGAAGAAGCATCAGCTCGCCCGAAAATAATTCCAACAACTGGGGCGAGTCTCTTGCCGAGCTGCTTGGCACTCCAGGTGCGGAGAACACCGTAGAACCAGATGATGAAACTCCACAGCTTGTTCAGGCTGATTTTGTAAGTGCAGACACAGTTGCGGTTGAGTTTACCGGTTCATTGGATCTGGAACAGATTACTGCCGGAAATTTCAGTATCAGCAGCAGCCTGAATGTTACCGAAGTCGAGTTTACAGACCCGTTCAACGCACTGCTTACGCTAAGCGGGCAGATGAACTCGGGAACTACCTATACCATAACCGTCACGAACATTCCGGATATATTCGGAAACACTTTGAGCAGTGCTCAGGCGCAGTTTACCTACTTTCTTATTGAACAGGCAGAACCGGGCGATGTAGTGATTAATGAGTTTATGTACAACGAACCGGAAGATTACACCCGCTACATTGAACTATTTAACAGAAGTAATAAAGCGATTAATCTTGCCGGGTGGCGGCAGGCTAACGATACAGGTACAAGACGGACTATTACCAGCCAGCAAACTATATTGCCACCCAATTCCTACATCGTCATCATTCCGAATGAGAACCTCCTTACAATATTTCCTGATATCCGTTTTGTAAATGCCGGAGGAAATTTATCGGCACTGAAAAATGGGGGTGATGAAATTGTGATTGTGAACAATTTAGGTGAAGTGATGGATTCGCTCCGTTACAGCCCGGATTGGGGTGGTAATGGTGTGGCCCTTGAGCGAAGGCGCGTTGATCGCTCACCACTATTCCGCGAAAACTGGGCTGAATCACCTAATGAGCTTTTGGGTACACCCGGTGCGCAAAATGAAGTGGACAGAGACTTCAATCTTACGGCTACATCAGTACGTACAGTTTCACGCCGTTCGGTTGAGGTTGTGTTTAATGCCAATGTTAGAGAGGGCGATCTTGTACCGGCTAACTTCTCGGTGAATGGAGCGAACCCTGCCGCGATTGAATTCGAGGAAGCAGACAGGATTACCCTTGAGTTTGAAAATGCGTTTCCGATTGGGAGCCGTACCCTAACCATTTCAAACATCCGAACACTGGGAGGTTTTCAGATAGAGCAAAATTCGCAATTTGAATTCACTGTTTTTGATGAATTTGAAGAGGGTGATATTGTAATCAATGAGTTTATGTATCGCCCGCCAACGGGTTATGTTCGCTATGTTGAATTGTTTAATAATTCAGATAAACTGCTAAATCTTCGAGACTGGAGGCTACAGAGGCGCCAGATTGCATCAGAGCCGCGAAGAATAATTTCAGATGATGACCTCTTACTTGAACCGGGCGATTTTATTGTAATTACCGAAGATGCAGAACGGATGGTTGAGATTTTCGGAGAACGGAATTACCATCAGCTATCTAACTTTCCCAATTTTACGCTGACAGTAGCTGATCAGATTCGCCTCTTCACAGATAGTGATGTTCTCGCAGATTCATTAGAATATACACCATCAACTTGGGGCGGTAATGGTGTGGCACTCGAGAGAATAAGTGCAGAAGTACCCGCAACACTGCGACAAAACTGGGAGGAATCACCGAATGTGCTTTTGGGTACTCCGGGCCTCCCAAACGAAGTAACACCTGATACACAACCACCTGTACTGCTAAGTGCAGTACAATTTGAAGATCAGGGGTTCAGGCTTAGGTTCGATAAAGAACTCGATCCCGAAACAGCACTGACGGCATCCAACTACTCCATTTCCCCCTCCACACCTGTTTCGATGGTTGGGCTTGATGGAACCGATGTTATTCTGTTTACAGGCTCAGAGCTGATTAACGATCAGATTTATGAAATTACAGCACAGAATGTTGCCGACCTCTTCGGCAATGTGATGGAAACTACAATAGTATCGGTTCGATATCTCGATTTTGAAGACGCCCAGCCACAGCAAATTGTTATCAACGAGATTCTCTACAGGCGGCTGCAGGCCGGAAGCCCTGAATTTGTTGAGATCTACAACAGAACGGAGAACAACTTCGATCTTACCGGCTGGAGATTGCATGATGCCACAGGGAGTGCTCCAATACCGGCGGGAACCGCAATCAGGGAGAACGATTTTCTTGTCTTCACAGATTCGGAGTCTTTTGCAGCTCAATCCGAAAGAATTATTTATCTGCCCGGCTTTAGGGCGCTCAACAACACCAGCGATACTGTTGTAATTCGAAATGGTTCGGGTGTGGCTATCGATAGCCTAACTTACCAAGCCTCGTGGTACAACAATCCGGCAGGAGTTTCTCTCGAAAGGAGAGACCCTGCTGCACTATCCATCGATCCTGCCAACTGGGCACCGAGCAGCGACGATCGTGGTTCTACTCCGGCAGAAGAGAACAGCCGTTTTCAGCCTGATGAAACGCCCCCGGGTGTGATATTTGCGAATATTTTTCACCCTGACTCTTTGGAAATTGTTTTTAATGAATTTGTTGATCTAAGTGAAGGTGAATCATCCAGTGGTAATAGCGACGGAATGATGGCAAATCAGATTGATCGAAGAAACCAACAGATTGGAGATACGCGATTCCTAATAAACGGCTCGCCGGCAAATCTTTTGAAATATGATCCGAGCAGTGCCAACAGAGTTGTGCTGAGTGCATCAGGCATCACTCTTGGTGAATCAATTACGCTGACAATTGAAAATCTGGGAGATTTTCAGGGGAATGTATCGTCAGAAATTGAACAGCCGGTAGCCCAGCCGCTTCAACCCGGCGATCTTGTTTTTAACGAGATTATGTATCAACCACTGGCGGATGACCGTGACGGCATTCCGGATCAATCCGAATATATCGAGATCTATAACCGCCGCCCGTATGCTGTATCGCTCGAAGGAATTTTTCTGCACGACGAACCCAACGAAAACGGGGAAATTGTTCGGATTAATTTCGCCTCAACTTCCCAACGCTGGCTGCCTGCAAACGGGTATGCTCTCTTTTATCCGGAGCCAATAGTAAGGCCGTTTACAGAGAGCCGAACAGCCCGATTCTTTGAAATGAGTGAAGATTTTGCGCCGTTTGCTTTCCAGGCAGTGCGTACCACATTAAGCTTACCGAATGCTGGCAGGCAGGTTTATCTGGCCGACAGCACCCGTACCGTAATAGATATGGTAGATTACAGCCCCGATTGGCACAACCCAAATCTGATTGATACACGTGGTATAGCTCTTGAACGTGTAAATCCAGATTTTGAAACCAATGATCCTTCTAATTGGAGTTCGAACACCACATTGCAGGGGGGCAGCCCTGGCGCACAAAATTCGATATTTCAGGAGTCTGTGGTTTCTATTACCGATTCCGGGGTATTTCTCGACCCCAATCCATTTTCGCCCGATGGTGATGGCTTTGAAGACAATCTGTTCATTAACTACAGGTTCGACGAACCCGATTATTTATTGAGGGTTAGGATTTATGATCGGTACGGCCGCCTTGTTCGCACCCTTGCTGAAGGTACTGCCGCCGGCTTTGAAGGAAGTTTAATTTGGGATGGCCTTACAGACAATGGCCAGAGAAATCGAATTGGAATCTACATTGTGTTTGTGGAAGCATATAACAGCAGCAGTGGCAGAAACCGTGCTTTCCGCGAAACCGCAGTACTTGCACGGCAGTTTTAGAAAAAAAATTTAACACTAACCTACAACTGTTTTATGAAAGGTGCAGTAGCGGCAGGCCATATTGAAACTGCGAAGAGTGCTGCAGAAGTTTTGCTAAGTGGAGGCAATGCATTTGATGCAGTGATAGCCGCACATTTAACCGCTTGTGTGGCTGAGCCGGTTCTTTCATCAATAGGAGGAGGAGGTTTTTTACTTGCCAAACCCGCTGATGGTAAACCCGTTGTTTACGATTTTTTCACGCATACTCCACTCAAAAAAAGCAGAGAGACGGAGAACTCTTTTTACAAGATCTCCGCTGATTTTGGTACCGTTCTGCAGGATTTTCGAATAGGCCCGGGGTCTGCAGCCACTCCCGGCACACTTAAAGGTTTATTTGCCATTCATAATGATTTGAGCTCAATGCCATTTTCAGTGATTGCACAGCCCGCTCTTGAACTTGCAAGAGCCGGAGTAGTAATGAATGAATTCCAGGCAGAAGTCTTAAATATTGTATCGCCAATTTATAAGGTTAATGAAGAGGTGAAAAAGCTTTTTTCATCCGCTGAAACGGGTGATTTACTTCAGGAAGGAGATCTGTTTAGAAACCCGCATTTTGCCGATTTCATCGAGACAGCTGCACGGGAAGGGGGCTCACTTTTTTGTGATGGCGAGGTTGCACAAGCTATA
Organism: Balneolaceae bacterium; assembly: GCA_007134085.1. Lineage (GTDB taxonomy): Bacteria > Bacteroidota > Rhodothermia > Balneolales > Balneolaceae > Rhodohalobacter. The sequence goes on from SLLL01000254.1 coordinate 22,215, forward strand.
GAAAAAGTATGTGCAGAATCTGGCGGGCACCTTACAGCTGATGATTTACGGCAATACAACGTTGTAAAACGCCAGCCCTTAAAGTGCAGTTTGTTTGGAAATCAGTTTTTGATAAATCCGGCTCCCGCATCGGGGGGTATTCTGATTTCATTTGCGGCAAAATTGAGCGAATCGGCAGATCTGATGAAATTTACTCCCGGTTCAATAGAGTACCTGGAGAGGCTCGCAGAAATACAGCATACAACAAATCGGGCGAGAATTGACCGGCTATTGAAAAGCGAGGGGGAAAACCATTTACATGAACTGCTCGGGGGTGAGTTGCTTTCAAACTATCAACAGCACGTATATAAGCGATTTTCAGCAAACAGGGGTACAACGCAAATCAGTGTGGCGGATAAATTTGGGAATATTGCTTCTTTAACAACCAGCAATGGGGAGGGGAGTGGAATTATGGTTCCGGGTACTTCTATCATGCTTAACAACATGCTTGGTGAGGAAGATCTGTTTCCGGGCGCCATTGGTAACTGGAAGCCAAACCAAAGAATTTCATCGATGATGGCACCGGGCGTGCTACAGTTAAAAAATGGTGATGAAATAGCATTTGGTTCTGGTGGGTCGAACCGTATTCGAACGGCAATTCTTCAGGTACTGCTTAATCTGATAGCTTTTGGTGGGGATGCTAAAAAAGCAGTCAACGCGCCCCGAATTCACCTCGAAGGAGATGAATTAAATATAGAGGCTGGTTTTGACAACAAGGTTACAAATAAGCTTGAAGTATTCTACCCTGAATCGAAAATATGGGATCGGAGAAGCCTCTTTTTTGGTGGTGTACACCTTGCAGGTAAAAAACAAGAAGGCACCTTTTTTGGGTATGGCGATGAACGAAGGGGCGGAGTATTCCTAACGGTTGATTAACATCAACATTTATTAAAGAGACTTTTCTGCGATATACAACAGCTGCTGCAAGTCTTTAACACGATTTTGATCTTTCGCTTTTGCGAAGGCATTCATCAGGTTGCGCAGGCAGCGCTTTAGTATTTCAGATTCATCAGCTTTCTGAAGATGTTCGGGGCGGGGCTCAATGCCGTTCTTTTTCAAAAAGTAACAGCATTGGTTATAGGTAACAATAGAGCCACTGTCGAAAGGATCGATGAGAATTTCACGGTCGTGAATTTTATACATCAACATAAAATGAATCGGCATATTAACACCGAAGAATGGTAATCCAAGCCTTCGTGCAAGGAACATTACTACTGCACTAAGCATGATTGGCAGCCCTTTACGCCTGTCAATTACTCTGTCGAGATAGGCATTATCTGTGCTGTGATAATCCTGCGCATCACCGCGAAATCGCAACTCCCGAAAAACATATTGCAGCATAATCTGCATTTTTTCGGTCATAGAGGGTGTATAAGCAATTTCACCGCCAATTTGGGAGCTGAGTTTATCCAGCTTTTTTCTGTACTCTTCCACCCGAAGTGTGGGGTTGCCAAACTTGCTTAACAAAAGCAGTGCATCTTCCAATTGTCGCCGGTTGTTTACCCCCCGTTCAATCAGTTCAGCAAATTCATCAAGAATAGAACCGAACGTGATGGAGTAAATAATTTCATTGATTGTACTTTTTTCCGACTCCCTGATGGATTCACTCCGGTACTGATCAAGAAGTGGAACAGCATTTTCTCCAAGTTCTTGAAACCTGCTTCTTACGCCACTCTGAACCTCAGGGTCTGGGTCATCAAGCAGATAAATTAGCGACTCAATTTCGTTACGTTTGGGTTGTTCTGTCATTTCATTTTTTATTTAGAAACACAGTATGAAGCTGTACGATTCCAAACTTATGCACGATTTTTACCCGAATCAATTTTTTAAAAAGTATTCACATTTTCTGTATGTTCACGCAGTTGAAGGCGGAAAACTATATATATGCAACTATTTTCAGGCAAGTTGCTGATTTTGAACAGTAAAATGTTGATAATGTAGTATACTTTATTTTCGGGCAGTGCTTGAATCAAAATATCCACGAAAAACCGACATAAAATGGGTGTAGAAACAGTAAAACTGGCAGAGACTAAAGAGCAAGTTCAGGAGTTCATCAAATACCTGTTGAAAGATATCCGTGCAATGGAGAAGATGCTTTCTGAAGATTACTTTGAAACAGATACCATTCGGATTGGCGCAGAACAGGAACTCTGCCTGGTTGATAAATTTGCAAAACCGGCACCCATTTCTATCGAACTTCTCGAGGCACTGAACGACAAAGATTTTACCACTGAACTCGCCCGTTTCAACCTTGAAACCAACCTCGATCCGCTCGAATTTAAAGGCAAATGCCTTTCCATGCTCGAGGCTAATATACTCAACCAGCTCGACAAAGCCCGTGAGGCAATAAAGCAGTTTGATGGCGACATCGTGTTAACCGGTGTGCTGCCTACTATCCGAAAAAATGACCTTGAAATTGAGAACCTCACTCCATTGCCACGCTACAGGGCACTTTGTGATGCTATAAACAAACTCAGGGGCGATGAATACGATCTGCGTATTCAGGGTATGGATGAACTCTTAATGCGTTTCGATACCCCACTGTTAGAAGCGTGCAACACCGGCTTTCAGGTGCATTTACAGGTTACGCCTGATGAATTTGTGAATAAATATAACCTCGCACAAGCCATCACGGGCCCGGTGCTTTCGAGTGCCGTAAATTCACCACTCCTGTTCGGCAAACGTCTCTGGGCAGAAACACGGATAGCGCTGTTTCATCAATCTGTGGATACCCGCAAGGTGGGCGATCACCTTCGGGATAACAGCCCAAGAGTAACCTTTGGCAACGAATGGTTGAAAGAGAGTATCCTCGAAATCTATAAAGAGGATATTGCCCGCTACAGAGTGATGCTCAGCTCGAATATTACAGAAGATGTGGACGAAATTTTTGAGGCGGGGGGCATACCAAAACTCATGGCTCTTCAGGTACATAATGGCACAGTGTATCGTTGGAACCGGCCATGCTATGGTATCAGCAATGGAAAGCCGCACCTTCGGATAGAGAATAGAATTTTTCCATCGGGGCCCACCGTAACCGACGAAATTGCGAATGCGGCTTTTTGGCTTGGCCTGCTGAATGGCATGGATAATGAGTACCCCGAAATCTCGAAAGTACTCGATTTTGATGATGCCCGGATGAATTTTATTGCTGCATCAAAACTTGGGCTCGATACAAAATTTAAGTGGGTGGGTGATAAGCGTTATTCTGCTGTTGATTTGATTAATAAAGAGCTGCTGCCACTTGCCAGGGAAGGGTTGAAAAATGCCGATGTCTATGAAGGAGATATCTCCAGCTATCTTGATGTGATTAAAGAACGTACGGAAGCCGCACAAACAGGCAGCTATTGGATGGTGAAATCGTACAACTCGCTCAGCAAGGATGTAAGCAGAGAGCAGGCACTCACGGCAATTACTAACGCCATGATTAAAAATCAGCGGAAGGGTGAGCCGGTTCATAAATGGGGGCTTGCAAAGCCGGATGATATGGAGATGTGGCAGCCTTCATCCCTTTTGGTGGAAGAATTTATGACAACAGATCTCTTTACGGTTCAAAAAGATGATATTGTTGAACTTGTAGCCAATCTGTTTGAATGGCGCCGTATACGGTACGTGCCGGTTGAAGATGACAGCAAACACCTCGTTGGCCTCATTACCATGAGAATGATTTTCCGTGAGTTCAATAACATTCTGCATAACCGTGGTTCTTCGAGCAAAGCAGTTGAAGACATCATGATCAATAACCCAATTACCATCCATCCGGAAGCGTCCATCCTTGAAGCGATAGACATTATGGACAGCCAAAAGATAGGATGTTTGCCGGTTGTGAAGAATAACCGCCTTGTTGGGATTATTACAGAACAGAATTACATGGAGATAACATCACGGCTATTGAGGCAATTGCACAAAAATAATCGGAAAATGAATCCAAAAAAAGGAGAAAGCTGAGGATTCACTTAACATGAGGAGCTTATTATGGGGCAGCAAGATCTATCCATTGCCAGGGATCCGGAATCCCGCAAAAAATTTCTGAAACATCTGCTTCATGATGTAGAAGCTATCGAGCTAATGCTCGAAAATGCCCAGTTTGAGAGCGGTATTAGCAGGATAGGGGCTGAGCAGGAATTTTGCCTGGTAGATAAGCATTTCAGGCCATCGCTCAACTCATTGCAGGTTCTCGAAAAAATTGCTGATCCACATTTTACACCCGAGCTTGCCCGCTATAACCTTGAGATAAATCTCGACCCTCTAATTTTTACTGAAAACTGTCTCTCCACAATGGAAAACAGTTTAAGGAACCTGCTGAATAAAGCTGAGGCAGCGGCCGCCTCGTTCGATGAAAAGATTATTCTCACCGGCATACTCCCCAGCATTGATTATCGGGCGGTTCAAATGGAATATATGACCCCAAAACAGCGCTATGAAGCGTTGGCGAACATTATCTCTGAACTTCGCGGCGAAGATTTTGAGCTGAATATAATGGGGGTCGATGAGTTAATTTTAAAGCATCACAATATACTTTTCGAAGCCTGCAATACCAGCTTTCAGTGCCATCTCCAAATTGAACCGGATGAATTCCCCGATATGTTTAACTGGTCTCAGATGCTTTCGGGGCCGGTGCTATCAGTGGCAGCAAACTCTCCACTATTGTTAGGGAAACAGCTTTGGGCAGAAACCCGCATACCTCTCTTTCAGCAGAGCATAGATACCCGTGGTAAGGGGTATCACCTCAGAGAACGCTCCCAGCGGGTAACATTTGGCAACAGATGGATTAAAAGTGTAAGTGATGTTTACAAAAACGACATTGCGCGCCACACACTACTGTTTATGACCAACATTGAACAAGATTCACTTGAGCAATTGCGGGACGGAGAGATTCCAAAGTTGAGCGCATTACAGCTCCATAACGGCACCATTTATAAATGGAACCGCCCGTGTTATGGTGTATCAAACGGGGTGCCACACTTGCGTATTGAGAACAGGTATTTGCCATCCGGGCCAACGATTGATGACGAGATCGCTAATCTCGCTTTTTGGGTCGGTTTGATGAGCAATTTGCCCGAAAATCTCAGAGGGAACTGGGACAGAACACCATTTGAAGAGGCAAAAGAGAATTTTCATAAAGCAGCCATGTGGGGCATTCAAAGCGGAATGATTTGGGATGGTCGTCTTACATCAGCCAGAAGCCTGATTCTTGATATTCTTCTGCCGATGGCACAGGAGGGGTTGGAGTCAAAGAGTATTATTTCTAAAGATATAGATAAGTATCTCTCAATCATCGAACAGCGTGCGGCTCGTCATGCAACCGGTTCACGATGGATTGTGAACAGTTATCGTAAACTAAAGAAAGAGCTTGTGAGGGATGAAGCTGCTATTGCACTTACGGCTATCATGCATCGCCGCAGAACATCAGGTTCACCCGTACACGAATGGCAAATTGCAACTATGGATGAAGCCCGAGAGCTGGAACTTCACTACGAAATTGTGAGCAATGTGATGACTACAGACCTCATCACAGCCAATGAAAATGACCTTGCTTACCTCGTGCTCAAAATAATGGAGTGGAGAAATATACGTCACCTTCCTGTTGAAGATAACCGCGGTTATTTGAAAGGAATCATAACAAAAAACAGATTGGTTCAGTATCTTACAGACCCTCAAAAAAAAGACCTCGCTACAGCCGGCGATGTTATGGAAAAAGACCCCATAACAATCGGCCCGGACGAGGATATTAAATTCGCCATGCTGCTTATGCTTGATAAAGGGATTAGCAGCTTGCCAGTTGTACAACATGGCGAGCTGATTGGTATCATTACAGATAAAGATACGAGGGACGTTTGGAATAAGATGAACAAAAAAACTGATGCAAATTAAGGAAGTTCAACCCGGAGTTTTAGAAGATAATGAACGAGTACTTTGGCACTACTCTGCCGGACAGCCTGGCTCGGTGCTGGTTCTTTTGGTTGGCATGCACGGAAATGAACCGGCAGGCGTAAAGGCTGTAAAAAAAATCTCTGAAAATCAGGAGTTTTTTCAAGATCGTTTCTATGGGGATGTGTACGCTATAGCAGGAAATCTTAAAGCTCTTGAAAAGGGTGTGCGGTTTATTGATACCGACCTGAACAGGCTTTGGGAGCTGTTCAATACCAGAAAAGACTACTCGAAAAAAAACGGGGCGATGAAACCGGTTGAATACCTTGAAAGCCTCGATATAAAGCGTGTAATTGAGGCAATTATCAGCCGGCATTCTGAAAGCCTTGAGGATATTATTTTTGCAGACCTGCATACAACTTCATCCCAGAGTTGCGCCTTTATTTTGCTGAATGATACCCTGGCGAATCGGGAGCTTGCAGGAAATTTCCCCGTACCGCAGATCTTAGGGATTGAAGAAAACATTCAGGGAACTCTTCTCAGCTTTATCAACAACCTTGGTTTCAGGGCACTGGGTTTTGAGGCGGGTGCACACGATGATGAGATCTCAATTATCCGCAGTGAAGCCTTTCTATACCTCTTGCTTCACTACGCAGGCAATACTTCACTGACTAATGCTGAGGAGCGGAAATACAGAGATATTATCGAGGTTTATGAAAACGTGCCAAATACCTATTACGAGGTTATTTACCATAAACTTGTAGATGACCCTGCTGCTTTTCAAATGATTAAAGGCTTTGAAAATTTCCTGCCTGTCGAAAAAGGTACATCACTGGCTTACGAACATGGCAGTTTAATTCGTGCACCAAAAAGCGGGCGTATTTTTATGCCGCTTTATCAGAAAAAAGGGCACGATGGTTTTCTAATTGTTCGTGAGGTTTCACCATTCTGGCTTGAGGTGTCGGGATATCTGCGCAGAAGTTCAATTCACAGATTATTGAGATTTTTGCCGGGTGTTACCCAAACGGGACCCCGAAGTTTTGAGGTAGATCTGAACGTTGCCAGATTTTTAGTGAAAGATATTTTTCACCTGCTTGGTTACAGGGTTACCGAAAAAAACGAATTTACCCTTATTTGTTACAGGCGATAACCCCTATATTTGGCTGAACAATAAGTTGATAGAATCAGCACTACTATGATAGATTACCGATTTGTTGACGGAACAAGGCTTACTTCAGTTATAGAAGCCCTGATCTTTGCCAGCCCGGAGCCCATTTCGTGGGAAAAGCTCTCTGCCATTGTGAAAGAGAGCGAAGAGGAACTGGAGCTCGATCAGCAAACTGTTCGGCAGATCGTAAATCAGCTGAATGACCGCTTTGAAGAAAACGACCTATCATTCAGAATTGAAGAGACAGGCGGAGGTTATACCTACGTAACCCAGCCAAGATTTCATCCATGGTTAAGCATCTTTCAGCATGAAAATGCTTATCGAAAATTATCGCAATCCGCAATCGAAACACTCGCCATTGTTGCTTACCGCCAGCCAATTACTAAACCCGAGGTAGATAGCATCCGAGGGGTTGATTCCGGTTACATTTTACGGCAGCTTCTGGAAAAAATGCTGGTGAAAGTATCTGGCAGGGCAGATTCTCCGGGTAAACCCCTTTTATACAAAACCACAGCCTATTTTCTAAAACACTTTGGAATAAATTCGGTTGGTGAACTTCCCAAGCCGCGCGAAATCGACGAGATTCTAAAAGATGATGATATGGCGGAGCATCGCCGTTTACTTATGGAACGGCAGATGGAACTTGAGGATCAGCAGGCACAGGAACTCTTTGAGGATTTTTCGGGGCAACATTCATCGGATGGTGATGCGGAGGAAAAAAAATCAGCCGAATAGTTTTCCGGTTTTAGAATACATTTTTTTATGGCTGCTGAATTAATGAGAAAATTTCAGTATGATTCCCTTTCTACCATGAAAATCTAAAAATTGTAAAATCACTATGATGAAATTAAGTTCACTTCTACTCGGTACACTTCTCGTTTTCGCTTTTTCAAATCACGCTCACGCTGGAACCGATGATGCAACTTTGATCGGTTCCTGGGAGTTCAACGTTACCGGCGCACCCTGGGAATATAGCCGGGGAGTTATTATTGTGGAGCCGGGAGAAGATGGAGAGCTATCCGGAAAGGTTGAGTTCAGCACGGGAAGGGTTGTGCAGTTAGCATCGATCGCCATCGAAGAAGACACAGTAATTTTTGAAGTTAATGTAGATGGTTATGATGTAAAATCTGACCTTAAGCTCACCGGAGACGACTTACAGGGAGTTGTTCAGACCATTGAAGGCAATATGAACTTCTCTGCCACAAGAGCCGGATCTGAGAGATGACGAAGGCTAAAGTATTTTATTTAAGGGTTGAGTTTAACTCAGGTTAGTGTGTATATTTATACACACTTTAATCAACACCTTAATTTTGCCTGAAAAAAGTTATACAGCGTCGCTACTTTGGGATAAGTTCGGCCTTAGTGTGTCCGGGATTTGCGCGATACACTGCCTATTCTTTCCTGTTTTTGTCTCAATTTTACCAATATGGGGTGCAGCCAACATTATTCATGAATGGGCTCACCCTATTTTTATCTTGCTACTCATGCCGGCTGTTTATTTTGCAGCCAAACGAAGCCACTACGATAAAACGATTACAACTATCCTTTACGCAGGGTTGCTTCTGGTAATTTCCGGCTGGTTGTTTGGCCATTTTTGGCTCGGCTTTATTTTTGAAACATCCGTAACACTTCTTGGTAGTGGTATGCTCATAGCCGGGCATTGGTTTAATTACCGCCACCACAGAAGCTGTAGTAATAAGAATCATAATCACCATCCTATTGCTAAGGAAATAAAGAAAGCATCATGAAACGCCTAAATTTTACACTTGATGATTCCACTGTAGAACTTTTAAACAAACTTTCTGAAAAGTATTACAAGGGGAATAAATCGCAAACGGTAAGGGCCGCACTTGAGAGCCTTGCAGCACGGGAAGGCCATGATGGCTGGGTAATTTCGGGTTATACCCCTTTAAAAATTGATCATGATGTAAATTGCCATACATGTGGATCGGAGCAAAGTGAAGGGAATGTGTTATTTAAACCGGTGTTTGAAAAAGGGAACAGCCCAAATGCAATAGAGCATATACCTACTGAAGAGTGGATGGAATGCCAACACTGTATTGAAAAATAGCAGCTTCCATGATTTCTTTAAAAAGTGTTCGCCACCGTTATAATTCTGTTAATACTGTAGAACTGCCGGATATTGACCTTCAGAGTGGTACTGATTTACTTGTATTGGGGCTCTCAGGTAGTGGAAAATCTACGTTGCTGCATATTCTTGCGGGACTCCTGAAACCAACTGAGGGCAGTTATACACTTCAGGGAACCAATCTCTATGCATTGAATGAATCCGAAAGGGATCAGTACAGAGGAAAAAATATTGGGGTGATTTTCCAGCAGATGCATCTCATCAGCACACTCACTGTTTTTGATAATCTAAAGCTGGCGCAGTATCTGGCCGGACTGAAACCCAACAGTGAAAGGATTGAACAACTTTGTACAGATCTGGATATTGCAGATAAATTGAAAAGCTTTCCCGATGAGCTAAGCCAGGGGCAGAAGCAGCGGGTATCCATAGCCCGGGCTGTTGTGAACAAACCGGTACTTTTACTTGCGGATGAACCTACATCAAGCCTTGATGACCTCAGAAGTAACGATGTAGTTCTCTTGCTTAAAGATCAGGCAGAAAAAAACGACGCTACTCTAATTATTTCAACGCACGATCACCGTGTAAAAAGTCATTTCAACAATGTTGTTGATATTGACAAGATTCAAAAAGAGGTGGTTTAAGATGAATCTGATGAAATTGAGCCTCTCGTATCTCAGGCGTCGTTTACTCAACACGCTGCTGAATGTGTTACTCCTATCGTTGGGTATTGCCACCGTTGTACTTCTTCTGCTGTTTACCTATCAGCTTGAAGATAATCTATACAAAAATGCAGAAGGAATAGATGTTGTTGTAGGCGCTAAAGGAAGCCCCATCCAGCTTATTCTGTCAAGTATTTATCATATTGATTCCCCCACAGGTAACATAAACCTTGGTGAAGCAAAGCAGCTAATGAGACACCCAATGGTTGCAGAATCGGTACCACTTGCACTGGGCGACAATTACCAGGGTTACAGAATTGTTGGCACAACCACACAGTATCTTGAAAAGTATGCAGCTGAATTGTATGAAGGAGTTTTATGGGATCATGAATTTGAAATTGTACTCGGTGCCGATGTAGCCGATAACGAAAATCTGAAAATTGGTGATACAATCTACAGTTCGCATGGGTTTACTGCATCGGGCCATACGCATGACGACCATGCACTCATCGTAACGGGTATACTTCAGGCCACAGGTACTGTAATTGACGGCCTTATACTATCCGGCGTGGAAACCATGTGGGGCATACATGAACACCATGAACACGATGACGAACATGATCATGAACATGGCCACCACCACGACCAAGACGATGATCATCATCACAACAACGGCCACAATCACGATGATGAGCATCACAATCATGGACATGCCGATGATCACAAGCATGGGGACAATCATCATCATGTACATGTCAGGGATATCACGGATACAAGTTTTTTGAGCGACCGATATAACGATGAGCAAATTACATCAATGCTGATTCGTTACAGCAACCCACTGGCTGCGGCTCAATTTCCCCGTTTTGTTAATGAAAATACTTCAATGCAGGCGGCAGCACCCGCTTTCGAGATTACACGGCTGCTGAATCTGCTAGGTGTTGGAATCGACACAATACGCCTCTTCGCATTTGTTTTGATTTTTGCATCGGTACTCGGAATCTTCATAGCCCTGTTAAATTCAATGAAAGAACGAAAGTACGACCTCGCCATTATGAGAACTCTTGGTGGTTCCCGTTTTTCACTTTTTTCACTTGTAATTATTGAAGGATTACTAATATCACTTGCCGGCGGAATACTTGGGATTTTGTTAGGCCATGCCGCAATTGAAGTTGCTGGCAGATTCTTCTCGGAGGCTCAACAATTTGAAGTTACCGGCTTCGTTTTTATCACCGAAGAGTGGGCTGTTTTGGTTCTCGCATTAATAGTTGGGATAATAGCTTCAATAATACCTGCTTTTATGGCATATAAAACCGATATTGCGCAAACATTAGCAAAAACATAAACAACATGAAACATTCAAAATCTATTCTTACGCTCCTAATTTTACTCTTTTCTACCCAAATGCTGGCGGCATGGAATCTGAATGAATCAGAAACAGAGGCTGTAAACTGGGAGGCACTTTCAACTGTTGAGTGGATGTTTGAAGACGGCTTTTATCATGCTGTTTTTAGTGAAGAGCAAGAAGCACTTGATGGAAAAACCATGATTGTGCAAGGATTTATGTTTCCTCTTGAATATTCGAGAAGGCATCAAACATTCATTGTAAGCAGTGCTCCAATGGGAATGTGTTTCTTTTGCGGCCCCGGAGAAGCTGAGGGGATGGTTTATGTTCAGACAAACGACCCTATAGATTACTCTCAAAGGCCCATTAAACTAAAAGGCACATTTGGGCTTGTGAGAGATCCTTCCATGGGAGTGATTTATGAACTCAAGGATGCAGAACTGATTCGTTGAGATAAACTATGCTGAACAGGGTACAGATACATCGCAGTAAATTGACGGTCTTCTATTTTCTGATGGCAGGCTTGTTTGCGATGATGGTACACCCTGTAACTCATGTTTTTGAAACACACAGCCTTGAGCATCACCATGAACAGAATGAACTTCCTTCACCTGATCAACAAGGTGATGATTGTATTGAGTGCGTATTAACTGCCGGTTCTGCACTTGAAGAGAAAACATCAAATTCCGGCTACCTGCCAACAAGTTTTTCTAAACTATTTTCTTCAGAAACCTCATCTGTAAACCGGCAGATCATTGCCGGTTTTTCACTAAGGGGCCCTCCTTCTGCTATATACATGGCCTAAATCTCTCAAAACCAACCTGGTTATCTAAGCCGGAGTTGGAAACATGTATAACTGAGCCGGTTTACTACACCGGTATTTATCCTGAAGAAAACTATGGTGTCCACAAAAATTCCTATAACAATATTGTGTGGTTTCCTGGGGTCCGGAAAAACCACACTGCTCAACTACATACTCGAACACAATAATGGCAAAAAAGTAGCTGTAATTGTCAACGAGTTTGGCGAAGTAAATGTAGATTCCCGACTGGTTAAACATACAACCGAAAAGATGATTGAGCTTTCCAACGGTTGTATTTGCTGCACTCTAAGGGGCGACTTGATTGAAGGGGTGAACGATCTTATCCGCAGCCATGAAGTGGATCATATTGTGATTGAGTCCACCGGAATCGGCGAGCCAATTCCGATAGCGCAGGCATTTTATGTTCAACCCGAACTGCTTGCGTTGAACCCCGGCTTGCCAAACATTCAGAGCAAAGTTAAGGTAGATGCCATCATCACTGTGGTTGACAGTGCCCAGTTTTTGGATATGTATCAGAAACACAGCACGGTACCCGGCGATGAATTTAACAGGGGCTATGGCCAGCTTCTGGCTGAGCAGATTGAAGGGGCAGATATCCTGATATTGAATAAGGCAGATGCTGCTTCCAAAAGTCAGATAAAAACCCTGCGCGAGCTATTCGCATCCATGAATCCCAGAGCAGATATAATTGAAGCGCGGTATGGAGAAGTTGATATCAACCGAATTGTTGATACCAATATTTTTGATATCGAAATAGCTGAGCAGTCTTCACTTTGGGTAGCCGAATTGGAGAAAGGAGAAAGCTCCGAGGCAGATGAGTATGGAATGGAAACCTTTGTCTATAGCACATCTAACCGCTTCGATGAAAGAAAATTAATGGATGCCCTGCAAGAGGGATTGAGCGATAACATATTTCGCTCAAAAGGTTTAGTTGCCTTAGAAGGTACTGATGATGCTTTTCTGTGGAACCATGCCGGAAGGTTTCTTGAGTTCAAGCGGATTGGCAGGTTTGCACATCCTGATGATGCGAAGTCTGAGATTGTATTTATCGGCCAATCACTAAACAAAGCTGAATTAACGCAACAGCTTGACTCAGCTCACAGTTTTCATCTGGCTTTTAATAGTCACCAGCATAAGTAACCCGAGTGTACAGATGGTTGATAGCCGTCTATACTCTTCATCCTACAATTAGTCACTAGCACGCCAGGGTTGATAGCCCGTGCGTGTTTTAATCTTCAAAATGAACAAACATCCCGATGTGGAGGAGAATGCCCTATGATTGATATAGAAAACCTGACCAAATGTTTTGGAAACACAGTTGCTGTGAATAATCTGAAACTGAATGTAGCGAAGGGCGAGATATACTGCCTGCTCGGTGCAAATGGAGCCGGAAAAACAACAACCATCAATTCATTGCTGAATCTGGTACAACTGGAGGGTGGTTCAGCCAAAATAGGCGGGATGAATGTTGCAGACGAGCCGCTCAAAACGAAGGAAAAGCTCACCTATATCCCTGAAAATTTATCCCTTTATCCGTCATTATCGGGCATTGAGAATTTACGGTTTTTCTGCGGGCTATCCGGGATAAAACTATCCGACAGTAAGGCGGTATCATATTTAAAGGAAGCCGGCTTACAGGTAGATTCTGCCCATAAACGTGTTGGAGGGTATTCTAAAGGGATGAGGCAAAAAGTGGGCATTGCCCTTGCCATAGCCCGCAGCTCCGAAGTATTGCTGCTTGATGAACCCACAAGTGGGCTTGATCCGGCTGCAAGCAGCGACTTTGCCACACTTCTTACGGATATGAAGGAAAGAGGTGCAGCAGTTTTGATGGCAACACACGACCTTTTCCGTGCCAAAGAAACCGGCACAAAGATTGGCATAATGAACAGGGGATCCCTGGTTGATGAGCTCAACGCAGCAGATGTAACCCACAGCGACCTTGAGAAGATATATCTAAACCATATGAGGGCCTGATCATGAATATCTATTCCATAGCCAGAAATCAACTAACACAACTTGTTCGCGATAAAGTGGTAGCCTCGTTAGGCTTGCTGATACTTCTCTTGCTCGGGGTATCGATAATTACAGGCATCAGTTATTACAGTGAAATGTCGGAGCAGCATCATCAGGCAGAAGAGCTTGCACGCATCCAGTGGGAAAAACAGGGAGATAAAAACCCCCACTCAGCAGCCCATTATGGCACCTTTGCCTTTAAACCGGTAACGGTTCTATCTGTTTTCGAGCCGGGTGTTGATCGTTATACCGGAGTTTCCATTTTTTTGGAAGGGCACAGGCAAAATTTTGCTGCTTATAGTTTAGCTGAAGATAAAGACAGCTCAAGGCGTTTCGCAGAGCTTACTCCGGCGTTTATCTTTGCTTACCTCTTCCCTCTTTTTATCATACTCGCAGGCTACCGTTCCATTACCGCCGAAAAAGAATCCGGCATGTACCGTTTTCTGAAAAGCCAGGGGGTGAGCACCGGCCAGCTCATAGCCGGAAAAACGTTTGGCCTGTGGGCTGTAATCTTGCTTATCTACATCCCTTTTTTGTTGATAGGATTGATTTTTTTGATCATCACAGGGGCAATTGTTGATAGTTTGGCCGGATTCCTGTTCATGGGGTTCGTATGGCTGCTCTACTTTGGCGTGGTTGCTCACATCACCATTACGGTATCTGCTCTGGCAAAAAGTTCGGGTTCATCTATGGTTGTGCTGTTATCCCTTTGGATACTAAGCACACTTCTCGTACCGCGGTTCATAACAAACGTTGCATCCGGTGTGCATCCTGTTCCTAACACATCAGAATTTTATCAGGCTGTGAGAACCGACCTTTTAGAAGGGATAGATGGGCATAATCCTTACAGTGAGCACAGTGTGGCATTTCGCGATTCAGTTCTTGCAGCACACGGAGTTGATGATGTAGCCGATCTGCCGTTCAACTTCAGGGGAATGATGCTGCAGGAAGGAGAAGAGTTTGAAAAGAGAATATACGACCATCATTTTGCGAAAATAGATGAGATTCACCGTGCTCAAAACCGGCTTTTTTCAATAAGTTCATTCCTGTCGCCAACCATTGCTGCCCGGATGTCGTCGATGGCTGTTGCCGGAACGGACATGCACGCCTTCAACCATTTTTCAGCAGAAGCAGAGGCATATCGAATTGAGCTTGTACGCGAATTAAACATGGATTTAAAAATCAATGCGGTTGGTGACAGAGCTGCAGGCTACACGGCCGGGGCAGACTTTTTTGCCCAAAACATAGCGTTCACGTACGAAAGGCCGGAATCTGTTTTTGTTAGTTCCACTCAGTTGATGCCACTGTTTATTTCACTTCTCTGGTTTGTTGCATCCATTCTTATTCTCGCTGTTGCGGCTCGTAAAAAGGAGGAGGTATAATGATGGCTCACATTTTCTCTTTTGAGTGGCTGCACATTCGTAAATCGGGTGCATTTTGGGGGACAGTTATAGTTTTGCCATTGTTGATTGGATTCAGCCTATTTTTAGGCAGTGAACGAATCAATCAACAAGAAGAAACCATTGCCGGAATAGTTGCAGAAGAAACTTCTTTTTATGATGGCATGCGAACACAGCTTGAAGCCATTGAGCGGGGTGATGCCGAGGTTGACGCATGGTTCCAGAACCCGGCCAATCCTTTGGTTTTAGGCCAATTCGGCCAGGCAGGTCGGCATATTTTTCTTCAGCCTAAGCCGCTGGCACCATTGGCGGCCGGTCAGCTTGATATCCTTCCCTACTACGGCAAAGTGACCCTCACAACTATGGAGCCTCTGAGAGATAATGCACTTGAAAATCCATTCATGCAGGTTTCTGGTTCCTTCGATTTTGCATTTGTGCTGGTATGGCTCGTGCCGCTTTTCATAATTGTGATGGGATATAACGTGATTTCATCAGAAAGGGAGAGCGGAACCTACGCATTACTCCAGTCTCAACCGGTATCCATCAGGAGCATTTTGATCCAAAAAATGATCTTCCGGTTTTTACTGGTTTTTGGGATTATCATTCTATCGCTTCTCGTCTGGTCGGTTCTGTTTGGTATTGATCTTTTCAATATACAGGGACTGCAATTAATAGCTGCTATATCACTCTATGCAGCGTTTTGGTTTGCACTGTGTGTACTGTTTAATCTCTTCCGGACAAGTTCTGCGGTGAACGCGGTTGGGCTTACAGGCCTTTGGGTATTTTTTCTGCTGATCATTCCCTCTGTTATTTCGCTAATCGTAACTTCCCTGCATCCCGTACCCTCACGTGCTCTTTGGATAACGGAACAGCGCACCATTCAACAGTCCGTTCAGGCAGAAGGTGATGCCATTTTCGATACGTGGGTCGTTGATCATCCCGAGGAATTTGTAGAAGGGGATACACCTCAGTTTTACAACACCTGGATCAGGCGGTTTGTATGGGCTCAAGCCACAGAAGAGCGCGAACGCGAAGCAGAAAGGCAGTTCGAAGAGCCAAGAGAAAGTCAGGCTCAGCTTGCCTCCCGTTTGCGGGTATTTTCACCACCGATGACTCTTCAGGCCTGGCTTGAACAAAAAGCCGGTACCGACACAGATCGTCTTCGAAGTCTTGAAAACGAAATGCGAGCCTTCCAGCAAGAGTGGCAGGAGTTTTTTCTGCCGCGGTTTCAAAGGCTGGAGTTTTTTACATCTGATGAGCTTGCTGATATACCGGCTCCGCAGTAAAGAGCATATCCAAATAATTAAAAGCCATTCTAAAAAAAAATAGATGTTGGCTGAACACATAAACAAAAAACCTTCAAAAGCTTATGAACCGTAAATCATTTCTCAAAACATCTGCCCTTGGAATAGGCGCCTTGTTTCAAATGCCTTTTTCGGGTGAGCAATTTAGCGCTTTGGAGATGTATGAAGCCTTTAACCGGAATGCATCAACCGGCCAGGTTTACGATGTGCTGATTATTGGCGGAAGTTTTGCGGGGTTATCCGCTGCCATGGGCTTGGGACGCTGTCTCAGATCAGTTTTGGTTATTGATGAAGGCCTGGCGAGGAACCGAACATCACCAAGTGCAAATAATCTCTTCAGCCGCGATGGACAAAACCCGGAGAAAGTAAGGAATGAAGCTAAAGACCAGTTGCAGCAGTATAAAGAATACCTCAGCATGATAAGCGGCAGGCTAGAGGCGATATCACAAGAAGATGACACTTTTGAAGTTCA
>SLLL01000143.1 GCA_007134085.1 Balneolaceae bacterium
ACCCAGCTTCCTGTAATCGGGTAGCTGATGGCAAGCAAAAGTGCACCAAATATCATGAAGGATGAGAGTTTAATACGTCCGGTAACACAACCCGATACAATGGTGGCAGCTGTTGCCGCAAACATCGCCTGGAAAATAAAATCACTCCAGATGGTCATCTCTTCGCCATAAGCGGGAGTTAACATCCCAACCGGGTCTGATGCATCGAAGCCAATCCCAAAACCGCCAAAACCAAAAATGCCGTTAAAATCGCCGGGATACATCAGCTGAAAACCTACAAAAGCGTAAATCAATATACCTGTACAGAGTATAAACACATTTTTGTAGATCACATTTACCGAGTTTTTTGATTGCGTAAGCCCGCTCTCAACCGATGCAAAACCGAGGTGCATCAACAGCACCAGGAATGCCGCAATGAGAATCCAGAGGTTATCAATCATAAATTTTACATAATCGGGTGAGGCCATAAATTCAGACATTGAAGCATAGGCACCTTCCGATTCTTCTGCTTCAGCAACCTCTTCGGCAGTTTCGGTAACCGCTATGGTATCCGATGCTGCTTCCTGAAGGGGTACTGTTTCCGAGTAGGCATTTACAGCAACAACTGTTGCCAGTACGGCGAGCGCCGCTAACAGAATACTTGCTTTTACAACTTTAGTCATTGATAGAAGATTAGTTAAAGATAAGGTTGGCTTAAATTTGAAGGTGAATCTTCTATTTGTCAAATTTTATTAAATAATAATTCCTCGATTGTATTATTTATTTCTATTTATTAAGAAAAGCGCTTTTAAAAGTGTTTTATCAATGCAATTTTTGCCTAAATAATTTAGGTGAGAAAAAAAGTTTTCTCTGACAAAGCTTTTTTTGAGAGTAAACCCCCTATTAAAAAATCAAATAATTCCCTTTAGCAGTTGATTAATCAACTGAGCATGATGGAGTTACCGGAAACAAATGGCTTACTTACGGTATATCAATACACATATTAAGAGCCTCAAATTTAGCTCTTGTTACGCGGGCAGGAACAACTGAAACGGAATTGTATCCCAAAAAAAATCGTTAAATGATTGATCTATAATAAATTAGAATAACTGTCACTTATATTTTACATGGATACTATTGATTTCAATGAAGCTTATGAAATTGTTGCAGGGAGAGTAGAAGAGTGGATACGAACATTTTTTGAAATGCTGCCCAATTTTGTGGTTGCACTCTTTATACTGATCTTTTTCTACGCTCTTGGCAGGTTCGCCAGAAAAATTGTTATAAAGCTGCTCTCAAAAATTACGGATAACAAAACTATTATAAGCCTGCTTGAGACGATTATTGGCATCTCTATTCTTACTATCGGAATTTTTATTGCCCTTACCGTACTTCAGCTTGATGGAGCCGTAACTTCACTGCTTGCCGGTGCGGGTATTATTGGCCTTGCACTTGGTTTTGCATTTCAGGATATCGCGTCTAACTTTATTTCGGGAATCATACTATCTATCAGGCATCCGTTCGGTATCGGTGATATTATTGAGACGAATGAGTTTTATGGTGTTGTTGAAAAGCTAAACCTGAGAAATACCATCATCCGCACCGTCACAGGACAAATTATCTACATCCCCAATAAGAGGGTATTTGAAAATCCATTGCAGAATTACACCACAACAGGCCTACGACGAATAGACCTTGCCTGTGGCATTTCCTATGGCGATGACCTTGAAAAAGTAAGAGATGTAGCTCTTGAAGCGGTAAAAAAGGTGGATAATGTGTTGAACAACAAAGGCATAGAATTTTATTACGATGAATTTGGCAGCAGCTCCATCAACTTTAAACTACGCTTTTGGGTAAAGTTCAGAACCAATCCGGAATTCTGGAGTGCCCGCAGCGAGGCGATCATCGCAATCAAAAAAGCATTCGATGAGAATGATATTATGATTCCATTCCCAATCCGCACTCTCGATTTTGGAATACGCGGCGGTGAAAAGCTAAACAGTATGCTGCCACAAAACAGGCCGGATTTTATTAATGAGCCCGGCTAATTAATCCATTCTATATCAGCCTCAAAATTCCCTATTTTACACCGGATAAATTTTAAGTTGAACGTAAAACAGAATATGAGCAATAATATCAGAGTAGTAATAACCGGCCTTGGTGCATTAACGCCGCTTGGCAATACCGTAAAAGAGACATGGGAAAATGCTGTTGCCGGTAAAAGTGGTGCGGCAAACATCACAAAATTCAATCCTGAAAAATTCAAAACACATTTTGCATGCGAGGTGAAAGATTTTGACCCAAAACTGCATCTCGACAGAAACGAAATTAAACGCTCCGACCTATTTACCCAGTACGGCCTTTATGCTGCAGCTGAAGCCATGGAAGACTCAGGCCTTGATCTTGAAAAAACTTCTCCGTTTGATGTGGGCGTAATCTGGGGAACCGGCCAGGGAGGTATGGGTACATTCGAAGAAGAGGTAAAAGAGTACACACTTAATAATTACGAGCCACGATTCAACCCCTTTTTTGTGCCGCGCCTTATCCCGAATATGGCATCGGGGATGATCTCCATGAAGTTTGGCCTGATGGGAATAAACTATACCACCATCTCTGCTTGTGCCAGTTCTAACACAGCCATAATGGATGCGTTTAATTACATCCGCATGGGCAAAGCTAAGGCATTCATCACCGGCGGATCTGAAGCTCCTGTTACAGAAGCAACCATTGGCGGCTTCACTGCGATGAAGGCAATGAGCACCCGCAACGACTCCCCCGAAACCGCATCGCGCCCGTTTGACCCTGAACGCGATGGTTTTGTGATGGGTGAAGGGTCCTGCGCACTTGTACTCGAGGAGTATGAACATGCCAGGGCACGCGGGGCAAAAATTTATGGCGAAGTAACCGGTGCAGCCATGACAGCCGATGCCTACCACCTCACAGCAACCCACCCTGAAGGGCTTGGTGCGCTGCGTGGAATGAAACTGGCCATGGAAGAGGCAAACTTGAATCCGGAAGATGTAGACTATATCAATACCCACTCCACGTCTACTCCGGTTGGAGATATCAGTGAGATTATTGCTGTAAATAAACTGTATGAAAACTCTGATGTGAAACCAACCATCAGTGCCACTAAATCGATGACCGGACACCTACTTGGTGCTGCCGGAGCAATGGAAGCTGTGCTATCGGTACTTGCCGTGAAGCATGGAATTATCCCACCAACCATCAACACCGAAAAAATTGACCCTGAAATACCGGGCGAAATTGATTTTGTGCTTGGTGATGCAAGGGAAAAAAATATCCGTGCAGCCATGAGCAACAACTTTGGTTTTGGCGGGCATAATGGTATTGTTGTTTTCAGTAAGGTATAGCCGGCCTTAAATTAACTTCAGTTCGATTTAAGAATTTGTTGAAAAGTGTCCCCTTTTGAGAGGCTGTGAAAAAATTATTTTAACATTAAAAAACGAAGTTGAAAAACATACTTTACTGCCACGGAGGCACGGAAAAGCACGGAAAATTCAGTGTATTTCTGTGCTTCCGTGGCAATAGTTCACAGTTGATTGATGAGCTGTTTACACTTTAAAATTCGTCTTATACAATGCAGATGGCTTGTTTATTCGGTTTTAACAAATAGCTAATCTGCACCCTATTGAAATTCTACGAACAAATAGATACCATTTTAGAAATTACTCAATAACATCAACAATGCTGATCCTATGAAAAAATTAACCCTTTCTGTACTACTTACTGCACTGCTTTCCTCTTTATCGGTTGCAGTATTTGCCCAAAGCCCTGCTGACATTTTACAGCGGATGATTGACCATCACAGCAATTCAATTTCCGGCATTGAAACCATGATGACAGTGACAACCATGGAAGGGCTCATTGAAAGTGATGAGCCGGACACTACTTTCTACAGAAAAGTGATTCTGGATAATGGCATACCATCGTTGCAGCCTGTTACAAGAAGCAGCGATATGCCAAGCACAAGTGCCCACGATTTTAACATGAATTTTGATACACTTGCGGAAAATGCAACGTACGAAGGCACTGAAACT
>SLLL01000095.1 GCA_007134085.1 Balneolaceae bacterium
TGTCTGTTTCCAGGTTCAAAGCAGTTTCAATTACCGATGCAAATATATCGAGATCACGTTTTGGCTCTGCTTCAGTGAGATCCATCACCGTAACTTGTTCTCTGAAATCACTTTCTGTCAATGAATTGTCTTCGAAACGCCTCAGATCACCTACACGAACATAAGCCATGTAAATGCCCTGAGCTCTGCGCATTATTTGCTCCGTGCCGGGCATAACAATAAAACCTGTATTGCCGGTATTCCGCCCAAACGTAAACTGTATCTGTTCATTCTCATTCAACCCCCTTAATTGAGAGGCGTAGCCGGTAAGATACTCCATCACCCGCTCTTCAAAATCTTCAAGAGTGAACTGCTGCTGGCCACTTCTGTCACTGCGCTGATCACCAGCGGTAAGCCTTAGCGTGCCGCGATTTACAGTGAAATGAACCCCAATCCCGGACAGATATTCACCATTTACTGAGCCGGTTCTCAGGCGTATCATCTGTCCTTCGTTGGTATTCGATGAAAAAATCTCATCGATTATTCTCTCAGCAATTCGGATATCCCTCTCAAGCTGATCGGATTGGGCCATAGCGGTACCTGTACTAAACAATAAAATCAAACCAAGAATGCTAACCATTTTTACTCTATTCATATCTTTACTTTTTTTATTGATTCGGGTTGCTTAGTGCGAAAATAATCTCTCCAATTACCTCATCGGTTTGCATGAATCGGTGGTATGTATCCTGTTCAAGCTGGGAGAATCCTTCGGCAATTAATAGCAGGTCTTGCTGCCGCCGCTGGTCGTAGTAATCTGTAAGGGCATTCAAAACCTCCTCTATCTGTTCCGATTGCCGGGCTGAACTCTGCTCTACCATCGCAGCAACAAAAAGTGCGTTCTCATCGCGAATCTGGTTCAGAAGATCTGCAAGCATCTCTTCATTTACTGCCTGTTCCTGCGGCACACTATGCTCACCAAAATGGACATAAAACCCATTCTCATCACTGCCAACCTGAAGGTTGATAAATGAAAAGGTTAAAAGTGTGGCAAGAAATATCGCGGCAACTGCCACCATGTAGCGAATAACAGGATAGGTACGTTTACTGCCTTCTGTTTGATTTGAGTCAGGCTTAGACTGCAATGATCCGGCAACCATCGATTCCGCTTTCTCCGGTACCGGTATCTGCCCCAGAACATTGCGGACTCCCCGCAGCTCATCGAGTTCTTTCTTCACATCCGGATGTTTCGCGATATACTCTTCAAACTCTGTTCGTTCTGCATCGGCCATCTCGTTGTAGAGATAGTCTATTAACTTCTGTTTGATCTCGGTTTTATTCATAATTCAGATAGTCTGTTTTAATACTCTGCATTGGTAAGTTCTTTCGTAATGCCGTTAGCCCGGCATACAATCTCGTTTTCACAGTGCCTTCCGGTTCATCCAAAACTTCAGCGATTTCGTGGAACTTCAGCCCTTCAAACTCTTTCAGAATCAGCACCGCCCGCTGCTCTTCAGGCAATGAATGCAACACATTCTGTACCATCGCTTTCAGCTCTTTCTGATGCATCTCCGTGGCCGGTGTCCGGCTATTTACAGGCATTGCGGATGCTTGATGTGTCTCCAGGCTTTCTAACCTTCTTCGGCCGGCTCGTTTCAGCTCATCAAGGCACAGGTTATTGGCTATTCGGTAGATCCACGAAGAAAATTTCCCGGGGTCGTCGAGAGAATTGAGCTTTTGATACACGCGAATGAAGGTTTTCTGGGTGATGTCGTCCGCATCGGCACTGTTGCCGAAATAACGGTATGCAAATCGGTAAATCCGTTTTTGCCAGCGATTCACAATCTGTGTGAACGCATGCTCATCGCCCCGCCAAGCCTGTTCTACCAGGGTTGCATCACTCATGTTGCTCAAATCTGCCGTAAGGTTTTCTGTTTAAGGTTTCTGCGACACCGGTATGACGACACAACCCCGAAAATAGTTTTAGATGGGATTATTTTTTTAATGATGATCTGGTTATTGCCACTGAAACTCAGATTTTCGCAAAGATTTATTTACGGCGTCTTCTCCTGATGATGTACACAACAATGCTAACTGCAGCAATAAATATAGCAAGAGGCCACACCCAGAGAGGAAGGGTATAGATTGCCCGCATTCTCTCTTCGGTTGTTTCGTATCGCGAAGGAATCAGAGGCAACTCACCTTCCCCAATCTGGTGAGAGAGAGTGTAGTTCAATACCGCCTGCCACACTTTTAACTCCTCTCCGTTTTGCCGGATGATGATGTCGTCAAGCTCAACGGGATTTCCCGATTCATCTCTGAACTGAATACTGAGGTTCGGTACAATCTCTCCCACAAGCGGCAAAAATCCGGCAATGTAACGGTCGGTTACCACATGGACCAGCTCATCACTTCCTCTTTTCAGCGGACGAAAATCTCCATCGCCGGTTTGCAGTTCGGCACTCAGCACCGCGCGGGATGTTGGTATCGGTGTGCCGTTGAATGGAATAAGAAATAGCACGGCACGATTGGGGCCAAAAGCCATTCTCAGTCCGGAAAATTGCAGGAAATAGCTGTTATCGAGCAGTTCGGACAGCAACACTGAAACCTCAAGGGCACGGCGCATCTCATCTTCCGTTAAATAAAACGAAACCAACGGGTAGCCGGGATTGCCGTCATCGCCGGAACCGAGCCCGGTAGCCATAATCAAATCATAAAACGTGATCTGCCCTTCTGACCACTCCTCCACACCCGGCCTCACATTTGCGCGGATGGCACCATTTGCCTGAGCGGCTACATCAATTTGATTGCCGGTTGCTTCTCTCGCCGCGTACAACATAGCATCGGTAATGTAATTTCCAATGGTTGACTCCTGCTGAAACCGCCCGCCGGTTAGCGAAAAATTTGATTGTGCCACAGGTTGGTCAATGCGGGTAACACGGCCATCTGTTAGCTCTGCTACCCATTTATTCAGAAGGTTACGGTACTCTTCTACCTTCGCGGCAATCTCTTCATCCGGCTCAACCGAACTGTCTAGTGGTATCAAAAATTCATTCCCATTCTTCTCATTTAACACGGTTAGTGTTTGTTCACTTCGGTTCCACTCAAATTCAATTCTTCCCAGATAGCGCAAATAACTGCCCGCCTGCACAATCACAGTTTCACCTTCAAAAACGGGCTCATAAAGTGCAGTATGTGTGTGACCGCCAACAATGATGTTTATTTCAGGCAGCTCTCGGGCAAGAAGGCGGTCTTCGTACACTCCGGAGTGGTTCACTGAAATAATCAGGTCTGCTCCCTCAGCCTTCAGCTCCGCAACAGCTTGCCGGGCCGCCTCAATCGGGTCATCAAATTCTACCGGGCCCGGATCGGCTGTTTTATTGATGGCATCATCACCAAGCAATCCCAGCACACCAACCCTCAGCCCGTTTTCCAGCTCTTTGATGTAGTGATTTTTGATACCCAGATCACCGAGAGGATGATCGGCCGGTGGACGCGTATTTGTACCCAGAAATACTGTTTTTGAAGAGGCCTCCGGATAGCCTGCGGCTTTCAGATAATTTGCCAGTACATCCGGCCCGTAGTCAAATTCGTGGTTGCCGATGGTAACTGCATCATATCCAATCGCCTGAAAAAGCTTCATTTCTGCTGCCACACCCTCTTTTAACGGCAGCCATCCAAATGCCGGCCCGCCAAGAATATCCCCTCCCGAAAAAATCATAACCGGTTCATTCTGCTGCTCTTTCGCTGATCTTATTTGATTCACCGCCCCCGCAAGGCGTGCAAATCCCCCAACCGCCGAACCACCGTGCTCGGGGTGATAGTCCGCCAACGGATGCGGAATCAGGTGTGAATGCTCATCATTGGTATGTAAAATGGTAAACCGGTAGGTGCCTTCATCCGTCTGGCCAAACGCAGAGAAGGTGAATGCCAGAGAGCAAAGTATCAGTAGAAAAGTTTTTTTCATCATCACAGAATTATCAACGTTACAACCTGCTTAAAGTAGCAAATCTGCAGAAGAGTATTAAACTGATGAACTGATGAACTGATGAA
>SLLL01000246.1 GCA_007134085.1 Balneolaceae bacterium
CGTGAAATTTGCTCAATAGCCACAATACTCATAAAAAATGAGCCGCCGCCCCCCTGGTATTTTTCAGGCACTTCGATACCCATAAATCCCATCTCGAAAAACATCTTAATCAATTCAGGATCGAGCTTTGCGGTTTCGTCCATCTCATGAACTTTAGGCTTGATTACGGTATCTGCAAATTCAGCAGCAGCCTCTTTTAGCATCTGCTCATCTTCAGTTAACTGTGTAAGGGGGGCGATTTTTTGGTCTGACATTCGTTTCTTTTTTTAATTATTGAATAGCATTTTCGGGCAGTTAATATAGGTAAATGTAAGCGCTTTTCCGCAACAATTCAGCCCTATTTGTTAGGTAAAGAGTCTATGCATTCCTATTTTTGATGGTACCCGATTGCAACGTTTTCGTGCTTAGGTAAATAACTTATCAAAACAATTACAGATCATAATTCAATTGGCGGATTTCAACTCAGATAAAATAGATCTTTTCAAAGATTTCTCACCCTCAACGAAAGAAAATTGGGAGAACCTGGCTCTTGCAGATCTTGGGCCGGAGAAAGATCTTTCTGATATCAGCTGGAAACTGCGCGGGCTTGGACACATTCATCCCCTTTATACAAGGCAGGAGGTTGATCATGGTTCAACCGAACCGTTGCCCATTAACCGTAAGTGGGCATTATGCGAACCTGTTATTGATACCAATCTGGCTGATGCGATTTCATCCATCCAAAAAGCCGCAAATGGTGGAGCAGATGCCTGTCTGATTTCACAAAACATTCCTACCAGAAACGAAGAGGATCTGCTTAAACTGACAGCGGTTGCTGAGAAATCAAACATCCGGCTGATTATTGAGATGGATGGCACCACAGATGTCACACAAATAAAGACGGCTGATTCTGAGCTGCTCACTTTTCTGCTTGACCCCTACTCTGATGGCTCATTAGTAAACAAGTCAACCGCTACAGCTGAAACCCTTTTCGATGTTGACGGAGCTGCATATTGTGAGAAGAGTGCGTCCATACCTCATCAGCTTGCAGTTTCACTATCCATGGCTTCTGAAATTCTTTTAGCCACCGAGTTAAAAGGTGCGGAATCGATTCAGTTTCGGATAAAAACGAGCCCCCTTTATTTCCCGGAGATTGCAAAAATCAGAGCCTTGCGGATACTTTGGCACAATCTTCTTGATAGCTATCATCTTAAGAACAAACCGGGTGTCCGTATTTTTTCAGAAATTGAACAAGATCCGGCAGCTGAAACACCCTACAACAACCTGATTCTTTCTGTATCGAAGGCGATGTGTGCAGTGTTGGGTGGTGCAGATATGATATTAATTCACCCTTTTGATGCTTCCTTGCAGTTCTCCCGCCGAATCACTCGAAACATTCAGCACATTTTGAGGGATGAGGCTCATTTTGGAAAAGTAGCTGATCCCGCAGCAGGCTCCTACTACATCGAAAAACTTACGGACGAGATTGCCGAAAAAGCATGGAAAATCTTTGGACAGATTGAAAACAATAGCGGCTTTTCAAGTTCATTGAAAAACGGATTGATACCGGAGGAGCTGACATGAAACGCCCTGATTTTACCTCGATTCCGTTACGAAAAAATCTGCCAAAGCCGGCTGAAAAATCTGCTGAACCGTGGATCTCTCCCGAAAATATCGCCATCAAAAACAGTTTCAGCCCGTCTGATTCGCAGAACGCCGGGCACCTGGATTTCAGCGCCGGTATTCCGCCCTATCTTCGCGGGCCTTATGCAACCATGTACACCGTTCGCCCGTGGACAATTCGGCAATACGCCGGTTTTTCTACTGCTGAAGAGTCGAACGCTTTCTATAGAAAAAATCTTGCAGCCGGGCAGAAAGGGCTCTCCGTAGCGTTCGACCTCGCAACCCATCGCGGCTACGATTCCGATCACCCCCGTGTAGAAGGTGATGTTGGAAAAGCGGGCGTGGCGATCGACTCCATTCTGGATATGAACACTCTTTTTGACGGAATACCGCTCGATAAAATGTCGGTATCGATGACTATGAACGGTGCCGTACTGCCGGTAATGGCGTTCTACATTGTTGCAGCAGAAGAGCAGGGTGTACCCCCCGAAAAACTGAGCGGCACCATTCAGAATGACATCCTGAAAGAGTTCATGGTACGCAACACCTACATCTATCCGCCTGAAGCTTCCATGCGTATTATTGGTGATATTTTTGAGTACACATCGAAGCACATGCCCAGGTTCAATTCCATCAGTGTGAGCGGTTATCACATGCATGAAGCGGGTGCAACGGCCGATATTGAACTGGCATATACCCTTGCAGACGGGCTTGAATACATCCGGCAGGGCTTGAAAGCAGGGCTCGATATTGATGACTTTGCCCCGAGAATTTCCTTTTTCTGGGCTATCGGGATGAATCACTTCATGGAGATTGCAAAGCTGAGAGCCGGGCGGCTTCTCTGGGCAAAACTTGTGAATATGTTCAACCCGAAAAATCCCAAATCGCTCTCGCTTCGTGCGCATTGCCAAACCTCAGGGTACAGCCTTACGGAGCAGGACCCATTCAACAATGTAGCCAGAACAGCTATTGAGGCGATGGCTGCCACACTTGGCCATACGCAATCTCTCCACACAAATGCTCTGGATGAAGCCATCGCACTGCCATCCGATTTTTCTGCCAAGATTGCCAGAGATACCCAACTGATTCTTCAAAAAGAGACAGGCATCACAAAAGCGATAGACCCCTGGGCAGGCTCGCACTATGTGGAATATCTCACCGATCAATTAGCAAAACGAGCCTGGGAGCTGATTGAAGAAGTTGAAGAACTTGGCGGCATGGCGAAAGCGATTGAAACCGGAGTGCCCAAAATGAAAATTGAAGAAGCAGCAGCCAGAAAACAGGCGAGGATTGACAGCGGCAGGGAAACCATTGTTGGCGTAAACAAATACCGGTTGGAAAAGGAAGAGCCAATTGATATTCTTGAAATTGATAACGAAAAGGTGCGTCAATCCCAGATTGAGCGGCTCAACAAGCTGAAAGCAGAACGAAAAGAAGAAAACGTGCAACGCTCGCTCGATGCTATCACTGAATGTGCAAAATCAGGGAACGGCAACCTGCTTTCCCTTGCGGTTGAAGCTGCCCGAAACAGGGCTACCCTGGGGGAGATATCCGCAGCGATAGAAACCGTTTTTGGGCGTTATCAGGCAACCATAAAATCGATATCCGGCGTGTATTCATCAGAATTAACCAACGATAACAGCTTTTCCGAAGCCCGTAAACTGGCTGATAAATTTGAAGAGCAGGAGGGGCGGAGGCCGCGAATCATGGTGGCAAAAATCGGGCAGGATGGGCATGACCGTGGCGCAAAAGTAATCTCCACAAGTTTTGCCGATCTCGGTTTTGATGTGGATATCGGCCCACTTTTCCAAACTCCTGCAGAGGCTGCAAAACAGGCCGTTGAGAATGATGTGCATATACTTGGCGTATCAAGCCTTGCTGCAGGCCACAAAACCCTGGTGCCCGCCGTTATTGATGAACTGAAAAAACTGGGGCGGGCTGATATAATGGTGATTGTTGGAGGAGTGATTCCCAACAAAGATTACGGGTTTCTGTACAATCGTGGCGTGGCAGCTGTTTTTGGACCCGGAACCGTTATATCTGATGCAGCTCAAAAGATCCTGAAACTAATCATGCAGGAGAAAGAGTAACTCCATGCCTGCAGACAACAATAAACACAATCTCTCGGAATCAGTAAATCCCTCCTACAAACAGGTAAAAGGGGGATTAAAATCTGCTGAAGAGTATGTAGATGGGATTCGTGGAGGCAGCCGATCAGATCTCTCCCGGGCAATAACGATTGTTGAAAGCTCCAAAAAATCGCATCAACAGCTGGCGCAGAATATCATCAGCCTCTGCCTCCCTTTTTCGGGAAATTCCGTTCGAATAGGCATCACAGGTGTGCCGGGTGTTGGTAAAAGCACGTTTATCGAAGCAATAGGCAGAAAATTTATCGAGGATGGAAAAA
>SLLL01000211.1 GCA_007134085.1 Balneolaceae bacterium
ACACCCGGAGCAATGGTAGGTTTAATGGCAGCAGTAAATGATTTATCATCATAAAATACCTCTGCTATGCCCGGCATGCGTGCAACACCGCTGAAATGATGAATATTCGGACGGCGCAAATCGGTATCAATTACTAAGACACGTTTGCCTGACTCTGCAAATGCCACTGCAAGGTTCATGGAAATTGTAGTTTTTCCTTCCCCTTTCTTTGAGCTGGTGATTAATATTACCTTGTTTTCCGAATCGGGATCGGAGTAGATAATGTTGTTGTGAAGCCTTCTGAACGATTCCGCTGCCGGGCTCACTGTATCAAGAAGAGACAGCCAGGATGTAGATACACGGTGATCTTCTGCTTCGATGAACCGTTCTCCATCATATCGTTTCTTAACAACATTTGTAGTATCAGGTATAATCGCAAGGAGCGGATAACCAAGCCTTCTGAGTTTATCCGTTCCGTCGATAGTACGGTTCAGGTTCTCTTTCACAAATACAAAGCCCACACTCAGAATGCCGCCAAGAAGAAACCCGATCATAATGTAGCGGGTACGGTTAGGGCCAGATGGCCCTCCGGGTGCGAGGCCGTAATCCAATGGCCGCCCTGCCCCAAACTGCGTCTGTTCCCACAGGGTTGTTTGTGTAAATTGTTGTGATATTGTAGCATGCAGCTGTTCATTCACCTGTTTTTCACGCTGAAGGCGGGCAAATTCAATCATATTTTCGGGCAGGCCCTCAAAAAACTCCCCCTCTTCTTCTATCCGCTGGTTTAACACTTCTTCCTGTGCATTGAGTTGCGATTCCTCAATCTGGAGCTGAATGAGCTGCTGCCTTAACTCTACAATTCTACCAGTAAGGCCTCCTTCTGCGCTATTTAAAAATCCTACAAACATATCAGATTCATCACTCAATAGGTCAGATGCCATCTGATTGATTCTGTTCTTCAGGTTCTGTATCTCTTCTTCAAGCGCAACAAATTGCGGCTCCTGTTGAGGGTTATTTCGAAGGGATGGGTTCCGTTGCAGCAAAAGTGAACGCTCTGTCTCTAACTCAGCAAGCCTGAATTGGCTGCGTTGCATGGTGGCACTGATGTTATCGGCAAACTGTTCTGCCAAGCCGGGACGAATTTGCTCAAGCTGCCCTTCAAAAGCGGCAATGGACGAATTCAACCCAACCCGTTGCACCTGAACCTGCTGCCGCTGTGTTTCAAGATCGGCAAGGCGGTTGATTACTGTACTTGTCTGTCCGTCGATCTGCATCAGGCCGGTACGGCTCATATATGCCCTTAGTGCTTCTTCCGAGGCTACTAAACGTTGTTCAGAGTCTGCCTTTTCCTGCTCAAGAAAAGCAAGTGCAGCATTAGCCGAGCTTCTGCGCTGGCGGGCTGAGACCTCGGTGTAGGTATCAATCGTGGTATTTACGAGATATTTTGCTTCAAGCGGGTGGCGTGTTGTATAACTGATCCGCAGAATATCAGTATCCATATCAACACGGTTAACATTCATGGCAGACCGCACGCGGCCTGTTAGTGCCTCAACAGAGATCTTCGTATCGTCGTCTGGATAGCTTCTGTGCAGCATTGGGAACATCTCACCATTCTCCATCACCTCTTGCTCATGCATCTTGGCGGCTATCTCTTCGGCAAGCCGCCGCGACTGAAACACCTGAATTTCGTTCACAAGCCGGTTTCCTGCACCTACCCCAAATGAGGATGAAATGATACTTGAAATATCTGACCCGGCCCAGGTATATCGGTTACGCTCTTCGGCAATCACAATGGTACCCGAGCTGGTGTATACATCATCAAATGTTTGTGCGTAGAGCCACGCAACACCGGTAAATAGAATCGTAATCCCAATCACCCACCACTTATAGCGAAGAGAAACGTTGATAAGATGTTTAAGGTCAATCTCATCGCGCTTTGTCTCATCGGATGGCATACTCATGGCAGAAGTATATTCACCACCATAATATCCATTCCCGTTTAGTTTACCATTTCCTCTTGAGGAGTATGAGTTTTGCTGATTTACGTCACTCATGTGTACCGGATAAATTTAAAAGTTTTACAAGAATCGCTTAGGCTGCAGAAGTATATGAATTTACAACAACTATCAACAGTGAAAAATTGTGTGATCCATTTCTTTTTTATAATAGGGTAAATTACATCTATTTAGGCTGAGTTGAAAGGGGGACAGGTTGAGTGAAACGAAATCCCGATGTTTTTTATCGGGAGTGCAAGACTCAGGGCGCAGGGTGTTTATCGCTATGAGGCCTTGAAGCGTGACGCTGCAGTTGCGGCTCCTTCAAGCGTCGGTTTTTAGGGCTCAGGGCTCAGGGCTCAGGAGGCAAGGTGCATGGTTCAAGGCGTAATGTGCAGGTTTATTGAAATATAGAGTAAATTTTTTCTTCTTCAGAGATTTTGTTGAATTGTTTAAACGTTAGATTTCTAACAGTTCCCCGACCAAATTCAACATTCAAAATTTAATTTAAAATCAACCAATCTAACAGTTCAACATTTATGTAGCAATTCCTCACTCTCCCACTCACAAAAACCCTTCCATCTCCCGTACCATCCTCTTCGCCACATCTTTCCCATATAGATCCGGCCTGTCACTATTTGGATTAAAAGCGGCAATCTTAGCCACCAGCTCAGGATCGTTGATATCCATCAGAACATTCCATCCCGCCTCAACGGTTTCTACCCATTCTGTTTCGGGGCGTAGGGTAATGCACGGCTTTCCGGCAATGTACGCCTCTTTCTGAAGGCCACCGGAATCGGTAATGGCCTTATCTGCATATTTCAGCAACCCCTGAAACTCAATGTAGCCCTGCGGTGCAATTAGTTTAATATTTCCAGGCACGGTTATGCTGTTGGCTTTAAGCACAGCACGCGTTCTTGGATGTACAGGAAAGATAAAATCAACATCCGCATCCCCCAGTTGCCGGAAAAGAGTGGCAAGCTTCTGCGGGTCATCCACATTATACGGGCGGTGCAGGGTTAGTAAATTGTACGCTCTTCCCTCAAAGCGGTTCTCCTCTATTTTAGACTGTATAAACCGAACCGAATCAGCCATAATATCACCCGTGAGAACGGTTTTCTCACCAAGCCCCTCTTTTTGCAGGTGTTTCACCGCTTCGGGGGTTGGGGCAAAAAGAAGGTCGGCTGTATGGTCGGCCACTACGCGGTTAATCTCCTCCGGCATAGAGCGGTTAAAACTGCGCAGACCCGCCTCAATATGCAGCGACGGCACCTTAAGCTTTGCCGCTGCCAGGCAGGCCGCCAGCGTAGAGTTGGTATCCCCGAAGCTGAGAACCATATCAGGCTCATGTTTTAAAATCTCTTTCTCAATGCCCACCAGCATCTGTCCTGTCTGCATACCGTGGCTGCCGGACCCTATCTCAAGGTTCACATCTGGCTCGGGGATTTCCAGCTGCTCAAAAAACAGATCCGACATCTCAGCATCATAATGCTGGCCGGTGTGGATAATAATCTCTTTGTGCTTCTTTCGAAGCTCTCTGGACAATGGGCCGAGTTTAATAAATTGTGGACGTGCACCGACTATGGAGATGATTTTCATTCTTTTTGTTTGATGACTTTATTTATAACAAATTTTTTCCTGTTGAATATATGGAAAGTTTGGGTTCAGGTTGAGTGAAACGAAATCCCGTATGTGCCGATAGTATTGCATCGGTGATGTTTTTTATCGGGAGTAAAGGGCACAAGGCTCAGGGCGCGAGTTTCAAACGGCGGGTTTTTGTAGAATTGGTGACAAGCCAAACCTGAAAGCGTGCGTCAGCTCCTTTCAGCGTTGTCGCGGAGTATGGTTTGGTGAATTGGTGAATTGGTGAATTGGTGAATTGGTGAATTGGTGAATTGGTGAATTGGTGAATGAAGCGTACCCGATAATGTTAATTTTTTCATTTCGACTCAAATTTCAAAACAATTCAACAGTTTAACAGTTTAACACGTCGAAGGCGTCTCAACAGATTAACAGCCTG
>SLLL01000013.1 GCA_007134085.1 Balneolaceae bacterium
AACCGAAGAATATCGAACCGTGAAATGCAGAACCGAATAAGTGGTATCGATATCGAAAAACTATTGCGCCACCAGTCAAACTTCTTCGGTTAAACAGCTTGTCCGACTCCCGGCGGATTCATCACACATCTACAAGTGCCGGCAGGCATGGCTAACATCGTAGCCACCGGTTTCAACCGGTGGATAACAGATGAACATATTCCAAAAATGCCGTAGGCATGACTCACTAAATAACCGAACCCACATGTGAACTTTTCTAACGGGGTATTCTTGATCGATTTATAATCGTGCCTAACGGCACTTTTTATTAGAATCTAAATCGCAAAATTTTAAAACCACATTTTTGAACCGATAATTGTATAAATAAAAAATTGGTACCAATATCGAGTTACTAATCTGCCCCAATCAAACTTCTTCGGTTAATCGGTTCGAAAACCTGTCCGACTCCAGGCGGATTCATCTGTTCTGCGGTTTACATATTCTGCTCATCGGTTTCCCCTTTCTCAGATCTCGTTGCACCCCAACACCGTTTAACTTTAAACTTTTTTAATTTGAATGCTATCACTCTGGGATGTATAATCGTTCTTAACACTTGTATAGCTTACCACCAATGGATGCAGAACGCTGGCAGTTGATAGAAGATCACTTCCACCAGGCTCTTGAGCTTAGCGGTTCCGCTCAGCAAGCCTACCTTGACGGCCTTGAAGCCAAAAACCCCGACATTGCCCGCATGGTAAGGCAGCTGATGGACTCCCACCATGCATCCGACTC
Source organism: Balneolaceae bacterium (assembly GCA_007134085.1). Classification (GTDB taxonomy): domain Bacteria; phylum Bacteroidota; class Rhodothermia; order Balneolales; family Balneolaceae; genus Rhodohalobacter. Next base: position 772 of record SLLL01000013.1, read on the forward strand.
ATTCCTCAACAGAGAACTTCTTTTCGACCAGAACCTGGAGAGCGGCGTTCAGATTGGCCCTTGGAAAATCATCCGGCAGATTGGCAAAGGCGGCATGAGCACCGTTTACCTTGCCGAGCGGGCCGATGGAAAGTTTGAACGGCAGGTTGCCATCAAGTCGCTGCAAGGCATTATGCCGGGGCGCGAACGGTATCAAAGAATCATAAAAGAGCAGCAAATACTTGCCCGCCTGCAGCATAAAAACATCGCCCAACTGCTGGATGCCGGCATTACCGGCGAAGGCCGCCCCTACTTTATTCTTGAATATGTGGATGGCGAACCGGTTACCCAATGGTGCAACAACAACAATATCGGCATTGACGGACGCCTACGTATTTTTACGCAGATTTGTGAGGCCGTTCAGTACGCCCATCAGCAGCTAATTGTACACCGCGACCTGAAACCATCCAACATTTTGGTTACCAAAGATGGCACCGTAAAACTGCTCGATTTTGGCATCGCCAAGATACTGGATGAAAACCCTGAGGACAACCTCGCCATCACCCAGACCGGCCTGCGCCTGATGACCCCGGAATATGCAAGCCCGGAACAGGTGAACGGTGAACCGGTCACCACTGCCACCGATGTGTACACCCTGGGCCTGCTGCTCTGCCAGATTCTCACCGGATCGCTCCCCTACACCTTCACTGAAAAGACACCGCATGAGATCGGGAGTGTTATCACCAGTACGCCACCCACAAAACCGAGCATGCTGGTGAGCCGCGCAGGGAATGGAACCCAAAACGGATCAACAGCAGCCACGTTAAACCCAGCTCACACCAAAAAACTGCTGAAGGGCGACCTCGATAACATCATCCTGAAAGCGTTGCGTAAAGATCCCGCCCGGCGGTACGGGTCGGCAGAGCAGCTGCTGCAGGATATCCAGAACTATCAAAACAACCTGCCGGTAACAGCTCGCCCTGAGAGCCTGCACTACCGCGCCCGAAAATTTATTGCACGCCACAGGGTTGGTGTTGCCGCAGCGGCTATTGTGGCAATCAGCCTTCTCACAACCACGGTTGTTTCAGTTTGGCAGGCTGAACAAGCACGGGCCGAGCGCGACCGCACCCTTAAGATCAACGAGTTTCTGCAAACCATTCTCACTGAGGCCGACCCCTACCAGGCCGGTGCCGATGCCACCATACGCGATGTGCTCCGCAAAGCGGGCGAGCTGGTGAGTGAGCGGTTCCCTGCACAGCCCGAACTGGAAGCCCCGCTTCGCTACACCATCGGGTACACCCAGCTTGGCCTCATGGAGCTGGACGACTCCTACACCAATCTTAAAATTTCGGAGGAGCTGTACACCGCTCTTTACGGGCCCGGAGACAGCCGTACACTCACCTCAAGCTCCTATCTTGCCTGGCTCGATTTCCGCCGGGGCTACTACGATGCCGCCATTGATGGCTACCGGACGGTGATTGGGCGGATGGATGCCCGCACCCCGTGGGATACCCGGGCGTCCATATTGAATGATTATGCCGTAGTTCTGCTCGAGCTGGAGCGGTATGACGACGCGCTGGAGATACAACTGGAGGTACGCGATCTCTGGATGGACAACGATCCCACCCGCCCGGAGGTTGCCGTTATCCATAACAATCTGGCTCAAACCTACCACGGACTTGAGGATTACGAACTTGCGGAGCAAAATTACCGCACCGGGCTCGCCATGTTTCGGGAGATCTATGAGGATGGCCTGCACCCCGATATTTCGGCGACGCTCAATAACCTTGGCGTACTTCTAAGGGACATGGGAAACAGTGACGATGCCATTGAACACTACAAGGAAGCCCTACGGATTCGTCAGCTTACCCTTGGCGAAGCGCACCCGCTCACTGCCTTCAGCCATATGAATGTGGCACGTTTTCTGCTGGACCTGGAGCGGTTTGAGGACGCCCGGCCGCATGCAACACTGGCTCACGAAATCATGGCAAGCGCGCTTGCCGAAACCCACCTCCACCTGCTTTTGGCGCGCTCAACCGTTGCTCGAATCTACCTGCACGACCGGGAGTACGCCCGCGCCGAAACCACTCTGCAAAACGTTCTCTCCAATATGGACGAAGAGTACGTTCCCGGCTGGATTATCGAAGAAGCAAACCGGTGGCTCGCGGTAGCCCGGAACGAGGGAGAGGAAACCGAAGAATGATAAACTATTTAAACCGAAGAATATCCAACCGAGAAATGTAAAACCGAAAAAGTTGCGTCGATATCGGACAACTATCCTACCCCGATCAAACTTTCTCGGTTAATCGGTTCATGAACTTGTCCGACTACCGGCGGATTCATCTGTTCTGCGGTTTCTTTGTTCAATCTTCCCCTGCCCTTCGGTTTCCCTTCACGGTTTTACGTTCTTCTGTTCTGAGATTTTTTCCATCCCTTTTTTCAGCAGTTTGAATGCTTTTTACAAAAATGGCAATTAGCTGACTGCACTCGTCTATAACTGAATCAACGGCTTGGCCGGATTTGATGAGATTTGCCCTATTGCTCATGACCAGGTTTCCCCGGGTTTCTCGTAGTTCTTTCAGAATCACTTTCATTTTATGAACAAAATCCTTTCGAGATTCCGCAGCCTGCGCTTCACCATAGTGAATACCCGGAGATGTTCCTGATCGTATTAATTGTTTGGATAAGTGAATTGCAGCATACCGCCTTTTATTCGTCGTCTCAGCAAGTTCAATGATGGCTACACCAAATTGTATAAGCCTTTCTTCCAGATCATAAACTCTTTTTTTCATAGTGTTCAGGTTTATTAACGTTTTATCGTATGAACCTGAATCGAAAGATTCCTTACACTTTTTTTTAAACGAAAAAGAAAAAACAGGTGAAAACCGCAGAATATCGAACCGAAAAATGTAAAACCGAAAAAGTGATTGCGATATCGAACTACTGGCCTGTCCCGTTCAAACTTTCTCGGTTTCTCTGTTCATGAACTTGTCCGACTACCGGCGGATTCGTCTGTTCGTCTGTTCCTTTGTTCCTTCGTTCAACAACCTGTCCGACTACCGGCGGATTCATCTGTTCTGCGGTTTCCCTTTAAGGTTTTGGATCATTGGAGTGGGTGGATTAATTTCATTTGCAGAGGAATCTTATATTAGTCCAAATTATTTGAATTCAAAGATTTTTATAAATGACATTTAAGAGATGGATACGGATTAACGGCCTATCAAATGCATCAG